>JANXTM010000268.1 GCA_025352405.1 Polaromonas sp.
AGGCGGAAGCGCCTTCCCAGAACGGCGGCCCCCACTTGCGGGCATCGTCGCCATCGGCTTTCTCGATCTTGATGACCTGCGCTCCGAGCTCACTGAAAATCTGACCTGCAAAAGGTGCGGCAACGCTGTGCCCCAGCTCTACCACGACAAGGCCAGAAAAGGGACCTGGGGGGACGTTCCTAAAAGTGCAGTTAGCAGGCATGCTTGGGTTTCCAGTAAGGTACGGGCATGCTTTAGATGGTTGCACAGAATTGTTCTTTTATTGTCCGTACAAATACATATTTACAAATGAAAACTTTGTACGTATAAAGAGCACGTCTATATGAAAAACGCTAAACCTTCACCGACTACGACACTTCCGCGATATGTCTGGCTGCATGAATTTTTGCTCAGGGACATCAATAGCGGCAAGTACCCGGTGGGCAGCCTGCTGCCTACGGAAGGCCAACTTGGCAAGACTTACGGCGTCAGCCGCCACACTGTGCGCGAGGCCACGCGAAAACTGGTCGACAGCGGCCTGATCTCACGCCGCCCGAGCATCGGGACTATCGTCTTGGCGGCCCGGCCGGCGGCGCCTTATGTTGCAGCGCTGGGCTCACTCAAGGAGCTGATGGACTACACCAACACTACCCGTCTGGAACTGCTCGGCGAGAGCCGCGTCACGGCCGACGAGCAGTTGGCGAGCGACCTGCGATGCGATGTCGGCTCCGAGTGGGTGGAATTGCAGACCAAGCGGCACCTGACCGGTCAGGACGCCCCCATCTCTTTCACCAAGGTTTACCTACGCCCGGAATTTTCCGGCATTGCCGCGCATCTGCATGGTGACCACGTCAGCATCTACGCCCTGCTGCAAACGCTGTATGGCCAGAAGGTCCATTCGGTGCTGCAGCAGATCGAAGCCACCCTGATGCCTGCCGAAGCGGCTGTACTGCTGCAGCTGAAAGTCGGCAGTCCGGCGTTGCGCATGCTGCGCTGCTACTTTGACCAGAGCGGACGCCTGTTGAGCGCGTCAGCCAATCTGTACATCGCCGACCGTTTTCGGCTGGTCACCTCGTGGAATCAGCCGACGCCACAGCCCCCGGATTGAGTCACCTGCTTGTATTACCCACCTACCGACCCACGGAGACACCCATGAAACGAAGTTTGCCCGCTCTACTGCTCTGCGTTCTGTCTGGCTGGACACTTGCGCAGAACGCGTATCCCAACCGGCCAGTCCGGGTGATCGTTCCTTTTCCGGCAGGTCAGACCACGGATACGGTGGCACGCACACTGACCCAGCAATTCACTGAATCGACCGGACAGACCTTTTTTGTCGACAACAGAGCGGGTGCCTCTGCCATCATCGGCACCGACCATGCGAAAAACGCGCAGCCAGACGGCTACACCCTGCTGATGGCGTCCAGCGGGCCGTTGGCCATCAACCCATCCCTGTATGCGAAATTGCCCTATGACACACTGAAGGATTTTCAGCCTATCGGCATGATGGTGGTGGTAGCCCAGTTCCTGGTCGTCAACAAAGACTTTCCGGCCAATAATCTTAAGGAACTGCTGGCCTACGTCAAGCAGAATCCTGGAAAAGTCAACTTCGGCTCAGGTGGCAGTGGCCTGACCAACCACCTGACGATGGAATTGCTCAAGGCCAACACCGGTATGCAGATCACGCATGTGCCTTACAAGGGCGCCGCCGCCGCCTTGACCGCGCTGGTTGGTGGCGAGATCAGCATGATGTTCGAATCCGGTCCGGCTGTCATTCCGCATGTCAAAAGCGGCAAACTTAAACTGATAGCAGTGGGGAGTGGGCGTCGTTCTGTGGCTATGCCTGATGTGCCAACAGTGGCCGAGGCGGGCGTGCCAGGCTTCAATGCACAAAGCTGGGCGGCCTTCTTGGCCCCGGCGGGAACGCCTAAGCCAGTCATTCAGAAGATGAACGCTGAACTCAATGCCGCGCTAAGCAGGCCGGCGATAAAGGAGCGGCTGCTTGGCATGGGTGCCGAGACACTGGAATATAGCCCCGAGCAAACCGCCGCGTATCTCAAGAGCGAGCTTGACAACTGGGCGGTAGCGGTAAAAGCCTCGGGGGCGCGAGTCGAGTGAGCGCATGGCACAAGTTCAGCAGGCTGCCGACTGCCTTGTGACCACTTAAAGAATTACAAATTTCCAGCGACGATCAAATCAGGTTTTATCAAGGCTTGTGGCCCTTGACCGAGACCGACTCGTCGGCAAGTTTGGTCGTTTGCCATCTTTGCATCGCCATCACTGACCGCTGTCGTCAGACAGCCTGACCAGATCGCCGCCATTGGCGAGCGACAATAATCCAGCATTGGCATAAATGCCCAGCTTGTCGCGCGTATCCAGAATGTCCAGATTACGCATGGTCAGCTGGCCGATGCGGTCTAGTGGGGTGAACGCGCCTTCGACTTTTTCCATGCTCAGACGCTCGGGTTTGTAGGTGAGGTGGTTTGATTCAGTGTTCAAAATAGAATAGTCGTTGCCCCGGCGCAATTCGACGGTGACGTCGCCCGTGATGGCGCGAGCCACCCAGCGCTGGGCGGTTTCGCGCAACATGATGGATTGCGGGTCAAACCAGCGGCCCTGGTAGAGCAGGCGACCCAGTTTGCGGCCGTTGTCGCGGTACTGCTCTATCGTGTCTTCGTTGTGGATACCGGTGACCAGCCGCTCATAGGCGATGAACAACAGGGCCAGGCCAGGGGCCTCGTAAATACCGCGACTTTTGGCTTCAATGATGCGGTTCTCGATCTGGTCGCTCATGCCGAGGCCATGGCGACCCCCGATGCGGTTGGCTTCAAGAATCAGCTCAACAAGCGAGTCAAAACGCTGACCATTCAGCGCTACCGGCTGGCCCTCTTCAAAACGCACGGTGACTTCTTCGCGCTTGACTTCAACGTCGTCTTTCCAGAACGCAACACCCATGATGGGATTGACGATTTTCATGCTGCTATTGAGATGCTCCAGATCTTTGGCCTCATGCGTCGCGCCGAGCATGTTCGAGTCGGTGGAGTAGGCTTTTTCAGCCGACATCTTGTAGCCAAAACCGGCCGCTGTCATAAAAGCCGACATTTCGGCGCGGCCGCCAAGTTCATCAATGAACAGCTGGTCCAGCCACGGTTTGTAAATCTTCAAGTCGGGATTGGTCAGCAAACCGTAGCGGTAAAAGCGCTCGATGTCATTGCCTTTGTAAGTGCTGCCGTCACCCCAGATATTGACGTTGTCGTCCTTCATGGCGGCCACCAGCATGGTGCCGGTCACGGCGCGGCCCAGTGGCGTGGTGTTGAAGTAGGTCACGCCTGCGGTGGTGATGTGAAAAGCGCCACTTTGCAGCGCTGCAATGCCCTCTGTGGCAAGCTGGCTGCGACAATCAATTAACCGGGCGGCTTCAGCGCCGTACTGCATGGCTTTGCGCGGGATCTCGTCATAGTCTGGTTCGTCGGGCTGGCCCAAATTGGCGGTGTAAGCGTAGGGGATGGCGCCTTTAAGCTTCATCCAGTGCAAGGCAGCGCTGGTGTCCAGGCCGCCTGAAAATGCAATACCGACTTTTTGGCCAGCGGGGAGATGTTGGAGTATGGTGGACATCAAGATTCCTGGTTTCAGCCAAAGTGGCAAATGTAGTGGTAGGCGGCATGGCCCTGAGCCACCCGGATATCAAATTTAGCATCGCCAGGGACGCTGAATTTTTCGCCCGTTGAGGATGTGACCCAAACGTCGCTGCCCGCCAGTTTGTACTCGCAAGCACCGGCTACACATTCCATGATTTCGGGCGTACCGGTGCTGAACGTCAGGGTGGCTGGCAAGATCACGCCGACTGATTTTTTGGTGCCGTCTGCAAAAGTAATGCCGTGGCTCACGCACTTGCCGTCGAAGTAAATGTTGGCTTGCGTTGTGACGCTGATGTTGTCGATTTTTTCAGTGGTCATGGGCGGGTTGGGTAGTCAGTCAAATACGCGGTAGGCAAGGGCTTGATTGAGGGTCAGTCTGACCCTTAAAGCCATGATTTTAGGTCACTCAGGCAATGTGCCCTGAATCCGTTTGGGCCTTCTGGTCGTATCTTGTAATGCAGGACAATAACGTCCATGAAAACAGAAAGCCCGGATATTCAATTGGTTGCACTGCTTGACCGTGTTGCTCTGGCCGATGAAAAGGCCCTGCGGGAGCTGTACGAGTTGACCTCGTCCAAGCTTTATGGGGTGGCTGTGCGTGTAGTGACCAACCGAGAATGGGCCGAAGACGTGCTGCAAGAGGCTTTCATCACGATCTGGCGTATTGCAGGTGATTACAAGGCCACGCTGTCGCCGCCCATGGCTTGGCTGGGGTTGGTGGTGCGCAGCCGCGGACTTGATTTTTTGCGCCGCCGGGCATCCGAGCGGGCTGACCGCATGCAAGAGCTTGATGACGTCATATCCGACACCGTGGCGGGCGATTCACCCAATCCCATGGACACCGCCCAGGCCAGTGAGCAGGCCCTGGCCTTGCACCAGTGTCTGAGCCAGCTCGACAACAAGCAGCGCGAGGTGGTCAGCCTGGCCTACATGCGTGACATGAGCCATGGAGAGCTCGCGGAGCAACTCAAGCTGCCGCTGGGTACTGTCAAGACCTGGATACGGCGCGGTCTGGAGCAGTTGCGAGGCTGTATGGCCAGGCTCACATGAAGGCAACAACAAATGCAAGACACGACAAAAGGTAGCGTATGAATGTGATTAACAACCCATTGCTGATCGAGCAGCTCGCCGCCAGCTACGCATTGGGTACGCTGCGCGGTGGCGCGCGCAGGCGCTTCGAGCAGCTGGCTCGGGCCAATGCGCCTGTCCGTGCCGCTGCACTGATCTGGCAAGGTCGCCTGGCCTCGGTAGCCGAGTTGCAACCGCAAGCCGCACCCAGTCCGGCGGTCTGGAAGCGCATAGAAAATCTTCTCCACGCTGAAAAACAAATTCAGGCCATGAAGGCTGCGCGCGCACCTGTGCTGGCTGCCCCGGGCGGCTGGTGGGCCAGCCTATGAGATTTTAATTTCTGAGAAAAATTATGCAGACGCTCAAATTTTCTTTACTGACAAATTAAAATCTTTCCCAAAATCACCTAAGTCTTATTATTTTAGAAGTAAAGCAAATCTACATTTAGACAATTATTATTCTGCACTTTACGATATTGAACAATCTATTTCTTTTGACAATACGGTTCCTGATTGCTTCGTATTAAAAGGTAAAATACTTTACAAATTAGAAGAATACGACAAGGCATTTTTAGAATTTGATAAAGCGGATTGGTTTTATAGAAGTGGAAA
>JANXTM010000338.1 GCA_025352405.1 Polaromonas sp.
GGCAAGACGCTTGTGGTGTACTGGTGGGCTAGCTGGTGTCCTTTTTGTGCGCTGCAGTCGCCTTACATAGAAGCCCTGTGGCGGGCGCACAAGGCGGTGGGTCTGGGCGTATTGGCGCTGTCGATTGACAAACAGCCGGCAGCTGCAGCGGCCTACACAAAAGCCAAAGGCTACAGCTTCCCGGCCGGTATGCTGACGGCGGAGGTGGCCCGGTGGCTGCCCAAACCCGCTGGGTTGCCAGTGGTGGTGGTATTGAAGATCAATGGGCAGGACGGCCGCAGTGGTCAGGTCGTCTTTGCTGAAAGCGGGGAAATGTTCCCCGAAGACGTAGAAGGTTTGAAGAAGTACTTATGACAACCGAATTGAAAACGCTGGTGATTGCAGAAAAGCCCTCGGTAGCGCAGGATATCGTGCGCGCCATGACGCCCACGGCTGGCAAGTTTGAAAAGCACGACGAGTACTTTGAGAGCGACAACTGGGTCATTACCTCAGCCGTAGGCCATTTGGTCGAGATTCAGGCCCCTGAAGAGTTTGACGTCAAGCGCGGCAAGTGGAGTTTTGCCAACCTGCCAGTGATCCCGCCCTATTTCGACCTGAAGCCGATGGACAAGACCAAGACGCGGCTCAACGCCATTGTCAAGCTGACCAAACGCAAGGACGTGGGCAACATCGTCAACGCCTGCGATGCCGGCCGTGAAGGCGAGCTGATCTTCAGGCTGATCCAGCAGTACGCCAAAAGCAAACACCCGGTCAAGCGCCTGTGGCTGCAGTCCATGACCCCTGCCGCGATTCGTGATGGGTTTGACAACCTGCGCAGCGACAAGCAGATGCAGGGCCTGGCCGATGCCGCACGCTCACGCTCCGAGGCCGACTGGATGGTCGGCATCAATGGCACGCGTGCCATGACGGCCTTTAATTCGCGCGATGGCGGATTCTTTTTAACCACTGTGGGTCGCGTGCAGACGCCCACGCTGAGTGTGGTGGTCGAGCGCGAAGAAAAAATCCGCAAGTTCATCAGCCGAGACTACTGGGAAGTGCACGCGAGCTTTCAGGCGATGGCGGGCGACTACCCCGGCAAATGGTTTGACCCGAAGTGGAGAAAAGCCGCGGCCAATAGTGAGAACGCTGAGCCCGATGCAGAGCTAAGAGCTGACCGCGTCTGGTCCGAGCGCGAGGCCCTGGCCATTGCCAGCGCCGTGCGCGGCAAACCAGCCACCGTGACCGAAGAAAGCAAGCCCACCACGCAGGCCCCCGGCCAGCTGTTTGACCTGACATCGCTGCAGCGCGAGGCCAATGGCAAGTTTGGATTTTCAGCCAAAACCACGCTGTCGATTGCGCAAAGCCTGTACGAACGCCACAAGGCCTTGACTTACCCGCGTACTGATTCGCGGGCCCTGCCTGAAGACTATTTGCCAGTGGTTAAAAAGACCTTTGAAATGCTGGCCGACAGCGGTATGCGGCACCTAGCGCCGCATGCGCTGGTGGCACTCAATGGCAACTACATCAAGCCGAACAAACGCATTTTTGACAACGCCAAGGTCAGCGATCACTTTGCGATTATTCCGACCCTGCAGGCACCGAGCGGCCTGAGTGAGGCCGAGCAAAAGCTGTACGACCTGGTGGTCAAACGTTTCATGGCGGTGTTCTACCCCAGCGCTGAATATTTGGTTACCACGCGGATTTCGCTTTGCATGACGCATAGTTTCAAAACCGAAGGCAAGGTGCTCGTCAAGCCGGGCTGGCTGGCGATCTACGGCAAGGAAGCCGAAGACGACAACACCGATGAAAAAGACAGCAAAACGCTGGTTGCCGTCAAGCCCGGTGAAACCGTGCGTACCGAAACGGCAGACGCCAAAGGCCTGAAGACCCGCCCGCCCGCCCGCTACAGCGAGGCCACCCTGCTGGGCGCCATGGAAGGCGCAGGCAAGACCATTGACGACGACGAACTGCGCGAAGCCATGCAGGAAAAAGGCCTGGGCACGCCAGCCACCCGCGCCGCCACCATCGAGGGCCTGATTGCCGAAAAATACATGCTGCGCGAAGGCCGCGAGCTGATACCTACCGCCAAGGCCTTTCAGCTCATGACGCTGCTGCGCGGGCTCGACGTGCAGGAGCTCTCAAAAGCCGAACTCACGGGTGACTGGGAGTTCAAGCTGGCGCAGATGGAGAAGGGCGCTTTGAGCCGCGAAACCTTCATGGCTGAAATTGCCACCATGACCGAACGCATGGTGGCCAAAGCCAAGGGTTACGACAAGGACAGCATTCCTGGCGACTATGCAACGCTGCAAACACCCTGCCCCAACTGCGGCGGCGTGGTGAAAGAAAACTACCGGCGCTACACCTGCACCGGAAAAACAGGGACGGACGGTGACAGCGGTTGCGGTTTTTCATTTGGTAAAACCCCGGCGGGCCGCACCTTTGAGACGGCTGAAGTCGAGCAGTTTTTACGTGATAAAAAAATCGGTCCACTCGAAGGCTTTCGCTCCAAGGCGGGCTGGCCTTTCACCGCCGAAATGGTCATCAAGTTTGACGAGGAAACCAAAAACTACAAGCTGGAGTTTGATTTTGGTGACGACAAAAATGCCGAAACCGGCGAGATTCAGGACTTCAGCGCGCAGGAGCCCCTGGGCAAGTGCCCCAAGTGCGGCACCGAGCATGGCGGCATGGTGTTTGAGCTTGGCAAAAACTATGTGTGCGACAAATCGGTGCCGACACTGGAGCAACCCACGCCGAACTGCGACTTCAAAAGCGGCCAGGTGATTTTGCAGCAGCCAATTGAGCGCGAGCAGATGGTCAAACTGCTGGAGACCGGCAAGACCGACCTGCTGGACAAGTTTGTGTCTATGCGCACCCGGCGGGCTTTCAAGGCCATGCTGGCCTGGGATGGTGTGGCGGGCAAAGTCAATTTTGAGTTTGCGCCGTCCAAGTTTCCGCCGCGCAAACCGCCTGCATCAAAAACTGGTACGGCCACCATCAAGACGCCGTTTGGCAAAACGGTTGCGGTGAAAGCTGCAGGCGTGCCCGCCGCCAAAAAGGCAGCGGCCAAAAAAGTTGCAGCCAAAAAGGTTCCTGCAGCAAAAGCCGTCAAGGCCAAAGTTGCCCGCGTTGCCAAGCCGGGCACGGGCCTCAAGCCCAGCGACGCGCTGGCTGCTGTCATTGGCGGCGAGCTGGTTATCCGCACGCAGGTCATCAAAAAACTGTGGGACTACATCAAGGCTGAAGGCCTGCAAGACGCCACCAACAAGCGCGCCATCAACGCCGACGCCAAGCTCTTGAGTGTGTTTGGCAAGCCGCAGGTGACGATGTTTGAGCTGGCCGGTATTGTGGGCAAGCATTTGAGCTGAGTTTGGTGCCTGTAACCGGTGGCTAGCGCTGAGTCAGCGCCTGCACCACAAAGCTTCAATGAAGGTGCAAGACCGGCCAGCCAGAGGCTTGTGCAATGGCTGCCAGTTTGGCATCTGGGCTCACAGCCACAGGCTGATTCACGGAGTGCAACAAAGGCAGGTCGTTGATTGAGTCGCTGTAAGCCGTGCTGATGCAGTCTTTTAGCCGAAGCCCGCGGGCCTTCATCCATTCTTTCAGGCGCGTGACTTTGCCGTCACGCATGTTCAGCTGCCCTATGGTGCGGCCGGTAAAGCCGGTGTCTTTTTGCTCTGGCTCGGTGGCGATCAGGTGCTCAATGTTGAGGTAAATCGCCGTGAGCTCGGTGATAAATCGGTTGGTGGCGGTGGTCATCACCACCAGGTCACCGGCTTCCAGATGTTTGTCGACCAGCGCAATCGCGGCATTTGAGACGCGCGGCACAATCCATTGGGCCAAAAACTCCTGCCGCAGTGGCTCCCACTGCTGTGCTGTGCGCCCGGCTAGAGTGCCAACATAAAAGTCGGCAAATTCCTGCAGACCCACCGTACCGATTTTGTAGCGCGCCTCCATGTCGGCGTTACGCGCTGCAAACATCTCTTTGTCAAGCACGCCCTTGCACATCAAAAAATCGCACCACAGCACATCGCTGTCACCGCTGAGCAGCGTGTGGTCGAGATCAAACAATGTCAGGCGCATGATTTTCAAGGCGAACGAAGATGCCACGCTTTAGGTCTGGTAAATGTCTGTATGCCGTAGGTGGACAAAGTCACGCCCACACCCGAATCGCCGAAGCCGCTCCATGGCAGGCGCGGGCTCACTCGGTCACAGCAGTTCCAGTACACGCTTCCCGCATTGACCTGGGCCAACACGGTTTTGGCACGGACCTCGTCGGGTGTGAAAACGCCAGCCGTGAGGCCGTAGCGCGTGTCGTTCATGAACTTCACAGCTTCTTCATCACCCGACACTTTCTGGATGCCGATG
>JANXTM010000004.1 GCA_025352405.1 Polaromonas sp.
GGAGCTTCCCCCTCGCTTTTGCAATGGCCCGGCAAGTCAACTGCCAGCACGTTCCAGCCGTGGTTGGCCAGGTAACGGCTTTGCAAAATCCACACGCTGTGGTCGTTGAGAACGCCGTGAATGAAAACGGCTGTGGGCTTGGTCGCATCAAAAACCTTGCCACCGGTGTAGCAATAAGACTTGTGGGCGTTGACGGTGATATACATGGCCTCAAGCCCCCGCTTTTTCTGCTGCTTTCAAAGCGCGCTTCAGGTCGTCTATCAGATCGTCCGGGTCTTCAAGGCCGATTGACAGCCGGATGGTTCCCTGCGTGATGCCAGCACCGGCAAGCGCCTCATCGCTCATGCGAAAGTGCGTGGTGCTGGCCGGGTGAATCACCAGGCTGCGGCAGTCGCCTACATTGGCCAGGTGGCTGAAGACCTTGAGGCTTTCAACAAAAGCCTTGCCCTGTTCGCGAGAGCCTTTCAGGTCAAAGCTGAAAACCGAGCCTGCACCGCGTGGCAACAGTTTTTTGGCCAGTGCATGGCTGGTGTGAGATTCAAGCAGAGGGTGGCCCACGCGTGAAACAAAGGGGTGGCTGGCCAAAAAAGCCACTACTTTTTCAGTGTTACCCATGTGCCGCGCCATGCGCAAGCCTAGGGTTTCGATTCCCTGCAAAATCAGCCAGGCTGTGTGCGGGCTCATGCAGGCTCCGAAGTCGCGCAGCCCTTCGCGTCTGGCGCGCAGTAAAAACGCACCGACCGTGCTTTCTTCGCTGAACACCATGTTGTGAAAGCCGTCGTACGCCTCTGTCAGTTCGGCAAACTTGCCTGACTTTTCCCAGTCGAAAGAACCACCATCAACCACGATACCGCCGATTACTGTACCGTGGCCGCTCAAAAACTTTGTGGCTGAGTGGTAGACCAGATCCGCCCCGTGGTCGAACGGCTTGATGAGCCAGGGTGAGGTCAGCGTGGAGTCCACCAGCAGCGGTACACCGGCAACATGGGCAATGCTTGAGACAGCTGCAATGTCCAGCACATCCAGGCCAGGGTTGCCCACTGTCTCACCAAAAAACAGTTTGGTGTTGGGGCGCACGGCGTCGCGCCAGCCGTCAAGGTCACCCGGTTTAACGAAGGTGGTTTCAATGCCAAAACGCCGCATCGTGTAGTGCAGCAGGTTTTGTGAGCCGCCGTACAAAGCTGTAGACGCCACGATATGTGAGCCCGCGCCCATCAGCGTGGCAATGCTCAGGTGTAGCGCCGCTTGCCCGCTGGCCGTGGCGATGGCGCCTATGCCGCCCTCAAGCGCAGACACCCGCTGCTCCAGCACCGCATTGGTCGGGTTGCTGATGCGAGAGTACACATGGCCCGCCCGCTCCAGGTTGAACAAAGAGGCTGCGTGGTCGCTGGACTCAAAGACAAAAGATGTTGTCAGGTGTATCGGCACAGCCCGTGCGCCGGTAGTGGGGTCGGGGCTGCTGCCTGCGTGCAGAGCAAGCGTGTCGAAGCCTGGGTCAGCGTAGCCGGGCATGGGTTTGTCTCCAATACAAAAATACAAAATCAGTGAAATTGGCGGAAGGTTTTTCTGCCTGTCCGCTCATTGTGGGCTATATTGACACAAGCCCTTCCCCTGAGTCTGCGCAGTGGGAAAATGCCGAGACCATAGCGACGAAACACCGAGGAGAAAGCCATGAAGGTTCTAGACATACTGCGTGTCAAGGGCAACACGCTCTACACCGTTCAGCCCGACGAGCCCTTGGCCAAGGCCACCCAAATCATGGCCGAAAAAGACATTGGCTCACTGGTCGTGATGGAGCACGGCGACCTGGTCGGCATGCTGACGTTTCGGGAGGTGATTAACTGCATCGTCAAAAACGGCGGTGAGATCGGCAACACCCTGGTACGCAAGGCCATGGATGACCATCCGCTGACCTGCACCTCCGAGACCGAGCTCGATGAAGTTCGCCGCATGATGCTGGACCGCCACGCGCGCTACATGCCGGTCATGAACCAGAAAATGCTGATGGGCGTGATCAGCTTTTACGACGTCGCCAAAACGGTTGTGGACAGCCAGAACTTTGAAAACAAGATGCTCAAGGCCTACATTCGCGACTGGCCAGCCACTGAAGAGGACGGCAAAGACGGTTGAACAGTGTCCCGCGATTTGCGCGGTAACTTGCACGCGTAAAGTGTTTCAAACCGACAGCTAAAACCGCGCCGCTACGTCAGGTCGCTGCTGGAACAGACCTGCTTTTTGGAAGCATTCGGTTGGGGATCTGCTTCAGGCTGACAGGAATCAGTCAGCTTGCTTTAAAGGTGTCGTTAAGGAGCCTCTGCATAACTCTGGCGAGGCTGTGGCAGTTGGCTCGGATGGGATATCCGGCATCGATATCAATGGCCAATCTCGCACGGCTCTCGCCGTATAACGTTTGACTTAAGCGGCGTGCCGTAGGCA
>JANXTM010000035.1 GCA_025352405.1 Polaromonas sp.
GAGCGCCAGTCCCTGGCTACCGATGTCACCACGACGTCCTGACTTCCATTTGCGAGCAGTTGTACCTGGCAGCGCTTGTCGATACCGCCGCGCGGGCCATTTACATCAGACAAGACCACTTTCACACGCGGTACTAGCCAAGACAGGCGGCGCATGGAAAACCGTACGCGACGCTCTGCAAATGCGCGCATCTCAGCGGCTTGGGGATCAGGGGATTCGACAATGACTTGCATGACAGGCCTTCGTTTAAGTGAACAAGCCCCGAGATTACGCGGTTAAATCATTCCTTAAAAGAAGACAATATAGAAAATATAGTTCCAAAAAAACTGACTAATATATATTTATATCAAGCTACCAACCCACCAACCAACCCACCCACCATGAACACCTCTTTCAGTTACCGGCATCTGTATTATTTTTGGGTAGTGGCCAAAGAAGGCGGCATGACCCGCGCCGCCGACCGGCTGGACATGGCGGTGCAAACTGTTAGTACGCAGGTGCGTGAGCTGGAACGCTCACTCGGTTACGCACTGCTTAAACCGTCTGGACGCGGTGTTACGCTGACGGACGCCGGTGTAGCGGCCATGCGCCAGGCCGAGCAGATATTTCAGCTTGGTGAACAACTGCCGGACGTGTTGCGGGATGCTGTTGGCCCTCACGCCGTGCGGCTGGCAGTCGGCATATCCGAGGGTTTGTCAAAGCTCGCAGTCAGGCGCCTGATGCAGCCTGTGATGGCCTCCCCCAACCTGCGCCTGATTTGCGACGAAGACGAATTTGACGATCTTCTGGGTGACTTGGCACTGCACCGCCTTGATGTCGTGTTGGCCGACAGGGCAGCGCCGAACAACCCCAACCTCAAGGTGTACAGCCACTCATTGGGGGTGTCCAGGCTGGCCTGGTACGCGCCGCCGTCGCTGGCTGCAGCTGCACGCAAAGGCTTTCCGCAGTCGCTGGCCAAAGTTCCGGTGTTGCTGCCCACCGCCCACGCTGCCGTGCGGGTACGCATAGACCAGTGGTTTGACCGCATGGGCATCAAGCCCCATGTGGTCGGTGAGTTTGAGGACAGCGCTTTGCTAAAAACCTTTGGGGCCGCTGGCATGGGTGTTTTTCTGGCGGCCGAGCTGGTACACGACGACCTGACCACACGCTACAACGTCCGGCGCGTGGGCACCTGCGATGGGGTTGAAGAGCACTTTTATGCCATCGCCGCACAAAAGAAAATAGTGCATCCGCTGGTGCAAAAACTACTGACAGGCACGCATTGAAAGCTTTGGCGTGTCAACGCAGGCAGGTCGCGTGAGTCATTTTTTCCAGCGTCGGCTTGAAGACTGCAACCCTGCCGCAGACCATGCTGCTCAAGCTGGCCAGGTCCCGCTAGCCGGCGTAATCACCGCACGCGGCGAGCTGGCTCACAGCTTTCCGGCGTTGCCCGGCTTGTTTGCCGCGGTGCGCTTGTCTGGCCGGGGAATTTTTTTGAACTTAATCAGGCGGTTGGTTTCAATCAGGTCTTTTTTGACCTGGCGCTCGGCATCCAGCACCTCGCCGGCCGCCATCCAGAGAGCAAACTCCTGCGGCGTCTCCAGCGTGATGCGGCCCAGGGTGGCAGCACGGAATTCGTACATCACGATTTCAGCGGCTTTTTGCAAGTTGACGCGGCCCTTGGTCAGCACGGCGCCACGTTTGCGACCGATTTCTTCAAGTAGTTGCTCGTCGGTGGCATCGGCTGTTACCTCAACCTTGTAACGCGCCTCCAGCATGGCGGGGTAATGGGGAATCAAATAGTCCAGCAGTTCGAGTGCCACCTCTTCTTCATCAAAGGCATTGCGGCCAATTGCACCGCTGGCGGCCAGGTTGTAGCCGCTTTTGGCCGCGATAATGCGCGGCCACAGCATGCCCGGCGTGTCCCACAGATAAAAACCGTCGGCCAGCACAATGCGCTGCTCGATTTTAGTGATGCCGGCCTCGTCACCGGTTTTGGTTGCGCGCTTGCCTGTCAGCGTATTGATGAGTGTGGATTTGCCAACGTTGGGAATACCGCAAATCAGCACCCGCATCGGCTTGACCATGCTGCCGCGCAGCGGTGCCAGGGCATGACAGGCGTCAATCAGGCGACGGGCAGGTGCGGTCTCGCTGGCATCGAGCTCAATCGCGCGGGTGGCTGGCAAGGCGTTGTAATGCGCCAGCCACATCGCCGTGATGGCCGGGTCGGCCAGGTCCTGTTTGTTCAACACCTTGAGCGCGGGCCTGGAGCCTGTCAGCTCGGCCAGCATCGGGTTGGCGCTCGATCCGGGCAGACGGGCATCGAGCAGCTCGATCACCACATCAATTTCCTTGATACGCTCACTGATGGCTTTTTTGGTCAAAAACATATGACCCGGAAACCACTGAATAGCCATCTGAACGTTCTTTCTTATGTTGGGGGCGGGTTTTGACAACGCTGCTGAAGGGTGCGCGTCCTGCGTCAGTGCGCCGTGTTGACAAGCCGTATTATCGAGTCTTCATCCATTGCACCATTGCGGCCGCACAAGCGTGCGTCGCCCATACGCCACACCATGCCCTTGCCTGCTGCCCCAAAAAACCAACCCAACAGCAGCCAGAACCGCAATAAATTGGCGCAGGCTAACAACGAGTTGCTGTTCAAAGGCGTCTTATGCATCCTGATCGGGTTGGGCGTGCTGCTCTCGCCTTACTTCATCACCTCGCCCGGCATGCAGGGCATCGTTGCTCAATCCGCGCTGGTGGGCTGGTTTGCATTGGTACTCGGTGTGGCCTTTGCCGGACTTTATGTTTGGCGGCGCATTGCCTCAAAAACTCCTCCCTGAGCGCGCAGTGATGCCGGACAACCCGGAAAGCCCAAACACCCAAACCCATGGAGACCCCCTGCGGATTCGGGTGCAAATGCTGCAGCAGCGCGCACGCCAGGCCGGGCTTGCCCTGAGGGCACTGCCTCCGCTGCCAACAAGCTGCTGCGGGCGCGGCTGCAATGGCTGCGTCTGGGAGAGCTACTTCAAAGCGCTGGACGACTGGTGCGAAGAAGCTGCGCAGGCAATACTATTTATTTGATAGCAAATAGCCCTCGTGTTTACTGTCGAAGAGGGTTTTTCGCCATTACACATCACGACTGGCTCCTGAGGCGCAACGGCATGCTTGCCGGGCAATGCCGGTAACACGGCTGTCCCTCAAACCCTTCAGATCCCTGCTTTCAGGCAGACACCGCTTGGCGCGCGGGCATCCCTAGCCGGTCAGCCGCCACATACTGCTGACGGTAGACCTCAAACGGCATGCTGTCGAGCGCTTCGATTTCTTTCTGCGCAGCCACCGACTGTTGGCTAAGCGCCGTGAAATGGGCATGCAAGGCATCCGTGTAAGGCAAGGCTTGTAGCGCGGCCTGGGTGGTTGCAGACTGGGTGCGTACAAAGCTGACGAAAGAGTTCTCATGGTCTTTGGCCATGACAGCAAGTACCCGCGCAGACGGCAGTGTGCTGGCATCACGCAGGCCAGCCCTGGCCGCCTCCAGCGCTTGCGCGTAGTGGGCGTCGCCGTGCGCGGCATCAAGTGCGGAGGCGATCTGCTCACATTCAGCCACGATTTCAAGCCCCCAATCGGGCAGCGCCATCTGGTCGTCACCGCGCTCCAGCAGCAAGCCGGGTTCACGCCCACGGGCCGCCGTACGGTGCTGGTTACGCCCGAGGGCGGCGATTTCCTGCGGCGTATCGGGCGGGCTGTCGGTGAGCAGGCAATGCAGCAAAAACATATCCAGAAAACGCATGGTCTGCGCGGTGATGCCGACGGGGATAAACGGGTCCAGGTCCATCAAGCGCACCTCGATGTATTCGACGCCGCGTTCGCGCAGGGCGTGCAGCGGACGCTCGCCAGGGAAGATCACGCGTTTGGGGCGAATGGTGCCGTAGAACTCGTTTTCAATCTGCAGCAAGGTGGTCGCCAACTGGTTGTAATCACCGCCGGGGTTACGAATACCAACCGCCTCATAGGCCGGGTAGGCACGCGTCAACGCGTCTTGCAGCGATGCGCCATAGCCCTCCAGGCTGTTGTAACTGACGGCCAGCGAGGCCTGCGCGTCGCTCTGGTAGCCCAGGCGGCCCATGCGCAGCGACGTGCCATGCGGCATGTACATGGTGTGGTCAGTGAGCTTTTGCAGTTCGTGCTGGCGGCCCGCCACAAAGGTTGAACACACCGCAGGCGATGCGCCAAACAGGTAGAGCAGCAAAAACGCCTGCCGGCGAAAGTTGCGGATCAGGCCAAAGTACTGTTCGCTGGTCACGTCCGGGAACGACCAGTTGTAGTGAATGCCCGAAATGGTCTGCATGCGCCGCCCGTAACGGTGGCCCAGACCCATGCGGTAAACACTTTTGGCACGCCCGACATTGGACGAGCCAAAGCGCGCGATTGGAATCGTCTCATCGGTCGGCAAGCCACAAGGCATGCTCGACACCCACAGCATATCGTCGCCGATGTCTTTCATGCTGCGGTAGGTGAACTGGTGGATCTGGGTGAGTTCGTCGATGGCAGCCTCCACGCTGGCATGCGCGCCGGTCACCAGCTCGACCTGCGATTCGCTGAAATCAGTGGTGATGCTGGGGTGCGTCAGGGCCGAGCCCAGAGCTGCCGGATGTGGCGTCAGGGCCAGGCCGCCCGCAGGCTGGGCGCGCAGGCTTTCTTTTTCAATGCCGCGGCGCATGGCCTTCAGGCGTTCTGGCGCAATGGATTTCAGGCGCTCTTGCAATCGGGACGGTGAGGCTGGGGCTGGCCCATGGTGGGGGGTGCTCGCTGGCGTGGACGATGGGTTCATACGGTCATTTCACAGGTTCTTCAATGGGCTGGAAGGTATCACAGGACAACGGTTCTCGCTGGTGCTGCAGCGGCATAACTGGCATCAAGCGCGTGCTTCACAAGGGTTGGGGCCATAAACCGGGCTGACAGCACCCTACGCTCCGCCTTTAGGCCACGAACCAAGCCGCATTGGCCAACAATCAGATCGCTCTTGACTTGCAGACCATCGTGCACGGCCGCAAATATGATTTGTAACATTTAAATTGAAAGTAAACTTATTGCGAGTCAAGTACGAAGCGTCTGGAAAACGCATAAAAACCAATGAAAACAACACTTCGCAAGCTTTTCGCGCGGCTTTCTGGCGAAGACAAGTCACGCGTCGTACCGAAAAATGCCAAAGAAAACCCAGCCACCATTCAGGAAGGGTCTGAAAACGGCGTGCGTCGCCATCTTGTGCAGGTATTGTTGCGCGACCTGTTGCGCCGGCACGGCATACCAGCGCTATGGATAGACTGCCAGATGATGGTCGTTTCCAGCCGAACCAGGGGTTCGGGCATGTATGTCCGCCTGGTAATTCAGCATTGGGACGAGCGCCTGATGAACTACGCATTCGCATTTCAGAAGGAACTGATCGCCGAAATCAGACTGTTTGAACCGCAGTCTGCCACCTGGCTGCACGGAATCTCATGGCAACTGGAGGTTGAAGGCCGCTGCCCCTACACGACCGTGCCCGGAAAAAGCTTCTGGCTAGAGACAAAGCAAAAACCGGAACAACCCCGTCGTCAAGCCGAACACCAGCTTGAGCCTGACAAGCACCTTGAGCTGGAGCGCCTGTTCGCCCTACGCGACCAGGAGCTCAGCGTGCAGGCCGACCAGGACCTGCTTGCCGCTGGCTACGAAAAAACCCAGCCTGCACCGCTTTGAGCCCAGGCCAGCAACATAGCACGAACCTATAATTTACTATGTTTTCGATAGCGTCTAGCCCCCGTATTTGTTGCCTAAAACACATTTTTTACTGCAATTACCGAATTAGGCCAGCACGCGCTGCAGCCATTGCGCCAGATCGGTGATTTCTTGTGGGCACACCGAGTGCTCCATCGGGTAGTCGTGCCAGTCCACCGCATAACCCATGGTCTTGAGTGCATCGCGTGACGCGGTAGCGCGCGGCAGCGTGACCACGCCGTCACGCGTACCGTGGCCCATAAAAATCGGCGTCTGCAGGCTGGCCGGGCTGCGTTCTGCAGCAGTTTTATCCGCCAGCGGCAAATAACCGGACATACCCACAATACCCGCTAGCGGCTCGGCATGGCGCAGACCGACCATCAGCGCCATCGCGCAGCCTTGCGAGAAACCGGCCACCACAATGCGGTTGGCAGGCATACCGCGCGACTTTTCGTGGGCGATCAGCTCTTCAACCGATGCCTGCGAGCTGCGCAACCCGCCCTCGTCTTCACGCCGGACCAGGTCCGCCGCCAAAATGTCATACCAGGCCGGCATGGCCATGCCGCCATTGATGGTCACGGGTATGACGGGCGCAAAAGGAAACAAAAACCGTACTGGGCCAACACCGGACAAATCCAGCTGTTCGGCAATCGGCACAAAGTCGTTACCGTCAGCGCCTAGGCCGTGCATGATGATGATGGTGGCAACCGGCTTGTCGCCGGCTTTGCCCGTTTGGGCTTCGAGAACTTGAAGGGTCATGTGCAAATGCTTTCAGCGCGTGTAGATGGGAGAAGTATGCATCGCCAGCAGTTTAGTAGCGCTCTGGCACAGCCTGATGGCGCCTGACGCAATCGATGGTGCGCAGACATCCGAATCAGACCTACCTGCGTATTCACAAGGCAAGGCGCTAAACCATAGATCACCATGCTGGCGCAATGCCCGTAAATCTGGTTGAATCATCTCTATAAGGCATTTTTTATGAACACCATGACCACCCGCCCTTTGCATACCTCGTGGCCATGGGCCGCCTACTTGGGACGGCTGCGCGCCAGAGCCCTGTCTGCGCTGACTATGCTGGCCGCCGTGGGCGTTTTTGGCATACACGCACTGCTGCCGACAGCCCATGCAGCGTCCTTCACCGCAGCCGACGAAAAAAGCGTGCGCGCGGTGGTTGAGGCGCAACTGGCCGCGCTGGCCAAAGACGATGCCGTCAAGGCTTTTTCGTATGCCGCACCCAACGTCCGCAAGGCCGTTGGCACGGCCAGCCGTTTTTTGAGCATGGTGCAAAACGACTACCCGGTGGTGTACCGCCCGGCATCGGTAGCGTTCCTCAAGCCAGAGAGCGATGGCGATGAGGTCGTACAGCGGGTACAAATGCAGGACGCCAGCGGCAACGCGTGGCTGGCCATTTACAGCCTGCATCGGCAAAAGGGCAATCTGTGGCGCATCACAGGCTGCGCGGTGATCGAAAACAAGGGTCGCATAGCGTGAACTGTCATAACCATTTGCTACTATTACGATAGCGCTTAGCCACCGTATTTTCTGCCTCAAAGCCGTTTTTTTATCCCTAAAAATTACTCACCACGCAATCCCAGCCGTCGTGCCAGCCTGACCAGATTGGCGCGGTGCATGCCGAGTTCGCGCGCCGCTGATGCCCAGTTGTGGTGGTGCCGGACCAGACTGGTCTCGATGCGCTCGCGCTGGTGGGCGTCTACCGAGGTGCGTAAATCCACGCTGGTCACCGGGCTGGCATCCTGACTAGTAACGTGCACCGGCGCGGCCAATTCACTGGCAGCAGCGCCCTGCGCCGCCAGCGCGACATGCGCTGCCGTCAGGCTCACGATACGCGGCCGCACAGCTAACCCTGACAGCGCTTTGAGTGCCCCACGCGCCACCAGATGCTCCAGCTCCCGTACATTGCCAGGCCAGTCATGCGCCAGCAATGCAGCCCGTGCGCTGCTGTCCAGGCGCAAGCTGCCCAACCCCAGCCGCGAGCGGTTTTGCTCCATAAAATACCCGGCCAGCAACAGCACGTCGTGGCCGCGCTCGCGCAGCGGCGGCACGTGCAGCGGGTAGACGCTAAGGCGGTGGTAAAAATCGGCGCGGTAGTGGCCACCGCGCACCGCCTGCGCGAGGTCGCGGTTGGTTGCAGCGATCACGCGCACATTGACCTTGTGCTCACGGTCTGAGCCCAGGCGCTGCAGCTGCCCGCCCTGCAACACGCGCAGCAGCGTGGCCTGCACCGCCAGCGAAAGCTCGCCCACTTCGTCCAGAAACAGCGTGCCGCCGTCAGCCAGCTCAAACTTGCCGCGCCGGTCTGCCACCGCCCCTGAAAAAGCACCCCGGACATGGCCAAACAATTCGCTTTCAACCAGTGACTCGGGCAGGGCCGCACAGTTCAGGCTGATGAGCGGTCGCGATGCGCGCGGCGATGCGGCGTGCAGCGCCTGCGCCACCAGCTCTTTGCCCACACCGGTTTCGCCGGTTACCAGCACGGTGAGGTCGCTGTTGCCCACTGTGGCGATTTCAGCCAGCAACTGCTGGTGTGCCGGGCTGTGGCCAATCAGCGTGGGGAGCGCGGCGTCGAGTGCCAGCGCGCGGTAAGTGTCGGCGCGCTGGCGCTCGTCTTCAACGCGCAGGGCCAGCCCGTCAATGCGTTGCGCCACCCGGACGGTCGCCGCCGCCAGGCTGGCAAAGGCCTGCAGGTCACGCAGGTCAACCCTGGAAAAGCGCTCGGTGTTGAGTGCGTCCAGCGTCAGCACACCCCAGGCCTTGTCGCCCACCAACACCGGGCACCCCATGCAGTCGTGCACCGGCAAATGGCCCAACAGGCCTTCGACCAGACCGTCATAGGGATCAGGCAGGGGACTGTCGGGCGCGAATCGCAGGGGGCCTTCGGCATCCATCAGCAGCTTCAGGCGCGGGTGCTCATGAAGCTTGAAGCGTCGGCCCAGCGTGTCGCCGCTCAAACCATTGACGGCAAGCGGCACCAGTCCATCGCCGTCAAGCCGCAACAGCGCAGCCGCATCACAGGGCAAAAACGACCGCACAGCCTGCAGCAAGCGGCGGTAACGCTCGGCGTCTGGCATGTCGCGCGACAAGTCATCCACCAGCGGAACAAGGGCTTGCAGCAAAGAGGTGTGTGTCATATAGATGCATTAAAACATCATTAAGACTGCTTTAGAAAGAGTCTTTTTGATATGCAATGCGTGTAAGCCGTTGATTTTAATGCGCTGAAAGCCTGGCACAACTATTGAATAAGCAGTGAAGGCCACAGGCCACGGCCGCGTGTCCGGCTCCGCAGCGTGCGGAGCGACATGGCCCTTAAAGGAACTCCATGCTGACTGCAGAACAACGCGCTATTGTTAAATCCACCGTGCCCCTGCTTGAAAGCGGCGGCGAAGCGCTCACCACCCATTTCTACAACATCCTGCTGGCCGAACACCCTGAAGTGCGGCCGTTTTTCAACCAGGCGCACCAGGCCAATGGTGCCCAGCCGCGTGCGCTGGCCAATAGCGTGCTGATGTATGCGCGGCATATCGACAAGCTGGAGCAGTTGGGTGAGCTGGTCGCGCAAATTATCAACAAACACGTATCGCTGCAAATCGAACGCGCGCACTACCCGGTGGTGGGCGCATGTCTGCTGCGCGCCATCTCCGACGTGCTGGGCGCCGACATTGCCACCGCCGAGGTGCTGTCGGCCTGGGGCGCGGCCTACCAGCAACTGGCAGACATCCTGATGGGCGCTGAGGAAAAGATCTATGCCGAAACCGCTGCAGCACCCGGCGGCTGGCGCGGCGCACGCGCTTTCGCGGTAACACGCAAGATGCCTGAAAGCCCGGAGATTACCTCGTTTTACCTGGCACCAAAAGACGGCGGCGCGCTGATGGACTTCACGCCTGGCCAGTACCTGGGTCTGCGGCTGGTGGTGGATGGTCGGGAGATTCGCCGTAACTATTCGCTTTCGGCCGCGCCCAATGGCCGCGACTACCGCATCAGCGTCAAACGCGAGACCGGCGGCGTGGCCTCTGGCTTCCTGCACGACGCGCTGCACAAAGGGGACACGCTTGACGTTTTTCCGCCTGCGGGCGAGTTTGTGCTGGCAGCCGGTGACAAACCCGTGGTGCTGATCAGCGGTGGTGTTGGCATCACGCCCACACTGGCCATGCTGGACGTCGCGCTTGAGGGACACAGGCCGGTGCATTTCATTCACTTCGCCCGCAACCACTCGGTGCACGCCTTTCGTGACGCCATCGAAGCGCGCAAGGCCAGGAATCCCCAGCTGCAGCGCTTTTACGTGTACGACGACACCAGCGGCACGGACGACACCACGGCACCCCACGCCACAGGTCGGCTCAGCACCGAGCAGTTGGGGCAGTGGCTGCCCGGCACGCGCGATGTGGACGCCTATTTTTTAGGCCCCCAGCCCTTCATGCGCCAGGTCAAACAACAGTTGCATGCGCTTGGAGTGCCGCAGACCCAAACCCGCTACGAGTTTTTTGGCCCGGCCAGCGCGCTGGACTGAACAGCGCAGCAGGATGTGTGATAAGGATGGAAATTGCTACAGTTTAAATAGCGAATAGCCCCCGTATTTCCTGCCACACAGCCTTTTTTTATACCCAGCTCTCAGCTCAATACGTGCCGATGTAGTCTTTCTTGCCGACCGCAACACCGTTGTGACGCAAGATGGCGTAGGCGGTGGTAGCGTGAAAAAAGAAGTGAGGCAGGCCATAGTTAAGCAGATAAGACTCACCGGTAAAACGCTTTTCCTTGGGTGTACCTGCTTGCGTGACAATCTCTCGCGTGGCGGCGTCTGCAAACTTGCCCGGATCGAGCCCTTCCACAAAGGCCAGCACAGTCGCAATGCGCGCCTGCAGATCGGAAAAAGTCTGCTCGGTATCTTCGACCTTGGGCACCTCAACGCCTGCCAGCCGTGCGGAGACACCCTTGGCGAAGTCGGTCGCGACCTGCACCTGGCGCAGCAACGGAAACATGTCAGGGAACAGGCGAGCCTGAAGCAGTGCGTTAGGGTCGATTTTCTTTTCCAGCACATGCGCTTCAGCCTTACGCAAAACTTCCTGAAGCCCGCCCAGTATCTGTTTGAAAACGGGAATGGAAGTGGTGTAAATAGCGTTGGTCATGAATTCTTTCGTGAGTTGTTTGCGGCGCGGCAAGCTCTTGGGTCAGTCGGAGGCGTTAGCATTGCTTCGTCCAAAAGTCTGGCCTGATCGCCAGCATGGAGCATAACCACGTATTGATTTTTTTTCCGCAGCGTCTGGTCTGGGTCGGACCATGCCGTGAGATCATTAAACCGCTCCTGGAACCTCATTTTCTGGAATTTATATGGCGCAATGGTTGAGTTACTCGCACAAGGGGAAAGCCGGTTTTGGCCTGCTCAATGGCGACCGGGTTGATGTGCATGCGGACGACATGTTTGCCTCGCCGCGCAGCAGCGGGGTGCAGCTTGATCTGGCAGAAGTACAGGTCGGCCTGCCGTGCCTGCCCGGCAAGTTCATCGGGTTGTGGAACAACTACCACGCTCAAGCGGTGAAGCAAAGCCTGGCCATTCCAGCAGAGCCTTTGTACTTCATCAAGGCTGCCAGCAGCTACGCCGCCCATGGCCAGAACATTACACTGCCCGCCAGCTATGACGGCCGCGTGGTGTATGAGGGCGAGCTGGGCCTGGTAATTGGCAAGACCTGCAAAAACCTAGGCATTGAAGAGGCCGAAGACGCCATTTTTGGCGTGACCTGCGTCAACGACGTGACCGCGCTCGACCTACTCAACCGCGACGCCTCTTTTGCCCAATGGACGCGTGCCAAAAGCTTTGACACCTTCGGCGTGTTTGGCCCGGTAATAGCCACCGGCCTTGACCTGAAGGCCTTGTCGGTACGCACGCTGCTGGGCGGCAGGGAGCGGCAAAACTACCCGTGCAGCGACATGATTTTTTCACCGGCCCAGATTGTTTCCATGCTTTCAAAAGACATGACGCTGATGCCGGGGGACCTGATTGCCTGCGGCACGTCGCTCGGGGTTTTGCCCATGAAGCCGGGCACGGTGGTTGAAATTGTCATTGAGGGCGTCGGCGTGCTGCGCAACACCTTCACGGCTGCAGCGCCCACATCAGGTTTAATGGAAAACCAATAAGTGGTCATTCGGCGCTGGTGTAGCGTCAATTCAGGCGACCTTTAGAAAGCTTTTACAACATGAAAATTTGTATCGTGGGTGCCGGTGCCATCGGCGGCATGCTGGGCGTCAAGCTGGCCTGCAGCGGGCACGAGGTCACGCTGATTTTGCGCGGTGCCAATCTGGCCGCGGTACAGCAAAACGGCTTGCTGCTGATTGAAGAAAACGGTAACGAACTGCTGGCCAAACCGATTCGCGCCACGTCTGTCATTTCGGAGGCAGGCTTGCAGGATGTGCTCATTTTGGGCATGAAAGCACACCAGGTAGCTGCCGTGGCCCCCGGGTTGCCGGCACTCATGCACGCAGAAACCCGTGTGGTGACCATGCAAAACGGCATTCCGTGGTGGTACTTTCACAAGCTGCCCGGTGAACTGGGCAAACCGTACCTGGGCCGGGCCGTCAAGGCGGTTGACCCGGACGGCATCATTGCGCAGCACATCGCGGTTGACCGCGTGATCGGCAGTGTGGTCTACCCCGCAAGTGAAGTTATTCGGCCCGGCGTGATCAAGGTCATTGAGGGCAACCGCTTTACCCTGGGCGAGCTGGACGGCAGCGATACCCCGAGCATTCGCGCCATCAGCGACGCCTTCAAGGCGGCTGGCTTCAAGGCACCAGTGTCCAGCGACATCCGCTCTGAAATCTGGCTCAAGGTGTGGGGCAATTTAAGCTTTAACCCCATCAGCGCCCTGACACACGCCACGCTGGAAGACATTTGCCTGTACCCAGCCACCCGCGAACTGGCCGCCTGCATGATGCGCGAGGCCCAGACCATTGGCGAAAAGCTCGGTGTGCAGTTCAAGGTCAGCCTGGACAAACGCATTGCAGGCGCACAGGCGGTGGGCCAGCACAAGACCTCGATGCTGCAAGACGTTGAGGCGGGCCGGCAGCTTGAGCTGGCAGCGCTGGTCGGGGCCGTGATGGAGCTCGGCGAGATCACTGACACGCCCACGCCCAATATCAACGCGGTGTATGCCCTGAGCAGCCTGCTGGCCAAAAAACTGCAGGACCACCAGGCCACCCTGCGCATAGCACCTGCAGCCTGATCCGTCATTTTTCAATCGCCCACTACTTTTAAAAAAACACCATGCAGCACTTCACAACACTGGCTGAAATGATCGCCATTCACGCGCGGCAAACACCTGATGCGCCCGCCATGTCCGCACCCGACAGCCAGGCATTGAGCTACGGTGGCCTGCACCAGTTGCTGGGCCAAACCCTTGAAAAACTCAATGCACTGGGCATTGGCCGGGGTGACCGCGTGGGCATTGTGTTGCCCAACTGCCCCGAAATGGCGACTGCCTTTGTGGCGGTGGCCAGTGCCTGCACAGCCGCCCCCCTGAACATGGCCTACCGTGCCGATGAGTTCGAGTTTTATCTGAGCGACTTGAAAGCCAAAGCCCTGATTGTGACCACCGGCAGCGACACACCGGCCCGCGCCGTGGCCACCAAACTGGGCGTGGCGGTGCTGGAGCTCACTGCACAGCCAGCTCTCGGGGCCGGCTGCTTCGAGTTAAGCGGTACGCCTGTCGCAGGCTCACCAGCAGCGGGCACCGGCCCCGCACAGACCGATGACGTTGCCCTCATACTGCACACCTCGGGCACTACATCACGGCCCAAAATTGTGCCTTTGACGCACCGTAATGTGTGTGCATCGGCACGCAACATCAGCGCTACGCTGCAGCTCACCCAGGCCGACCGCGAACTCCACATCATGCCGCTGTTTCACATCCATGGCCTGATCGCCGGCGTACTGGCCCCGATGGCCGTGGGCAGCCAGATTTTTTGCACACCGGGCTTCAACGCACTGAAGTTTTTCGGCTGGATGAAAGAATGCAAACCCACTTGGTACACCGCCGTGCCCACCATGCACCAGACGATTTTGTCGCGCGCAGCAGGCAACCTTGACGTGATCGCCGCCAACCCGCTGCGATTTATCCGTTCGTCGTCATCGTCCATGCCGACGCAGGTCATTGCCGAGCTTGAAAAAGTCTTCAATGCGCCGCTGATCGAGTCTTATGGCATGACCGAAGCCGCGCACCAGATGTCCAGCAACCCGCTGCCACCGGCCAGGCGTATTCCCGGCTCGGTGGGCATTGCGGCTGGCCCGGAGGTCGGCATCATGGACCTGGAGGGCCACTTGCTGGCACCAGGGGAGATTGGCGAGATTGTGATTCGCGGTGAGAACGTCACGCTGGGTTATGAAAACAACGACAAAGCCAACGCCGAGGGCTTCACCCATGGCTGGTTCCGCACGGGTGACCAGGGCACGCTGACGGCCGACGGTTACCTGTCACTTACCGGGCGCCTGAAAGAAATCATCAACCGGGGTGGTGAAAAGGTTTCACCGCGCGAGATAGACGAAGTCCTGATGGACCACCCCGCTGTGATGCAGGTGGTGACCTTCGGCATGCCGCACGCCAAACTTGGCGAAGAGGTCGCCGCAGCGGTGGTTCTGCGCGAGGGCCACAGCCTGACAGAACGCGAACTGCGCGACTTTGCCGGCACCAAACTGGCTGATTTCAAGGTCCCAAAAAAGATCCTGTTTTTATCTGAAATCCCGAAAGGTGCAACTGGCAAACTGCAGCGTATTGGCCTGGCCGAAAAACTCGGCTTAATGGCTTGAAACTTTCTCACAACAGGTAAAAATACCAGTTCGGCCGGGCGCTCGTTTTACGCCGCTCAAGACCAGTCTCCCCGGCCGGCGAGACCGACGCAAATTAAAAATTATTCAGCCGCCCCTCAACGGAAAGAAATCTGATGTTGTACCGCAGAAATTTTTTTTAACGCTCAGTCTGATGTTGTCCTCTGGCCCCGCATTGGCGCAGGGAAATTCCAAAATAGTCCGCATCGTCGTGCCCTTTGCTGCTGGCGGCGTGCAGGATTTGCTGGCGCGCGCCCTGTCCACGGAGTTTGGTCTTGCGCTCGGCCAGACCGTGATCATTGACAACAAGCCCGGTGCCGATGGCACGGTGGGTACCGGCTTTGTAGCCCGGGCTGCGCCAGACAGCGGCGCCATGGTGTTGGCGGCCGCTAGCCACAATATCGCTGGCTCGCTCTACACGAGACTGAGCTATGACCCATAAAAGGACCTTGTGCCCATGGCCCATATCGGTACCGCCGACTACGTGTTGATGGTTCACCCAGACGTGCCCGCCAAGACAGCAGCTGACTACATCCGTTACGCAAAAGCCAACCCCGGCAAGATGAACTACGCCACGGCTGGCATAGGCAGCGCCACACACTTGTCGATGGCTTACTTCAATGGGCTGGCCGGCATTGATGTGGTGCATGTGCCGCTCAAAGCGACCGGGGAAGCCATCAACGAACTCATTTCTGGCCACGCACAGGCGGTGATTGCCGCCAGTATTGGAGCATTGGCGTTTGCCAGGGACAACCGTGTGCGGCTGATTGGTGTGACTTCGCTGAAGCGCTCCAGATACCTTCCCGACGTCCCCACAATTGCCGAAAGCGGCTTGCCTGGCTACCAGTTTGACTCGTGGTTTGGTTTACTCGGCCCCGCTGCCACACCTGCATCAGAAATCAATCGCATCAATACGGCGATGGCTATAGTTCTGAAAGATCCCATGGTTCTGGCACGCCTGGACAAACAGGGCGTTGAACCGCTTGCCATGGGCAATCCCGACTTTACCAGGCTTCTGGCAAGTGACTATAAACGCATGGCGGAAGTGGTGCGAACGTCTGCGGCGAAAGTCGACTAACGCGGTGCCGCGGCAACACACACGTTTGCCATTGTTCAGTATGACGAAACAATTTGACGAACCAATCAGAAATGTCTAACTGTCATTGCTTCTAGGCTTGCACTGCTCACAAGTTGCTCGCGAGGGTTTGCACCGACATGCATAAATGTCATGCGGGGGTAATATGATTTGCAGGTAAGTTTCCATCGAAACTGTGCAAACGATGGCGTGTACCGTCAACGGTGACGACCTGCACGGCTGCAAGATTTTTTGTGATTCAAAAAATATAAAGAAGCCCTTATGAAAAAGTTCAGTGCCCTTTTCTCCGCAGTCTGCGTTGTCGCCGGATTCGTCGCTACGCCAGCGACCGCGCAAACCAAGCCCATACGCATCGGTGTTCCCACCGCAGTGCAATTGCAGGTTGGACGCGACACGCAGGAAGCTTTAAAAATGGCCATTGACGACATCAACCTTAAAGGCGGTGTGCTAGGCCGAAAACTGGAGATGGTGGTCGCCGATGAGACGGAAAATCCCGAAACAGGCATCAGCGCAATCAAGAAGTTGACCGGTGACGAGAAAGTCGACGTGTTGATCGGCGGCTACACCAGCGGCGTCACGCTGGCCCAGTTACCTCACATTTCGGCCGCTAAAACTATTTACCTCAATGTCGGCTCGGCATCGCCCGCCACTAACGCCAAGGTCAAGACTGACTATGACAACTACAAGTATATTTTCCGCGTCGGGCCGCTCAACGCTGCCCATCAGGCGCGCCAGCTGACCGTTTTTATCTCGGACTTTGTGAAAGCTGAACTCGGTATCAGCAAGGTGGCGATCGTCGGTGAAAACGCGAAATGGGTGCAAGACCTGGTGCCATTGCTGAAGAAAGGTGCGACCGAGGCAGGCGCCGACGTTAGGGCGACCGAGTTCTTCGACGCGCAGACCTCCGACTTTTCGCCGCTGTTTTCCAAAGTGAAGGATTCGGGCGCACAGTTTATGGTGGTCGTCCTGTCGCATGCTTCGAGCGACATTTTTGCCAAACAATGGTACGACTCGCGCTTTCCGATGCCCTATGGCGGCATTGATGTAAAAAGCATGGATGGCGACTTCTGCGAGCGCATCGGCGGCAAATCGGTGGGCGAGATGGCGGCCAACTTCGCGGTACGCGCACCGCTCACAAGCAAGACTATTCCATTCTTCGACGAGTTCCAGAAGCGTACCGGCCGCTCGCCCGTGTACACGGCCTTTGGTGCGAACGATGCTATGTATATTTACGCGGATGCGGTCAAGCGGGCTGGCAGCACGGATGCCAATGCGGTGATCAAGGAACTTGAAAAGACCAGCTACACCGGCATCCCGGGCATCATCGAATTCGACGACGCGCACGACGTGAAGCCCGGAACAGCTACCTACAAAGGGCCAGCCCTTTTGCTGGCGCAGTGGCGCGAAGGCTGCAAGCGGGAAGTGATTCACCCGAAGGCTATGCGCACTGCGGATTTTGTTTACCCGGCCTGGATAAAAAAATAGCCCAATCATTTTTGAATTTGCCGCCCGACCTGGGCAGCACCCCGACACCACTCGAAAAATATTTACGGGGACAGGCATGCTTGAAATTTTGATTGTCGGTGCGGTGAGCAGCGCCATCTACGCAATGTTGGCGGTTGGCTTCACGCTGATCTTCGGGGTTGCGCGGATTTTGAATCTTGCCCACGGTTCTTTTTACGCGCTCGGAGCTTACGGCGCATACTTTTTTACAACGCACCTGAAATTGCCGCTGCTACCAGCTGCCCTGCTGGCGGTTGCCTTGGTGGCATTGTTCGGCATCGTGGTCGAACGGGTACTGATTCGGCCGATGCGAAAGTCTCAGTTGGCGATGTTGATGATCACGCTGGCGGTGGCCTTGGTGATCGAGCAGATGCTGTTTCTGACTTTCGGTTCGGAATACCGCAACGTGCCAGCCTTCATTGACACCAAGTTCACGATTGGCGGCGTCGACGTCGGCGGCGCGCGACTTCTCGCACTGGGCGTTGGGACGGTGTTGATTGCCGCACTGTGGCTTTTCATCCAGCGCACCCGGCTCGGTTCGGCCATACTCGCAATCTCGCAAGATCCGGTAGCCGCCCAGTACATGGGAATTCCCAGCGACCGCATTTTCGCAGTGGTGATGGGTATTTCGGCTGCACTGGCGGCAGCCGCCGGGGTTCTGGCAGGACCGTTCCTCACTGTGCAGCCGACGATGTGGTTGCTGCCGATCGTCAAGGCGTTTGCAATCGTCGTGGTTGGCGGTCTTGGCTCCATACCCGGCAGCATTCTCGCAGCGCTGATGCTGGGCTATGCAGAGACCATCGTTGCATACATGATTTCGAGCTCGTGGACTGAAATCGTCTCGGTGCTCGCGACGCTTTTGATGCTGATGTTTCGGCCAGCTGGCATTTTCGGTCGCCGTGCGCCGTTCTGAAATGAAATACTTGCATGCGTGCTTTGTGCGCTGTACTCATGGGCTGTCACGGTCCTCCTCATGGCCGGTACGGTACGGCTTATTCACGTTGCGGTACAGCGGAGCCTGATATGTTCAACAAACCTGTCGACCTTGCGGGTGCCACCGCCTTTGTCGCCTTCATGGCCCTGCTGCCGCTAGTCTTTGGCGGCAACTACCTGATCGGCGTGTTGACTGTTAGCGTGATTTACGGCATCTGGGCCGTGACCTGGGATTTCATGTCGGGCCTGACCGGGCGTGAAAATTTTGGACACAGCCTGTTTATTGGCGTCGGCGCCTACACCGCCGGATTCATGAACACAAGTTTCGGCTTCAACGGCTGGTGGAGCCTGCCCGCTGCAATGTTGGCAGCGGTGTTTTTCGCGCTGTTGATCGGCCTGCCGACGCTGCGCCTTAAAGGCCCTTACTTTGCGCTGGCCATGCTGTCAGGTGCCGTGATCATGCAGCGGCTGATGTTGATTTTTTGGGAATATACCGGCGGTGAGGAAGGTATCAATGGCCTGACACCGTTGATTCAATCGCAGTTGGGCTTTTACTACTTTGCCCTTGGCGCGCTGGTCGCCATTACCGCCCTGCTGCTGGCGCTCGCGCGTTCAAATTGGGGGCTGATTTTGCGCGCAATCCGTGGTGATGAGGCGACCTGCCAGGCGGCTGGCATCAACGTCACGTTCTACAAGATCGCCTCGCTGGTGATAAGTGCCGCGTTTGCCGGTGCCGGGGGCGCAATGTACGCGCACTACCAGCTCCAGGTAAGTCCGCAGCTGTTTGCAGTTGTCACATCAATCACCATCATCACTATGGTCTACGTCGGCGGCATGGCCAGCATTTACGGACCGGTGGGCGGCGCAATCTTGCTGGTACTGCTGACAGAGCTGCTACGCAACTTCGGCGAGTGGCGACTAATGATTTACAGCTGTACCCTGATCCTGATCTTGTTTTTTCTGCCTAACGGCCTGATCGCACCGACCTGGCTGCGGTTCAAGGCGGCATGGGGGCGACGCGCATGAGTGCCCTGCTGGAAGTCTCGGACCTCAACAAACACTTTGGTGGCCTGCATGCTGTGAAGAATGTGGCACTGTCGGTAGAGCGGGGCGAAATTGTTGGCGTACTTGGTCCGAACGGCGCTGGGAAAACCACCCTGTACAACCTGCTGACCGGCTTTATTGCGCCCGATGCTGGCGCCCGTATCACCTTCGAAGGCCGCTCGCTGCTGGGCCTGGCACCGCACCGCATCGCCAGGCTCGGAATTTCGCGTACCTTTCAGCTATGCCGGCCCTTCGTTGGCATGAGTGTGCTGGAAAACGTCATCGTCGGCGCGCTCGGATCCGAGCTTGGCCGAGGCACCGATCTCGATGCACTGGCACAGGCGCTGCTGGGCCGGGTGGGTCTGACCGGCAAGGAGCAGGTACCCGTCGAGGTGCTTTCCTACGGCGACCAGCGCCGCCTTGAGATCGCGCGGGCCCTCGCCGCCAAGCCAAAGCTGCTGCTGCTGGACGAGCCGTTCGCTGGCCTGGGCAGCGGCGAGATTGAAGACCTGTCAATGCTGATCCGGCAGGTGCATGCCGACGAGGGCCTGACTGTGATCTTGATCGAACACAAGCTGCGCGAATTCATGCGCCTGGTCGGACGCGTCATTGCACTCGACTTCGGCGAGGTGATAGCGCAAGGGTCACCAGAAGATATTGTTCGCCACCCGGCCGTGATCGAGGCCTATATTGGACGCGGCAATGAAGTAGAGACGGAGCCAACCCATGCTGCTTGAGCTGCGCGAGCTTTCGGTCTCCTACGGCAAGGCGGTGGCGCTTGCAAACATCTCTCTACATGTCGCTGAAGGAGAGTTTGTTGCTGTATTGGGCCCTAACGGGGCGGGCAAGAGCACGCTGCTGAAGGCGATTTCACGCTCTGAGGCTTCCACCGGTGCACTTGAGTTTCGGGGTGAATCGCTGCAGGGCCACCCGGCGCATGCCGTGGTTGGTAAAGGTATCTGCCACTGCCCAGAGGGTCGGCGGCTGTTTCCTGAACTAACAGTACTAAAGAACCTGATGTTAGGCGCTTATCTGCGGCGCGATGCATCCGCCGTCGCGGCGGACTTGAAAGTTGTTTACAGCCTGTTTCCGATCCTGGAGGAGCGCGGTCCACAAATCGTCAGCACGCTTTCGGGGGGCCAGCAACAAATGGTTGCGATTGGCCGGGCCTTGATGGGCAAGCCGGCGCTCTTGTTGCTTGATGAGCCTTCGGTGGGCATTGCGCACCGCCTGAAGATCGAGATTTTCGATGCCATCAAACGCATCCAGCAAAGCGGGTGCGCCATCCTCATGGCCGAACAGGATGCGCAATCAGCGTTGCGCGTAGCAGACCGCGTCTATGTGCTGGAGAACGGCCATGTCGCGCGCAGTGGAAGCAGTGACACCCTGCGCGATGACGACCACATTCGCAGAATTTACCTGGGCGTCTGACAAAGCAGGAAAGCAGCATGGCCTGCGCCATGTTTGGTTTGAAATTTCGAAGAACTCTGGTAGGGGTGCGCTTCAATTCTGAATTCGGGGCACACAAACCCGGCTGCATAGCCAGCACCGACTTCCGGATAATCAACAACTATGCTCGCAGAAACTCCAGCAAGGTCTTGTGCCGAACGGGACGGCAGTGCGCGTTCGGGCGCACTGCGAAGCACGTCCTGATTTCACTGCGGCTGCGTTTTTTACCGGGCAATAACGCCATACACTCAGAACATCAGTATTTACCCTCGCCAAAAAGAAGGCTTTCATGAACACTTTTGCACACCAGCCAGCGTGCTCACGACACGGGACACATGCAGAAATCGCCAGGCTGACAGCATGAAAGCTGTTGGCTACAACCATGCCGGTGCGGCGGACAGCCTGCAGGCACTCGAACAACCCATCCCTGTGGCCAGTGGTCGGGACCTGCTGGTACGGGTACAAGCGATCTCTGTCAACCCGGTGGACACCAAGCTGAGAGCTGGCGCGTCTCCAGCAGCGGGCGAGTACAAAGTGCTCGGCTTCGACGCCGTGGGTGTGGTGCACAGCGTTGGCGCCGATGTGACGCTTTTTAAACCAGGAGATGCTGTCTGGTATGCGGGTGCCATTGACCGGCCTGGCACCAACAGCGAGTTTCACCTGGTAGACGAGCGCATTGTGGGTCGCAAACCGGCGTCACTGTCGGCGGCGGACGCGGCTGCGCTTCCGCTTACAGCAATCACCGCCTGGGAGTTGCTGTTTGACCGCCTCCAAGTGCCGCGCGTGGCAGCCGAGAAAATCACATCGCCAGCAACTTTGCTTGTAGTCGGCGCAGCCGGTGGCGTGGGGTCCATCCTTATCCAGTTGGCCCGCCGGCTCACTGATTTGACAGTGGTGGGCACCGCTTCGCGTTCCGAGACATGTGCGTGGGTGATGGAAATGGGCGCCCACCACGTGATCGATCACCATCAGCCCATGCCAGCCCAACTCGCCCAGCTCGCGCTGCAGGCCGGTGGGCCACTTCCGCCGGTTCACTACGTGATCGGCCTGAGCCAGACAGATCGTCACTTTGAACAATTGGTCGAGATCCTTGCACCCCAGGGAAAGCTCGCGCTCATTGATGATCCCGGCCCCTTTGATGCCCGGCTGTTAAAACGCAAGAGCCTGAGCCTTCATTGGGAGCTGATGTTTACGCGGTCGCTGTACCAGACGGATGACATGCAGGTCCAACATGCACTGCTCAACGAAGTGGCAGACCTCCTGGACCAAGGCGTTCTTCGCACGACAGTCCGCCAGCACCTTGGCCTCATCACTGCGGCCAACCTGGGGGCAGCGCATGGTTTGCTTGAGAGCGGTCGGACAATAGGCAAGATCGTTCTTGAGGGCTTCTAAAGCCCGGTGCCAAACCTCGCTACCACGTTCGGATTTCGTTTTTGCAGCACACCCTGGAACCACTTCATGAGCCAACTTTTTTCGCCATTTTCCATTGGTCCTCTGCAGTTGAAAAACCGCATCGTGATTGCGCCTATGTGTCAATACTCGGCCGACAACGGCGAGGCCACTGACTGGCACCTGATCCACTTGGGACACCTGGCCTTGTCAGGCGCAGGCTTGCTGATCATTGAGGCGACGGCGGTCGAGCCAGAAGGACGCATCACGCACGGCGATCTGGGTCTGTGGTCGGATGCCACCGAAGCCGCGCTTAAAAAAGTGCTGACGGCTGTGCGTAAATACTCGCCCATACCCATTGGCATCCAGATCAGCCATGCAGGCCGAAAAGCCTCCAGCGATGTGCCCTGGGAAGGTGGACGGCTGATTCCCGTTGACCGGGGTGGCTGGCAAACCCTTGCACCTTCTGCCATCCAGTACAGTCCGGACGAGACCGCGCCACAGGCCCTTGATGCGAGTGGTTTGCAACGCGTGCTTCAAGCCTTTGTGGCCACAGCGCAGCGTGCGCACCGCCTTGGCATTGACACCATCGAGATCCATGCGGCGCATGGCTATTTGCTACACCAGTTCTTGTCGCCGCTGTCCAATCAGCGCAGTGACACATACGGCGGCTCACTGGACAACCGCATGCGTTTTCCACTGGCGGTCTTCGATGCCGTACGCGCCGCCGTACCGGGGCGGGTGCCGGTCGGCATTCGGGTGTCGGGCACCGACTGGGTTGACGGCGGCTGGGATGTGGAGCAAAGCATTACTTTCGGAAATGCATTGCGCGCGCGGGGCTGTGCCTTCATACATATCACCAGTGGTGGCTTGTCACCTAAGCAAACCATTCCGCTCGGTCCCAATTACCAGGTGTCATTGGCCGATAGAGTCCGAGCGCAAACAGGCCTGCCGACGATTGCCGTCGGACTGGTGACAGAACCAGAACAGGCAGAAGCCATTCTGGTTGCTGGCCAGGCCGATCTGGTAGCGCTGGCACGCGGCATGTTGTATGACCCACGCTGGCCGTGGCACGCTGCAGCAGCACTGAATGGCGAAGTTGTTGCCCCGCCGCAGTATTGGCGCTCACAACCACGCGGTCTGAGCAAGCTGTTTGGCGCTACAACTATCGGTCAGCGCTAAAAAGCCTGAGGCGGTGTGGCATTCAACGAGCCAGTCCCGTGCCCATCAAGGCATCGTTGTCTTGCCCGAGGGTCGGCGCAGCCGTGGCAGTGGGTCCACCTTCTGACCGGTACGAAAACCCCAGGCCTGGCGTGCGCACCTGCCGCCCGTTTTGGTCAAAATAAAAGTCGGGCAATGTCACTTTGTTGGCCCCGTCCACCTCGCGCAGGAACTCGCCAAGCTTGCGTACTCTCGCAGCAGGCACGCCCACGGCATTGAGGCGCAACTCCATTGCGAAGGCCGACTGCAAGGCGAACGCGGCGTTAAACCGGCCCCTGAGGTAGTCCATATTGCGCGCCACAACGAAGCCACCGCTGGGCGAATTGAAGCGCTCAAGGTCCAGAGCCTCGCCATCGCTGCACAAGTCCTCAACCCCCAGCACGGCCGCGAGCTGTCTAAACTGCGCAGGCGTGTTGGCCGCCGTTGCCAGCCAGCCATCGCGGCAGCGGTAGGTGTCTGCTGTCGGGCTTCCCGTGTAGCCGCGGTTACCGACACGCTGTGGTTCGGCACCATTGGTCAGAAATGTGCTGGCGCTGGGATACATCAGCATCAACGACGCCTGCACCATGGACGCATCAATTTGCTGACCGATGCCATCACGGTCCCGGCGGTGCAAGGCACTGACGATGGACAACGCGCCCAGCATGCCGACCGCAACGTCGATCACGGGAAACCCGACCTTCACTGGTGGATCACTAGGGTTTTCACCCGACATCATCATCATGCCCGTCAAGGCCTGGACCACGTGGTCGTAAGCGCCCCGCCCCGACCATTCACCGGCTTGTCCATAGCCCGAGATCGAGCAATAAATCATGTCGGGCTTGAGCGCGCTAATAGCCTCGTAGTGCAAACCATACTTAGCCACGACGCCAGGACGAAAGTTCTCAATGAATACGTCGGCTGTACGAGCAAGATCACGCACAGCTTGCGCCCCTTGCGCGGTACGAATATCGATCGCAAGCGAGCGTTTGCCAGCGTTGAGCGCCACAAAACCCGTCGGTGTATCGCCCTCCTCCGGCTTGCCTGTACGCATGACTTCGCCGCCTTGCGGTGCTTCAACCTTGATGACCTCAGCGCCCAGCTGCGCCAAATAAAATGACGCCAGCGGACCTGCTATGACATGCGACATGTCGATGACGCGAACGCCTTCCAATGGCTTTGACATGCGGTCCCCTTATTCTGCTTTAACACCCGTGAGCTTGACGATAGTGGCCCATTTGGTGTTTTCGTTACGTACAAAATTTGCAAACGCCTGCGGACTATCGCTGGGCGCAGCGGTGCTGCCACTCGCTTCAAAGGAAGCGCGTAAAGCGGGGTCGCGCAAGGCTTTGCTGACTGCAAAAAAAATTTTGGCGATGACATCGGGTGGCGTACGCGCAGGCGCCCACATGCCAAACCAGGACTCCTGGACTGCCAACTCACTGCGCAAAACCTCTTGCAGCGTGGGGACGTCGGGTAACTCCTTCTGACGGGTCCTGCTCGTCACAGCAAGCGCACGCAGCGTGCCGCCCTTGACCTGCGGGATGCCTGTTGCAGCAACCGGAAAAGCAAAGTCGATATCGCCCCGCATCAGCGATGCCGTGATCTCGACCGAGCCTTTCAAGGGAATATGCGTCGCCTGAAGTCCAGCCAACGATACCAGGGTGGCACCGCCCAGGTGGGCGGCAGAGCCTATACCACCAGAGCCGTAATTCATCTTGCCCGGGCTGGCTTTGGCGGCGCTTATCAGATCCTGAACCGTCTTGTATGGTGCGTCGGCGCGCACCACCATGACCGTGGGGGAAACTGCCATGTTACTGATGGGGGCGAAGTCCCCAAGGGGTTCAAACTTCAAGTCGGGCAGCATGATTTTTTGGATCAGGTGCGTGTTGGAGCCCATCAAGAGGGTGTAGCCGTCCGCTGGCACCTGGGCCACATATTGCGCAGCCAACACCCCAGCAGCACCCACTTTGTTCTCTACAACGATGGCCTGACCCAGGGCTTCACCCAGGCGCGGACTGAGGACACGCGCCTGCACATCAGGCCCGCCGCCGGCAGCATAAGGAATGATGAAACGGACGGGTTTGACTGGGAAGGGCTCCGCGGCCCAGCTCGTATGCGCCGAAGTACCAATAATGGTCGGTAAGGCCGCAGAGAAAGCGGTCTGGCGAAAGTGTCGTCGGTTCATCGCTGCTCCTTGAATAATGACAGCACTGAATATAGGGCTGACAAGACATGTCGGGAAGTGATATGTTTTCAGGGATTGCAAACCCTTAGTTATCACTTATGAAATCATCTTCTCAAAATCTGGCTTCACGCCTGCGCTTTCGTCACCTCCAGTTGATCATCGAAATCAAGCGCAGTGGCAGCCTGCGGGCAGCCGCGCAAAAACTCAACCTGACACAACCGGCACTCAGCAAGGCCCTGGCTGAAATCGAAAGTGCATTTGGATTCCCGCTTTTTACCCGTACCGCCCGCGGACTGACGCCAACAGCACAGGGTGACGTTGCACTGCGCGGTAGCGTGCTGCTGCTGCAAGAGCTTGCGCATGTGCACAGCGAAGCCGCTGCAGGCAGCAGCGCGCAGCTACAGATGCGCATTGGCGCACCGCCCTTTGTAGCGCAGGGCTTTTTGCCTGGCGTAGTGGCGCAGCTCAGTCAGCGCAATCCGCCGGTTCAGGTGCAACTACTGGAAGAGCGCGTGCCCATGCTGATGGACATGCTGACGCAGGGCATGGTCGATGCGCTGATCACCAGCTACCCACTGGAGCGACCGCCGCAGGGCGCTATGCCGCTGCAATACGAAAAACTGTTTGACAGTGCCTTCGCCGTTATCGCGGCACCCGGCCACCCTCTGGCCAATGGCCGAACTGTGAACTGGCAACGGCTGGGCGAGGAGCCGTGGATCATGCCGTCAAAATCATCCATGGCACGGCGTCTAATTGAAGAAAGCTTCATGCGCGAGGGCGTGCCGCCGCCCGTGCCGCTTGTGGAGTCAACCAGCCCCGTCACCAACCTCAGGCTGGTAGCCGCTGGAGTCGGACTGAGCGCCACACCAGCCGACCTTGCGCGACAAGCGCAAGCCAGCGGACAAGTCAAGCTGTTGCGCGTATCGCCAAAAATGCAGTCCGGGCCAGTCGCCCTGATTTACCGGTCGGGCGTGGACAACCCCAGAGTCGATATGCTTCGCGCCATTTTAAAACTGAAATAGGAATACCTTTTGCGCCAGGCTGCAAGCTACTGACTGACCTGAAAACAAATTACGAGTCCTGTGACTTCTGCTGGATGCAAAACCTGCTCAGTTATTGGGCATCCGGGGTTTTCGCCTTCACAAGCGGCTGCCAGCCTACAAACTGCGGATAGTGACGCTGCACTACCGGTCCGTTGAAATCCCAGGCCAGACATTTACCCAGGTGACGCGGCGGATCGCCGTCCGCATCAGCAGGCAGGCTTGTACGCTTGTCACGGTGTGCTTTGTACACTGGAATGGTCTGGTAGGCTGCTGTCGCCATGTTGTACAGCAGCTCACGGAGATGGGTGCAGCCCTGAATACCACCCAGCGCTTTTTCGATGGCGTGCCGCCAGCCCGGGCCCATTTTGACGCCCAGCATTTTCTGCATTGGCTGCTGTGCCTGCGGACATTCGACAAAAGGGCGACTGTCCATCACGGCAAAAATTTCGCGAATTGTCAGAGTGTCATCCACCGTCACGCGAATCAGCATGTTGTGAACCGGCGAGCCTGCAGGCATTGCAACCTTATCGGCCAACACCATGGCGTAGGCCTTGGTATCGGTCATCTGCGCCTCGATATCCCACAGGCCATCGTCACGCAGGAAACCGTCATAAGAGACCTGCCGGTGGTGCAGGTGTTTTCGTGGTTGGTGTGGTGGAAATGGCAATCTCTTGTTCCTGCAAATAAGTTGACGTACTTCACATTTTGAACCAGATGGTGAATGTGAGGCGTCCTTCAGGTGCCAGCGCCTCGCGCCGCAGTGACTATCCGGCACATGCCCCCCTGGGTGCGCAGGGTGTCGGCCAGCCACTGATCAATGACGGCGACGTCATTGGTGATTTTCAAAGTCTGATAAGCCACTTCAGCCTCGGGAAAGCGCCGTCTTAAAAAATTCAGCCACTGCTTGAGCCGCCCGGCGCGGGAGCGATGGTCGAGCCGGATGCAGACGATATGCCAGAAATCTGCAATCAGTGGTATCAAACTCGGCCAGCTGACAGCTGTGGTTCCCACGCCCGTCATGTCCGCCTTGATGGCCAGTCCCAACCCCGGGTCAACCACAGCGCCCCGGCCAATCATCAGCAAGTCGCAGCCTGATGCCAGGCGACACGCTCTGGCGTCGTCCACCGTCCAGATTTCCCCGTTTGCAATGACAGGAATGGTCACAGCGGTACGAATGTCTGCAATGCGCTCCCAGTAAGCCGGTGGCCGGTAGGCCTGGGCTTTGGTTCGGGCATGTACGACCAGTTCGCTGGCACCACCGCTGGCCATCGCCAGCGCGCAGTCCACCGCCAGCGAATCGTCCAGGTAGCCCAACCGCATCTTGGCCGACACCGGCATGTGCGCGGGTACGGCGCGGCGCACAGCCGTAACAATGGCGTGAATGGTTTCCGGCTCTTTGAGCAGCGACGCGCCGCCGCCATGACGATTGACGACGTTGGCCGGGCAGCCGAAATTGAGGTCTATGCCCTCCGGCCCCAGGCTGGCCAGGCGGGCAGCGTTTTCTGCCAGGCACACCGGGTCAGAGCCGAGTAATTGCGCCCGCACCGGCACGCCGGCAAAGGTGCGGCCACCGTTGTACAGCTCGGGCACGATGCGGGTGAACACGCGCTCGGGCAGCAACTGGTCGGTGACGCGTATGAACTCCGAGACGCAGCGGTCAATGCCGCCCACGCGGGTCAAAATATCGCGCAATACAAAATCGAGCAGGCCCTCCATGGGCGCAAGCAGGACCATCTTTAAATGGCACCCAAGCGCCAGAGTGACGTCACTTCAGCGGCCCGAGCAACGTGCAGCGGATCGGTCGTCTCAAGCACCTTGGAGTGCTCGGGTTTCACGTCCATGCGGCCCAGCACCTTCAAACCGCCCGCCTTGATGGCATCGAGCAACTCGGCGCGTGTGCGCAAGCCAAGATGTTCGGCAAAGTCTGACAGGATCAGCCAGCCCTCGCCGCCCGGTGCCAGGTGTGCCGCCAGGCCTTTGATGAAGCCCAGCAACATGCGGCTGCCTTCGTCATATACCGCGCCCTCAAGCGGGGAGCCCGGTCGCGCCGGCAGCCAGGGTGGGTTACATACGATGACAGAGGCCAGACCTTCGGGAAACAAGTCGGCCTGCATGACCTTGACGGGGTTGGGCAGGTGCAGGCGCTGCAGGTTTTCTTTGGCGCAAGCCAGCGCGCGCGGGTCCTGATCAGTGGCGACAATCTGGTCAATGTCGCGCAGGGCCAGCACAGCGGCCAGCACGCCCGTGCCGGTGCCGATGTCAAACGCGACAAATTTTGACGGCGGCCTGGCGGGCAATGGTGCGGTGGCCACCAGATCAACATACTCGCCGCGCACCGGAGAAAAAACGCCGTAATGCGGATGGATGCGGTTGTTGGGTGCTTTGCCAAGCGCTGGGATTTCAACGCCTTTTTTTCGCCATTCATGCGCGCTGACAACACCGAGCAGTTCGCGCAGCGAGGCTACGCTGGCCCCGCATAAGGCGGGTTCCGCCGACAGGCCGCCTTTAGGCGGAACAGCCGCATCGGGGGACGGCGCAGTAAGCGAAGCGACAAGCGTGGGGGTACTATTGCCCCACGCTTCGGCGCAAGCTTGTTTGGCATCCGGAGCGCGGCGCAGGTCAATGCCGTAATCAGCGCCAAACTCGATCAGCACCATGCCCAGCACGCGGGCGCGCTGCGACTGGGTCTGCCGGTGCAGATGAAAAGCCTGGCCTTGCGGTATGCCCACCGCCTCGGCATGCGCGGCCTTTTTTCGCTCGACCCTGGCTTGTTTGGACGCCTTGGGGGGCTTGTCTACTCGCCTGGCCAAGGCCTGCACCATCTGCCGGGCGTTTTGAAAATCACCACGCCAAAGCAGGCCGGTGCCTTCGCAGACCAGCCGATAGGCGCTGTCGGCGCTCAGGGTGTCGTCAGCCAGCACCACGCGTTTGGGCGGCAATGCCCCGCGTTCAGAGCGCCACAGCGCGGAGCGCGCCTCGCCGTCCTCCGTCCAGTGGATTTGTGGGGCCGCGCTGGTGGCGGTGAGTTGATCTGAAGAGGCTGTTGGAATTGACATGAGGGCAGACAAAAAGACGGAACCAAGTGTTTTAACAGATGCGCGGTGCTGGTGAAGCAGAAAAAACTGCGAACGCTATGTAATTAATAGCAGCTTGCGACCGTATTTTGTGGACCACAAGGCTAAATGACGGATAAAAAAGGCATCAGAGCGTCAAATCTGGCATAAATCACGGCTTCAGCGCGATTATTTTCTTCCAGATAGCAATAAAATCATGGTCCTGCCCAGTAACTGTGGTCACCAATAGCTATCAAATATATAGCGCCTGAAAGGGCTTAAAGCTTGCCAGGTGGTGACAAACTTTGTGCCGGACGGCGCAGCGTGCTGTCAAACGGGTTAATTTGCAGGCCAATAGCTTTGGCTTCACGTTTGAGCAGGTCTGCCACCGTCGGCAGGCGATCTGGGGTCAGGCGAGACGACAGCGTACCGACGCTCAGGGCGGCCACAGCGCGGCCTTCGCGGTCAAACACCGGCACACCAACCCCAGCCATGCCGTCGAGCAAATTGGTATTGCGTCCGGCGTAACCCAGTTCGCGTACGCGTTCGATTTCAGTGCGCAGGTAAACCTCGTCATACACACCAAATTCACGGACCCTTGGCAGGTTGTAGCGAATGACCTCTTCGCGCTCGGCTTCAGGCAAAAACGCCAGTATGGCCATGCCGCCCTGCCCCATGCCCAGCGCTACCCGCCCGCCAATGTCACCCGTAAACGAACGAATCGGAAAAGGCCCTTCGCTGCGGTCCAGGCACACGGCGTCAAAACCGCTTCTTACCAGCAAAAAAATGGTGTCGCCCAGGCTGGCACACAGCCGCAGCATCGACGGCCGGCACAGGCCGCGCAAGTCCATGGAATTACCGGCCTGCGCCGCCAGTGCAAAAAAATCAATGCTCAGCCGGTAAAGCTTGGTGCCCGCGTCCTGCTCAACCATATGCTCGGCCACCAGGCTTTGAAGCAGTCTGTGCGTGGTGGCTTGCGTCAGGCCAATGGCCTTGGCAATGTGGGTAACGCGACCACCGGTGGTTTGTGTAGCCGCCAGTGCCCGCAGAATGGCAAAGGCCCGCTGGACGCTGCTGGATGCGCTGTCTTCATCTTTCATGGCATATCTATGTACGGAATTAATATTTAGGTAAGTTTACTTAAATTCCATTCTACGGAATAAATTAACTATATATACCGATGTACGGAATACACTATTGACCAATTTTTATCACTTCATCTAGTATGAGTGTCATCACAGTGTCATGACGTGACCCAAAACCCACGTAAATCACGCTGAACCGGCCTTGTTCCTGGAGGTGTCCCCATGTCTTTTTTGACCCTGGTGAATGTGAACAAATCCTACGGTGCCACCCGCGCCGTGATAGACATGAACCTGGCAGTGGCCAAAGGCGAATTTGTGTCGCTGCTGGGTCCTTCAGGCTGCGGCAAAACCACCACGCTGCAGATGATTGCTGGCTTTGCAGAGGTCAGCTCGGGCAGCATCATGCTGAACGGGCGCGACATCACCCATTCAAAGCCCAACTCACGCGGACTGGGCATCGTGTTTCAAAGCTACGCGCTGTTCCCGCACATGACGGTTTATGACAACATCAGTTTTGGCCTTGAAATGCGGCGCACACCCAAAGACGAACGTGCCGAGCGCGTCAAGGCTGCGCTGGCGCTGGTTCACCTTGAAGCGCATGCCAGCCGTTACCCACGCGAGCTGTCGGGCGGGCAACGCCAGCGGGTGGCGCTGGCGCGGGCACTGGTGATTGAGCCGCCGGTGCTGCTGCTCGACGAGCCGCTGTCAAACCTGGACGCCAAGCTACGTGAAGAAATGCAGTTTGAGCTGCGGCAAATCCAGCGCAAGGTAGGCACCACCACCGTCATGGTCACGCATGACCAAACCGAAGCCATGTCCATCAGCGACCGTGTGGTCGTGATGCAGGCAGGTCGGGTTACGCAGATTGATGCGCCGCATCGCTTGTATGAGCATCCGCAAACGCGTTTTATCTCCAACTTTGTCGGCAAGGCCAATCTGCTCGAAGGCCGCATCACCGCCACTGGCGTACTGTCCACGGCGAAAGTTGGTGAGGTTGAAATCGCGCTCGATGCACCGGGCGCTGAAGTGGGTGACACGGCCATCATGAGCCTGCGGCCCGAAAAAATCTGCCTGCTGCCCGCTGGTCAGGGGCGGCTGGCGGGTGAGATTAAAGAACGGTTTTTTCTGGGCAGCCAATGGCTCTACCGCGTCAACACCGCTGCGGGTGAGCTGGTGGTGCTGTGCCCCAACGACGGCGTGGCGCCGGCTGAAGAAACCCAAACCGTGGGACTCGATTGGTCGGCGCAGCAAGTCAGGCTGCTGCAGGAAGCCACTGAATGACCACCCGTTCAGCACGCGCGCCGTGGCTACTGTCAGCGCCCGCGCTACTGCTGTTTGCCTGTCTGCTGCTACTGCCGCTGGCGCTGACGGCGGTGTTGTCTTTTCAGGTGTTTGACCATGCTACAGGCGTCAAAAACACCTTCACGCTGGCGCATTACATCGCCGTGTTTACAGACGACTACTACCACGCGATTTTCTGGCGTACCTTCTGGATATCCGCGCTGGTCACGTTGATTTGCGTGCTAGTCGGCGCGCCCGAGGCTTATGTACTGAGCCGTATGGGCAAACCCTGGCGCTCGATTTTGCTGCTGGTGGTGCTGGCACCGCTGCTGGTGTCTGTGGTGGTGCGGGCTTTTGGCTGGAGCATGTTGCTGGGACCTGAGGGCGTGGTCAACCAGCTGGTGCGCTGGGCCGGGCTGCCGACCATGAAGATTTTGTACACCGAAGCCGCCGTCATCATTGCGCTGGTGCATGTGATGCTGCCTTTTATGGTGATTCCGGTCTGGACATCGCTGCAAAAACTTGACCCCGGTGTTGAAGACGCCGCGCTGTCGCTGCAGGCTTCGCACTTCACCATCTTGCGGCGCATTATTTTTCCGCAGGTTTTGCCGGGCGTGCTGTCGGGTAGCCTGATTGTGTTTGGCCTGAGCGCCAGTGCTTTTGCCATCCCCGGCTTGCTGGGCGGGCGGCGGCTGAAAATGGTCGCCACTGTGGTGTATGACGAATACCTGCATGAGCTGAACTGGCCGCTGGGCGCTGCCATTGCCTTCACTTTGCTGCTCGCCAATCTGGTGGTGATGCTGAGCTATAACCGCGTGCTTGAGCGGTCTTACAAAAAATCTCTGGGCTGAAAGGGAGAAGCAGCATGCAAAAAAACGGCCCTCTCGCCCTCATCTTCAACGCGCTGGTGATCACCTTCATGTTGGCGCCGCTGCTGATCGTCTGCGTCGTGGCTTTCACGCCTGAAAACACTTTAACCATCCCGACCACGCACCTGTCGCTGCGCTGGTTCAAGGCGGTGTTTGCGCATTCTGACTTTGTACAGTCCTTCAAGAACAGCTTGTACCTGGCGCTGCTGTCGGCCACGCTTGCCACCGTGATAGCGGTACCCGCCGGGCTGGCGATAGCGCGGCACAGCTTTCGGGGCCGGGATGCACTCAATGGCCTGTTTTTGTCGCCGCTCATCATTCCGCATCTGGTGCTGGGTGTGGCGTTGCTGCGAACGTTCTCATTGATAGGCGCTACCGGCAGTTTTATCTGGCTGGCGCTGGCGCATGTGGTCATCATCACGCCTTATGCGTTGCGGCTGGTGCTGGCTTCTGTGCAAGGCTCTGACCGCAGCGCTGAGCAGGCAGCGCTGTCGCTGGGGGCCAGCCAGGCGACGGTGTTCAGGCGCATCACGCTGCCGATGATTTTGCCGGGTGTCACGGGCGGCTGGCTGCTGGCTTTTATCAACAGCTTTGATGAGGTCACCATGTCGATTTTTGTCACTGCGCCTTCCACCGTCACCTTGCCAGTGCGAATGTATATGTATGCGACCGAATCGATTGACCCGCTGATGGCTGCCGTGTCTGCGCTGATGGTCGCGGTAACGGCCGTGGCCATGCTGGTGCTGGACCGCATTTACGGCCTCGACAAGATCCTGGTGGGTAACAAATGACAGGCCTGCTGAAACGCCTGACCGAAACTGGTCGCGCGCCGGTATCTTTTGTACTGGATGGCAAGACTGTCACGGCCCTGGCTGGTGACACGGTATTGACAGCATTGCTAACCCACGGCGCGCAGCTTCGCCGTAGCGAATTCAGCGGCCAGCCCCGCGCCGGTTTTTGCATGATGGGCGCCTGCCAGGACTGTTGGATCGGCACCGAATCTGGCGAGCGTCTGCGCGCCTGCGGCACGTTTATCAAGGACGGTATGCGGCTTGAAACCAGCGGGGGCGAGGCATGACCACACTCCAAGCCGTCATCGTAGGCGCCGGGCCTGCCGGAATCCGTGCAGCGCAAACACTGGTCAAACACGGTGTTCGGCCCGTGGTGATTGACGAAGCCCCGCGCTGGGGCGGGCAAATCTACCGCCAGCCACCGCCAGGTTTTACCCGAAGCAAAAAAGCCCTTTACGGTTTTGAAGCTGGCCGCGCCGATGCCGTTCACAGCGCCATGGCCGACATTCTTGAGCAGATTGATTACCGGCCAGACACCCTGGTGTGGAACGCAGAAGGCGGCTGCCTTGACCTGCTGAATCAGGGAAAGATGAGTATCGTGCCCTACCAGCAACTGATAGTGGCAACCGGCGCAACCGACCGCGTGCTGCCTTTTACCGGCTGGACATTGCCCGGCGTTTTTACGCTCGGCGCGGCGCAGGTAGCACTTAAATTTCAGGGCTGCGCAATTGGCTCCAATGTGGTGCTTGCTGGCACCGGCCCACTGCTGTATTTGATTGCTTACCAATACGCCAAAGCCGGTGCCAACGTCGCGGCGGTACTCGACACCGCCACTTTTGGCGACAAGATCGCCGCCACGCCCGCCATGTTGCGTCAGCCTGCGCTGTTCGCCAAAGGCGTGTACTTTTTTGCCTGGCTGCGTGCGCTCGGTGTGCCAGTGTTTCAGGGTGTGAAGCTGCTACAGGCTACCGGAGCAACACAAGTCACCGGCATCAGGTTCAGCACGGGCGAACACCGGCACGACATCCGTTGCGATGCCATAGGTTTTGGTTACGCGCTGCGATCTGAAACCCAGCTGGCTGATCTGCTGGGCTGCAGCTTCAGTTATGACGACCTGCAGCGCGGTGCCCTGCCAGTGCGTGACAAAGCGGGTCGCTCCAGCATAGCCGGTGTGTATCTGGCCGGTGACGGCGCGGGCATTATGGGCGCTGACGCAGCCGAATGGGCAGGTGAACGCACCGCACTGGCACTGCTGGCTGATGCGGGCCACAAAGTAGACAGCTCACGCTGCGATGCGCTTGAAAAGCAGCTGGCTGGCACGGCGGCTTTCAGGGTAGCGCTGGAGCGGGCTTTTCCGTTTCCACAAGACTGGGCTGCCAGCGCGCCTGACGACCTCGTCATTTGCCGCTGTGAAGACATCACCGCAGGCCAGTTGCGCCAGTGTGTGCTTGATACCGGTGCGCATGAAATGAATCGCCTCAAGGCCTTGAGTCGCGTAGGCATGGGCCGCTGCCAGGGCCGCACCTGCGGTGGTGCAGCGGCTGAAATCTTGGCCCAGGCTTGCGGCAGTAGCCCTGCAGCTGTTGGCAGGCTGCGTGGCCAGGCACCACTCAAACCACTGCCTTTTTCTGCGACGGCGACTTCTGAGCAGGAGCAGGCGTCATGAAAGAACGCCTTTCAGCCGATGTGACCATTGTTGGAGGCGGCATCATGGGTTCATCTGCCGCATTGTTTTTGCGCCGCATGGGTCTGTCAGTAGTTTTGCTGGAGCGCGATTTGTGCGGCTCACGCTCCAGCGGCGTCAACTACGGCGGTGTGCGCCGCCAGGGCCGGCCGCTTAGCCAGTTACCGCTCGCGCAGCGTGCCCAGGGCATCTGGGCGCAGTTGCCTGAACTGCTGGGCATTGACGGTGAATATGTACGCTCCGGCCATTTGAAAATCGCCCGCAGCGAAGCCAACCTGGCCTCGCTTGAAAGCTACCGCGAGCGCACGCGTGGTTTTGGTATGGGTATCACCATGATGTCGGCCCGCGCCCTGCACGCCCAATGCCCGTGGCTGGGCGTAGCGGCTGTGGGTGGTTCCCTGTGCCCTGAAGACGGGCAGGCCAATCCGCGCCTCATATCTCCGGCCTTCGCACTTGCAGCCCGGCGGCTGGGCGCTGACATACGTGAACAGATGCGTGTTGATGAAGTGGTGCATGACGGCCATGTTTTTGTCGTGCGCTCTGGCAACGAGGTGCAAGTGAAATCGGCCCATCTGCTGAATTGCGCGGGTGCCTGGGCTGGCCCACTGGCCGCGCAGTTTGGTGACGTGGTGCCGCTGACCTCTGGCAACCCGGTAATGGCGGTGACAGAACCGTTGCCGCAGTTTTTAAACTTCAGCCTGGGGGTTGAAGGCGGTGGTGTGTATGCCCGGCAGGTGGCGCGTGGCAACTGCGTGATTGGTGGTGGCCAGGGTTTTTCGCTGGACGACCAGCGTGCCAGAGCCGGTCGCCACGGCCTGGCCACGCTGATGCAGCAAAGCGTTGATTTACTGCCAGCGCTGCGCCACGCCCACATCATTCGTACCTGGAGCGGCACTGAGGGCTATCTGCCCGACCGCCTGCCTGTGCTTGGCCCCAGCGCGACCACACCCGGCCTGCTGCACGCCTTTGGTTTTGCCGGCGGCGGTTTTCAGCT
>JANXTM010000054.1 GCA_025352405.1 Polaromonas sp.
TCTTGTTAGTCACTCAAAAGACAGGCCATGGACGATCCTATTCTTACGATAGACGAGAGAGCGGCCATCAACAGTGGCCGCTGGTTTTCAACCCTGTCACCCTCACTGAGACACGACATACTTCGATGCGCTTACGTCAAACGCTACTCCGACAGCGAGCTGATAGCCGCCAGGGGCGAACCGCCAGAGGAATGGATTGCTTGTGCCAGGGGTGCCGTACGGGTGAGCTCCACCTCGATCTCGGGCAAGCAGATCACCCTGACCTACGTCGAGCCCGGCATCTGGTTTGGCGACATTGCGATCTTCGACGGCGACAGACGCACGCACGATGCTTATGCACACGGCGAAACCACGATTTTGTGTGTTGCCAAAGCCGACTTCAGAAAAATCCTGGCCGCGCATGTGGAGCTGTACGAAGCCATGCTGCGCCTGCATGCCCGCCGGCTGCGCCAGCTTTTCGGGCTGGTAGAAGACTTGAACACCCTGCCCTTACGCGCCCGGCTCGCCAAACAGCTGCTGCACCTGGCGCGCAGTTATGGTGTTCCGAGCCTATCAGACAACAGCGAAATACGCATTGGGCTGCAACTGGCGCAAGAAGAGCTGGCGCAACTTCTGGGTGCATCACGCCAGCGCGTCAACCAAGAGCTCAAGGCCATGGAACGCGAGGCCGCCATTCGCATCGAGCCCGGCGGTCTGGTAGTGCGCAGCCGCGAGGCCTTGCTGCGCATTACTGAAGCCGATCTAGAAAAATAATATAACCCCAGGCCATATCACCATGAGTAACTTCGACCACTTCGTCGGCACCAGCGCCGTTTCCACCCAGCACGCGTTTGACGTGGAAGCCCTGACCCGTTACCTCGGCGAGCACATGGAGGGCTTCGAAGGCCCCCTGAGCGCCGAGCTGTTCAAGGGCGGCCAGTCCAACCCCACTTACAAGCTCATCACGCCCGGCAAGGCTTATGTGATGCGCGCCAAGCCGGGGCCTGTGGCCAAACTGTTGCCGTCTGCGCATGCGGTGGAGCGTGAATTCAAGGTCATGAAGGCACTGCAAGGCACCGACGTTCCGGTCGCCAAAATGCACTGCCTGTGCGAAGACGAATCCGTGATCGGGCGCGCCTTTTATGTGATGGAGTTCATCGAGGGGCGTGTGCTGTGGGACCAGTCCCTGCCCGGCATGACCCCCACCGGTCGAGGCGAGATTTACGCCGAAATGAACCGCGTTATTTCAGCCCTGCACAAAGTAAATTTTGCAGCGCGGGGGCTGGCCGGCTTTGGCAAACCCGGCAATTATTTTGAGCGCCAGATTGGCCGCTGGAGCCGACAGTACGCGGCCTCCATCACCACGCCGATCCCCGAGATGGACCTGCTGATGCAGTGGCTGCCAGCCAATATCCCCCTGACAGCGCGTGGCGAGACCATGGCATCCATCGTGCATGGCGATTTCCGGCTCGACAACCTGATGTTTCACCCGACCGAGCCGCGCGTGCTGGCGGTGCTGGATTGGGAGCTGTCTACCCTCGGCCACCCGCTGGCAGATTTCTCTTACCACTGCATGGCCTGGCATATTTCGCCCGGCGCATTTCGCGGCATTGGCGGGCTCGACATTGCTGCACTAGGCATTCCTGACGAGCGCGCGTATATCAAGCTGTACTGCGAACGCACCGGCATCACCACGCCCGACGCACTTAAGGAAGACTGGAATTTCTACCTCGCTTACAACCTGTTTCGGCTAGCGGCAATTTTGCAAGGCATTGCCAAACGGGTCGAGGCGGGCACCGCGTCTAGCGCCCAGGCCGTTGCGTCGGGCGCTGGCGCACCGTTGCTGGCCAAAATGGCTTGGGACTTTGCGCTTAAAAGCCAGCAACAGGTACGCTAAAACCAGGCCACGCTGCCCGACACCCAACGACGCCAGACAACACCAGTCAACACCAGTCAACACATTACTCAGGAGACAACATGGACTTTAATTTCACCCCCAAGGTACAAGAGTTGCAGGCCCGCCTGTTAGCGTTTATGGACGTGCATATCTATCCGAACGAGGCACGCTTTTTCCGCGAAATCGCTGAAAACCGTGCCAAGGGCAATGCCTGGGTGCCGACCAGCATCATCGAAGAGCTTAAGCCCAAAGCTAAAGCCGCTGGGTTGTGGAACCTGTTTTTGCCGCACTCCCCGCGCGCACCGGAGGGACTGTCCAACCTCGAATACGCGCCACTGTGCGAAATCATGGGCCGCGTGCCGTTTGCGGCAGAGGTCTTCAACTGCTCCGCGCCCGATACTGGCAACATGGAAACCATAGCCCGCTATGGGTCTGAGGCCAACAAGGACAAGTGGCTCGACCCCTTGCTCAGAGGCGAGATCCGCTCCGCCTTTTTGATGACCGAGCCTGAAGTCGCATCATCGGACGCCACCAATATCGAATGCCGCATCGAACGTGACGGCGACGAGTATGTGCTCAATGGCCTGAAATGGTGGTCATCAGGCGCTGGCGACCCACGCTGTGCGATTTATATCGTCATGGGAAAAACCAACCCGGACGCCGGACGCCACGAGCAGCAGTCCATGATTTTGGTCCCATCCAACACGCCTGGCATCACCGTGATTCGCCCGCTCACCGTGTTTGGCTACGACGACGCACCGCACGGCCACATGGAAGTACGCCTGAAAAACGTCCGCGTGCCAGTTGACAACCTGCTGCTCGGAGAAGGCCGTGGGTTTGAAATTGCCCAAGGTCGCCTTGGCCCCGGACGTATCCACCACTGCATGCGCACCATCGGCTGCGCTGAACGCGCACTCGAATTGATGTGCAAGCGCCTGACCAGCCGTGTGGCTTTCGGCAAACCGATCTCGCGCCAGTCAGTGTGGCAAGAGCGTATTGCCGAGTCACGCTGCATGATCGAGCAGGCTAGATTGCTGACGCTCAAAGCCGCCTACATGATGGACACCGTTGGCAACAAAGTCGCCAAGGCTGAAATCGCCATGATCAAGGTCGTGGCACCCAGCATGGCTTGTCAGATCATTGACTGGGCCATCCAGGCCCACGGCGGCGGCGGTGTGTCAGATGACTTCCCGCTGGCTTACGCCTACGCCCACCAGCGCACCCTGCGCTTGGCCGACGGCCCGGACGAAGTGCACCGCGCCTCACTGGCCAAACTAGAGTTGGCCAAGCACCTTTTGGTGCCGGGCGAGGTCGACATGCCTGTAACGCGGGGCTCCTGACCGCTTTTAACATCGCCTGACGGTGTTGCGCCGCACAAGGCTACACTTTCGTCTGTAGAAAAAAACAGCCTCGAAAGTGTCGCCTTGCCCCAAAAATCCATTTCCTCATACGCTATTTATTTAATAGCACACTGCCCTCGTTTTTGCTGCCGCAGAGGCTGATTTGATGCATCAATTCGACGTGGTGGTCATTGGCGCAGGCGCGGCGGGCCTGTTTTGCGCCGGGGTAGCGGGCCAGCGCGGCCTGCGGGTGCTGCTGCTAGATCACAGCGACAAGGTGGCCGAGAAAATCCGCATCTCGGGCGGCGGGCGCTGCAACTTCACCAACCAGGGCACCACCTCCGCCAACTTCCTGAGCGACAACCCGCATTTTTGTCGCTCGGCACTGTCGCGCTACACTCCGCAAGACTTCATGGCTCTGCTGCACAAGCACGGCGTGCCTTTTCATGAAAAACACAAGGGTCAGCTTTTTTGCGACCGCTCCGCCGAAGACGTGATCAACGTGCTGCTGGCCGAATGCGCGCTGGGGGCTGTGACGCGCTGGCAGCCTTGCAGCATCAAAAGCATCGCTGCGGCAGCAAATACGGGCGCTATACGCTATCACATTGAGAGTGACCGGGGTTTGATTGAAGCGCCGCAAGTCGTTATTGCGACAGGCGGGCTGTCTATCCCCAAGATAGGCGCTACGGATTTTGGCTACCGGATGGCGCAGCAGTTTGGCTTGCGCCTGGTGGAGCCCCGGCCCGCGCTGGTGCCCCTGACATTTGACGGCGCAGACTGGGCCCCGTTTGCCCAGCTGGCCGGGCTGGCCTTGCCGGTACTGATAGAGACCGGCCCACCGGACGCCACACCCAAACAGCGCAAAAAAGCCGTGGTATTCACGGAAGACCTGTTGTTCACCCACCGGGGCCTGAGCGGCCCGGCCGTGCTGCAAATTTCAAGCTTCTGGCGTGAAGGCGAGCCCGTGCGCGTCAACCTGGCCCCTGGCATAGACCTGGCTGCCACCCTGCAGCAGGCCAAAGCCAGCTCCAAAAAGCTGATTGCAAACGAGCTGGCCAGCCTGGTCCCCGGCCGCCTGGCCGACGCCTGGGTCAGCAACGACCCCGCCTTGCAGCGCCCCATCGCCGATACCACCGACAAAGCCCTGCAAGGTCTGGCGCAGCGTCTGGGAGACTGGCAACTGACCCCAAATGGCTCTGAAGGTTATAAAAAAGCAGAGGTCACGGTGGGCGGCGTAGACACTCGGGATGTGTCGTCCCAAACCATGGAGTCACGCCAGCCCGGCTTGTACTGTATAGGTGAAGTGGTGGATGTAACCGGCTGGCTCGGCGGCTACAACTTCCAGTGGGCCTGGGCCTCAGCGTTTGCATGCGCAAATGCCTTGAGCCAGGCACAAACTTCAACTCCCGCCTGACCCCGCTTCCAAAACCAGCAGGGGCCGCAGAACCGGCTTTGCCGGGCCGCAGGCGCAGCGCGCCGTCGGGGGGCATCCTTCGAAAAGGTCAGGACGATCGGAATACACACGCAGCAAACAAACGTGGGAATCCGAATTCTTCAAGCAAGGGCCGCAGAACCGGCTTTGCCGGGCTGCAGGCGCAGCGCCCCCTCGGGGGGCAGCGCAGTACACGAAGTGACAAGCGTGGGGGTGCTATACTCTCAGGCTTTGCTAGCAAACCCGCGTCTGGCCTGATTCTGATCAGATCACTAAAGACGCAACATTTTGGACCCCTTCATCAATGACGACCATTCGTGTAAAAGATAACGAGCCCTTCGACGTAGCTCTGCGCCGCTTCAAACGCACCATTGAGAAACTCGGCCTGCTAACCGACCTGCGCGCTCGTGAGTTCTACGAAAAGCCAACGGCTGAGCGTAAACGCAAAAAGGCTGCTGCCGTCAAACGCAACTACAAGCGCATTCGCTCGATGCAACTGCCTAAAAAGCTGTTCTGATCGATTGATCGGTACTGCCTCACGGCACACACAAGCCCGCCCAAGGATGCTCTGGCGGGCTTTTTGCATTTTTGCCTCACAACACCTGTTTTAACTGGAGACGCCATGTCACTTAAAGATCAAATCACCGAGGACATGAAAACCGCCATGCGCGCCAAAGACAGTGAGCGCCTGGGCACTATTCGCCTGCTGTTATCGGCCATCAAACAAAAAGAAGTTGATGAACGCGTGGTAGTCGACGACGTGATGGTTATTGCCATCATTGACAAAATGATCAAGCAGCGCAAAGACAGCATTGACGCCTTCACCAAAGCCAATCGCCAGGACATGGCCGACAAGGAAGCCGCCGAGACCACGGTACTGACAGCCTACCTACCCGCCCGCCTGAGCGCCGATGAAGTGCTGACCGCTGTTAAAGCCATCGTGGCGGGGCTGGCAGAGGCGTCAGGCACCAAGATTGGCCCGGGCGACATGGGCAAGGTCATGGCGGCCGTCAAAGCCCAACTGGCGGGCAAAGCTGATATGGGAGAGGTATCTGCAGCGGTGAAAGCAGCGCTGGCAGGCTAGCCCCGCGCTATTCAACCTTGAGTGTGGCAGGCACGCTGTCCACCAACACTCTGGTTGGGTTCAGGTTGTCTACAAAGTCCAATTTAGCAATGTAGGCCCCCACCGGGGGTGCAAGCCAGACCTCGGTCTGGCCGTTGATGAAATCCAACTCTGCCGGCTTCGAGGCACCCTGAGGCGTGAGGGCCAAGCGGAAGTGCCCAGTGTCTTTTTCTTTTTGGCTCATGTGTGCGACATTAAGTCCAGAGGCCTGAAATCGCAGCCTGAAAGGAGATTTTTGTCGTCCGCCGGGAACCGCGTTCAGCAAGGTGATTTCCTTTTTCAACATGCTTTTCGGGTCAACATCCTTGTTTTTGCGCGTTACAGTGATTTTGAGTGGCTTGCTGTAAACAAAGTGCGGCAAATGCTTGTCGTCGGCCAGGAGAAGGCGCAAGGTGTAGGTGGCGGGCTCCAGCATAAGCAGGGTTTCCATCTGCCCCTTGCCAAAGTGGATGTACTGGTCGTTAAATGGCAGGGCTCGCTTGAAGTCCAGCGGCAGGTCGCGGTTTACCAGGAGGTGATGGTGACCGCTTTTACCCGCTACGGGTGAGGTAATAGGCGCAAGTCCCCACCCACCAGCCAGGCCAAACGTGGCCCGGTAAGGTGTTTCAATTGATGCCCCGTTCTGCAGGTTGGTGAAGTAGGCTTCTGCTGTGGTGTTCGGTGGCGGGGCTTGCCATGGGTGCACTATGGACGGGCTCCCAGCAGCTGTACTGGCTGGCGTCGAACCCGCTTTCACCTGACCAAAAACCGCCAAAGGCGATAACGCAAGCAGACTCCACAACAAGGTATTTCGTATTTTCAAGGCACTCTCTGGCTGTCCGGCAAATTGGCCGAGCCGCAGAGATTACAGCGGATGTGCCAACAAAGCACCGTTGTAACCATGATTACGCACAGCGCACCGGGATAAACGATCCACGCCTGCGGCTGATGTGCAGTCAGTGATGGGCAGACCGCCAGCGGACTGTGACGGAGCAGCTCAGCTCCCGGCAACCTTCATGCGGTTCACCAAAATCGACCCGACAGTTTTGGCCCCATAGTTGTAGGCATCCGCACCCACGGCCTGAATGCCCATCAACATGTCCTTGAGGTTGCCGGCAATCGTGATCTCTTCAACCGGAAAAGCAATCTGCCCCTTTTCAACCCAAAAGCCTGCCGCGCCGCGTGAATAATCGCCTGTCACGTAATTCACGCCCTGCCCCATCAGCTCGGTCACGAACAGGCCTGTACCGAGCTTTTTGAGCATGGCATCGAGGTCATCGCCCACTGCAGTCTGGCGGCTGCTCATGACCAGGTTGTGCGAGCCACCAGCATTGCCCGTGGTGCGCATGCCCAGCTTGCGGGCTGAATAAGTGCTTAAAAAGTAGCCGCGCACAATCCCGGCATCCACCACTGTACGGGCATGGGTTTTGACGCCTTCTTCGTCAAACGGCGCGCTGCCTTTACCTTTGTGCAAAAACGGGTCTTCAGTGATGTCGATGTGGTCAGGAAATGCCGCTTTGCCCATACTGTCGAGCAAAAACGTGCTTTTGCGGTACATCGCCCCGCCACTGATGGCCTGCACAAACCCGCCCAGCAGACCAGCGGCCAGTGGCGACTCAAACAACACCGGGCATTCGCAGGTCTTGACCTTGCGGCTTTTCAAGCGTGCAAGCGCGCGCTCGGCCGCATAACGGCCTACAGCTTCAGGGCTGGCAAGCTCTTGTGCATCGCGCATGGAGCTGTACCACGCGTCGCGCTGCATGTCGCCATTTTTACCAGGCGACGAGGCAATCGGTGCTACTGAAATACTGTGGCGCGAACTGGCGTAACCGCCTCTGAAGCCGCCTGTGTGGGCACTGAAAAAATGGGACTGCTGGGCCGACACGCCGGCACCTTCGCTGTTAGTGATGCGGCGGCTCACACCCAGAGCTGCCGCCTCGCACTTCAACGCCAATATAGCCGCCTCTTCTGATGTGATGGCCCAGGGGTGAAAAAGGTTCAGCTCCCGGTGTACGCGGGCGATGTCACGGTCTGCGGGCAGGCCGGATGACTTATCTTCTGCCGTGAAGCGGGCTATATCATAGGCTGCCTTAACCGTTTGCTGAATCGCCGCCTTCGAAAAATCGCTGGTGGCGGCGTTTCCCCGTTTCTGCCCAACGTAGACGGTGATGCCCAGCGACTTGTCGCGGTTGCGCTCGACGTTTTCAAGCTCACCCTTGCGCACACTAACCGACAGGCCACAGCCCTCGGACGCCTCAGCAGCCGCGTCGGTAGCACCCAGTTTTTTAGCGTGCGTCAGTGCCGTGTCCACCAGATTTTCAAAAAAATCACGGCTGTAGCTGAATCCCTCTGCAGGCGCATGTTGACTCTGCTGAACGACTGGCTTTAAAGGTTTGCTGCGGGAAGTGCTGGAGGAGGTCTTTGAGGTCATATGGGTCGCTATGATACTGACTGCTATGAATGACTGCTATGAACACTAAGACTCCCAAGGCCATCAAAGGCTACTGGTCCAACGGCCGATTCGTCAAACC
>JANXTM010000063.1 GCA_025352405.1 Polaromonas sp.
TTCCCCGCCTTCTGCTTCGCACCTGCGTCCTTCTGTGCTTTTCTTCCGAGTTAACCTTCTCGTGCCCCTGCCAGAACTTGTGGCACGGCGATTTTTTGTTGTTTCTTTTTCCTCTTGACCGGTAGACGGCAAGCTACGTACTCCCGACTATCCATGAGCCTTCGCATTTACAACACGCTGTCGCGTGAGGTGGAAGAATTTTCGCCACTGGTTCCTGGTCACGTCCGCATGTACGTGTGCGGCATGACCATCTATGACCTTTGCCATATCGGCCACGCCCGCATGATGATGGCCTTTGATGTGGTGCAGCGCTGGCTCAGAACCAGCGGTCTGCAGGTCACCTATGTGCGCAACATTACCGATATTGACGACAAGATCATCAAGCGAGCCGTTGAGCGCGGTATTTCGATTCGCGCCCTGACCGACGAAATGATTACCGCCATGCACCAGGACACCGGTGCACTCGGCATCGAACGCCCTGACATCGAGCCCCGGGCGACTGAATATGTGCCCCAAATGCTGGGCATGATCGCCACCCTGTCGCAAAAAGGGCTGGCTTATCAGGCCTCTGGCGGCGACGTGAATTTTGCGGTGCGCAAGTTCAAGGGTTATGGAAAGCTGTCGGGTAAATCGCTGGACGAGTTGCGCGCCGGTGAGCGTGTGGCGGTACAGGACGGCAAGGAAGACCCCCTCGATTTTGTACTCTGGAAATCAGCCAAGGCCAGCGAGCCCGAGGATGCCAAATGGAGTAGTGACTATGGGCCGGGTCGGCCGGGTTGGCATATTGAGTGCTCGGCCATGAGTTGCCAGACACTGGGCGAAACCTTTGACATTCACGGCGGCGGTGCGGACTTGCAGTTTCCCCACCATGAAAACGAAATTGCCCAGTCAGAAGGGGCCAATGGCAAGCCCCTAGCCCAATTCTGGATGCATAACGGCTTTGTGCGCCTGGACAACGAGAAAATGTCCAAGTCCCTGGGAAATTTTTTCACGATCCGTGAAGTGCTTGCCAAATACGATGCCGAAACAGTGCGTTTTTTCATTGTTCGCGCCCATTACCGCAGTGCATTGAATTACAGCGACGCGCATCTGGATGACGCCCGGGCGTCCCTCAAGCGGCTATACACTGCACTCGACTTGGTGACGCCCGAAAAAATCCTGATCGACTGGGCTATCCCGTTCGCCGCGCGCTTCAAGTCCGCCATGGACGAAGACTTCGGTACGCCTGCAGCCGTGGCGGTGCTGTTTGAGCTTGCCGGCGAGGTCAACAAAACCCGATCTGCCGCACTTGCCGGGCTGCTTAAACAATTAGGTGCCTGCCTGGGCTTGCTGCAAGGCGTGCCCGGCGCTTATCTACAGGTCGGTGCTGGTCTGGATGAAGCCAGCATCAAGCAATTAATCGCGCAGCGCACGGACGCCAAAACTGCCCGGGACTTTGCAGCGGCAGACCGCATCCGCGACGATTTGCTGGCGCAGGGCATTGTGCTTAAAGACGTGCCCAGCGGCACGACCTGGGAGGTCAAGTCTTGATTTTATCTAGTCTTTTAGGCCTCCGTGGCAGCATTTACGGAGGCTGCTAGCTATGAAAAAGATAGCAACTACTGCGCTCGAAAAATCGCCGGTCACGGCGGCTACGCTCGATCCGGCCCCGGTCAACATCACACCTGACTACTGGCTTGACGCCTGCAAGCACCTGGTCAAAAAAGACCGCGTCATGAAACGCTTGATCCCGCAGTTTGGTGATGCCAGCCTGCAGTCGCGCGGCGATGCATTCAGCACGCTCGCGCGCAGCATTGTCGGGCAGCAAATATCGGTCAAGGCGGCGCAGACCGTGTGGCACCGTTTTGCAGCGCTGCCCAAAGCCATGATGCCTGCCCATATCCTGAAGCTGAAGGTCGATGACATGCGCGCTGCAGGCCTGAGCGCGCGCAAGGTCGAATACCTTGTGGATTTGTCGATTCACTTTGACGCAGGCACCGTCCACGTCAAGGACTGGGCGGCGATGGACGACGAAGCCATCATTGCCGAGCTGGTGGCCATCCGCGGCATTGGCCGCTGGACCGCCGAGATGTTTTTGATGTTCTACCTGACACGCCCCAACGTCTTGCCGCTCGATGATGTGGGATTGATTAACGGGATCAGCAAAAATTATTTTTCTGGTGAGTCCGTAAGCCGCAGCGATGCGCGCGAGGTTGCCGCCGCCTGGGCACCATACTGCAGCGTGGCAACTTGGTATATTTGGCGCTCGCTCGACCCCCTGTCAGTAGTGGGCAGTGCGTAGCATTAAATTCAAGCCTAGAGGCGCAGATTTCAGGACAGGAGTGAAAAACGATGGCTAAAAAGACCTTCCTCGATTTTGAGCAACCGATTGCGGAGCTTGAAGGAAAAATTGAAGAGCTGCGCTATGTGCAGACAGAATCCGCCGTTGATATTTCTGAAGAAATCGACCAGCTCGCCAAAAAAAGCCAGCAGCTCACCAAAGACATTTACAGCGACCTGACCCCCTGGCAGATCACCAAAATTGCCCGCCACCCCGAGCGGCCCTACACGCTCGACTACGTGCGCGACATCTTCACTGATTTTGTTGAACTGCACGGCGACCGGCATTTCTCAGACGACCTGTCCATCGTCGGCGGCCTGGCCCGTTTCAATGGCACAGCCTGCATGGTGCTGGGCCACCAGAAAGGGCGTGACACTAAAGAGCGCGGTCTGCGCAACTTTGGCATGAGTAAGCCCGAGGGTTACCGCAAGGCTCTGCGCCTGATGAAAACAGCTGAAAAATTCAAGCTGCCGGTGTTCACCTTTGTCGACACGCCCGGCGCTTACCCCGGCATTGACGCCGAGGAGCGCGGCCAGTCAGAAGCCATTGGCCGCAATATTTTTGAAATGGCACAGCTCGAAGTTCCCATCATCACGACCATTATTGGTGAGGGCGGTTCTGGTGGCGCGCTGGCAATTTCAGTGGCCGATCAGGTGGTGATGCTTCAGTATTCGATTTACTCGGTCATCAGCCCTGAAGGCTGTGCATCCATCCTCTGGAAAACGTCTGAAAAAGCTGAAATTGCGGCTGAGGCCCTGGGCATCACCGCGCATCGGCTCAAGGCCTTGGGCGTGATTGACAAGATCGTCAATGAACCCGTGGGCGGAGCACACCGCGACCACAAGCAGATGTCGGCTTTCCTGAAGCGGGCGCTCAATGATGCTTTCCGGCAGGTCAACGATTTAAAGGTTACGGAATTGCTGGACCGCCGTTACGACCGCCTGCAAAGCTATGGCCGGTTCACAGACATCAAAGCAGACGCTACCAAGTAACGGCATTTGTGCGCCTCTCAGCGCTGCTTTCAAAGGAAATCCAACCATGGCCAGCCTCTCTGATCAGGAAGTCCGGCGTTACCAGGACGATGGGTATGTAATTCCCCGATTCCGGCTGAACGACGCTTGGGTGAGCCGCATGCAGCAGGCTTTGAACACGCTGATTCAAAACAACCCCGGCGTGCGGCCCGAGAAGCTGGTGAGCGCCCATATCGAAGGCCAAAATGACGAAGGCGTGCGCGGCAGCCGCGACTTTTTTGATCTGGCCATGAACCCAGACATTGTCGACATGGTGGCGCAAGTGATTGGCCCCGATGTCGTTTTGTGGGGCTGCCACGTATTTTGCAAACCGGCTAGTGAAGGCTATGAAACGCCTTGGCATCAGGACGGCCATTACTGGCCCATCAGGCCTCTAGCCAACTGCACCGTGTGGGTGGCGCTGGAACCAAGCACTCGGGAAAACGGCTGTCTCCGCGTGATTCCTGGCTCCCACGCCGCCCGACAACTTCACCCCCACTTGCACGAAGACAGAACTGACCTGACGCTGAACCAGCGCATGGCTGACGGTGCGTTTGACGTGAACCAAGCCGCTGACATTGAGCTGCAGCCTGGCCAGATGTCCATGCACGACATCTACATGATTCATGGTGCCGAAGCCAACACCTCTGGCATCCGGCGCACCGGTGTTGCCTTGCGCTACATGCCGGGCAGCTCGCTGTTTGACCGGACATTGCAGCCTTCGCAAGGGCAGACCGGTGTACCGGTAAGTTTTGCCACGCGCCCCCTGTGGTTGCTGCGCGGCGAAGAGCGCACCGGTTTGAATGATTTTTCGGTGGGACACCGTGGCGCGTAGTGGGGCTGTAAAACAGCTTCCTGAAGCACTGGCTTTGTTTTCTCCGGGTTTGCCTCTGGCCGTTGGCCTGAGCGGCGGCGCTGATTCAACGGCGTTGCTGTTGGCATGCGCCGAAAAATGGCCAGGGCAGGTGCGAGCGATCCACATTCATCACGGGCTGCAGCCTGCGGCGGAAGACTTTGTACGGCACTGTACCGAGCTGTGTCGGCGATATGACGTGCCACTTGCCATCCACAAGGTCGATGCGCGTCACGCCCCCGGCGAAAGCCCTGAAGACGCTGCCCGGAAGGCGCGTTACTCAGCGTTAGCGGCTGCGGCTTGTCATACATGGGCGCCGCTTGCACTCAATAATATAGCGATTGCACAGCACGCCGATGACCAGGTAGAGACCATGCTTCTGGCGTTGTCGCGAGGCGCGGGTTTGCCGGGAATGTCTGCCATGCCGGCGTGCTGGCACCGCGATGGCATTACATACCACCGCCCACTGCTCGGTGTTCCCGGAGCTCAACTACGGCGCTGGCTGGTGGAGCGTGGTGTGGCCTGGGTGGAAGACCCGACCAACGCAGATGAGCAATTTACCCGCAACCGCATCCGTGCCCGTTTGTTGCCCCCGCTGGAAGCCGCGTTTCCGCAGTTCCGCGAAACTTTCGCCCGCAGTGCCCGCCATGCTGCGCAAGGTCAGGCGCTGCTGGTTGAACTTGCCTCGCTGGACATGAACGCTGTTGGCAATCCTCCAGATATCAAGGCGCTGCAACAGCTATCTTCGCTGCGTCAGGCCAACCTTTTGCGTCACTGGCTGTTCCAGGCGCACCGTGCCACGCCCAGTGCGGCGCAGCTTGAACAGTTGCTGGCCCAGGTTGCAGCCTGCGCCACACGGGGTCATCAGTTACACCTGAAGATTGCAAATGGCCACGTCAAGCGCGCAGGCAATGTGCTGGGATACACGCCGGTTGCACTGTCAGGGAAGTGACTGGCGAAGCAGCGCTGGTTATAATTTAGAGCTTTGTCACCACGCCGACGCCTCTGTCCGGCGGGGGCTTGCACCAACCACCGCAAGCCCTGTTTGCAACCAACACCTGATTGATATCCCGTAATGGCTTTAATCGTTCACAAATACGGCGGCACGTCGATGGGCTCTACCGAGCGCATCCGTAATGTTGCCAAGCGGGTCGCCAAATGGGCGCGCGCCGGCCACCAGATGGTTGTCGTGCCGAGTGCCATGAGCGGCGAAACCAACCGCCTGCTTGGCCTGGCCAAAGAGCTGGCTCCGGCGAAGTCGACGGATGCGTACAGCCGGGAGCTGGACGCGCTGGCCGCTACTGGCGAGCAGGCTTCCAGCGCATTGCTGGCCATTGCACTGCAAGCCGAAGGCATGCCTTCGGTGAGCTATGCCGGCTGGCAGGTCACCATCAAGACCAACAGTGCTTTTACCAAGGCCCGCATTGAGTCAATTGACGACAAAAAAGTGCGCGCCGACCTGGACGCTGGGCGTGTGGTGATCATCACCGGCTTTCAGGGCGTGGACGATGGTGGCAACGTCACCACGCTTGGCCGTGGCGGTTCTGACACGTCCGCAGTGGCGATTGCAGCCGCCCTGAAGGCGCACGAATGCCTGATCTACACCGACGTGGATGGCGTCTACACCACCGATCCGCGCGTGGTGCCCGAGGCACGCCGCCTGCTGACCGTGAGCTTTGAGGAAATGCTGGAGATGGCCTCCATGGGCTCCAAGGTGCTGCAGATTCGCTCGGTCGAATTTGCCGGCAAATACAAGGTGCCGCTGCGCGTGTTGTCCAGCTTTACCGATTGGGATATTGACATCAACATTGAAGCCAAATCAGGCACTTTGATCAGTTTTGAGGAAGACGAAAATATGGAACAAGCCATCGTGTCGGGCATCGCGTTTAACCGCGACGAAGCCAAAATCTCTGTACTTGGCGTGCCAGACACCCCGGGCATTGCCTACCAGATTTTGGGTGCCATAGCGGATGCCAACATCGAAGTAGATGTGATCATCCAGAACATCAGCAAGGGTGGTTTGACCGACTTCAGCTTTACCGTTCACCGCAACGACTACGCCAAAGCCATTGACCTGCTGAAGACGACCGTGGTGCAGAAACTTGGCGCAAGTGAAGTCACAGGCGATGCCAAAATCTGCAAAGTCAGTATTGTTGGCATCGGCATGCGCAGCCACGTGGGCATAGCCAGCAAAATGTTCAAAGTGCTGGCTGAAGAAGGCATCAACATTCAGATGATTTCAACCAGCGAAATCAAGACCTCCGTGGTGATTGACGAAAAGTACATGGAGCTCGCCGTGCGCGCATTGCACAAGGCTTTTGACCTGGACCAGCCAGCTACTTGAAGTGGTGAGCAAAACCGGCCCCAAGTCGTGAGATAATCAGATAATTGGAAACGTGACCGAGTGGCCGAAGGTGCTCCCCTGCTAAGGGAGTATGGGGTGTAGAGCCTCATCGAGAGTTCGAATCTCTCCGTTTCCGCCAAGACCTAACCCCAAGTAATCGATTTACTTGGGGTTTTTCTTTTTTGTGCGGTCTGAACAAGTCTTGCCCAAAATACTTTCCCAAGTAAACCGCTACGATTGCCTTGCAGCTGACGCTTCTTCCGCTGTGCAGGCTTCCAGTCAATGCGGCGCCGACAGCAAGAGCCTGCAACTCTCCGGGGGATTTACACGAATTTTCCAGTGATGCCGCCGTCCACTACCAACTCGGTCCCAGTGACATAGGCCGCTGCGTCCGAGGCCAGGAATGCGCAGGCATGCGCCACCTCCCAGGCAGTTCCCATACGGCCCATGGGTACTTGTCGGGCACGCGCGGCCTTGGCGTCTTCCAAGTTGGTATCAGAGAACATTTTTGCCACTGTGGTTGCAATGCGTGGCGTGTCAATCAATCCGGGCACCACGGTGTTGGCGCGTATGCCGCTTCCCGCATATTGCTGGGCCAGCACACGTATGAAATGGGCAACTGCTGCCTTGGTCACGCTATATGCCAGGTGCGGATACCCCACATAACGCATGGCCGCTACCGACGAAATAGCCAGGATAGAACCACCGCGGAGCGCCACCATGGCGGGTAGCACCTGCTGCGTGGCCAGCAGCAGGCTGCGCACATTGACCGCATGGATGTGGTCGAAATCTTCTGCACTGGTTTCCAGCGGCCCGCCTACTTTGCCAATGCCCACGTTGTGATGCAGTACATCCACGTCGCCAAAACATGCGCGGACTTCGGCAAAAAGACGCACCACGTCGGCGTCGACCGAGACATCTCCAACAAAAGTACGGGCAATGCCGCCTTCGGCCAGGATCAATGCCGTGGTCTTCTCGGCCGAGGCGGCATCACGGTCGACGACACACACCTGCGCGCCTAGCCGGGCATAGGTGACGCTCGATGCGCGTCCGATGCTCCAGCCTGGCCCAGCCGAACCGGCGCCGGCGACGAAAACCACGCGTCCCGTTAAATCGAGGGGGAGCGCTACAGGCTTATCACCGGTGATCATGGCAGCGGCGTTCATGGTGCCAACCCCACCGTCATGCCGCCACAGACATACAACACCTGTCCGGTGGTGAAACCGGCACGGGCGTCCAGCAGTGATGCGACATGATGCGCAACCTCTTCTGGCCTGCCCAGGCGGCGCAAGGGAATGTTCTCCATGATGCGCTGCGTTGCCGTTGCGCCCGGTGGGTTGACACGCTCAAACAAGGCGGTAGCGATCGGGCCAGGTCCGATCGCATTGACGGTAATACCGTCGCCGGCAAGCTCCAGAGCCAGTGTGCGTGTCAGCCCGTGTAGCGCCGCTTTGCTGGAAGCATAGGCAATACGTTCGGCCTTGCCCAAGGCTGCACGGCTGGAAATATTCACGATCCGGCCAAAGCGTGCGCTTCGCATGGCTGGCAGCAGCGCCTGAACACAGGCAATAGCTGCGGCAAGGTTCACCGTCATCACAGCGTGAATGTCTGCCGCAGAGACCATGTCAATGGTTGCGGGTCGCACGATGCCCGCGTTGTTGACCAGGCGGGTCACCGGTCGCATGGCCACGGTTTTTGCCAGTGCTGCACGAAGTGCGTTTTCGTCGGCCAGGTCGACCTGCATGAAGGTCTCGTGTTCGCCGATCACCGTTGGCCTGTTGATATCAAAATTGACGACGTGCAGTCCGTCGGCGATCAGTCGGTCCACCACGGCACGGCCAATACCCTGGCTGCCGCCCGTGACCAAAGTGGTGTCTCTGCTGAGGCCGCTCATGTGCCTTCTCCCTGGTTCGCCGTGCCGACGAACGGGATAGCGTGTTCGATCGTGTCCCAGATGAAGCGGCCAGCCGGGCTTTGTTGCTCTTCGACGATGTGCGCCACCAGACCGGCCGCGCGTGAAATGACGGCAAAGCCGCGCATCACGCTTGTAGCGACGCCTATTTCTCCCAGCAGTGCGGCTACTGCACCGGTGGCGTTGATGGTGATCGGGCGGCCTGCAGCGGTATCGACTGCAGCGGACAGATGCTCCAGTGCGCGAATTTTGTGCCCTGCAAGTTCAGGTTCGGCGCGTGCCAGATCAAGCAGTTTGTAGGCGCGCGGGTCCACCGGTTTGTGCAGATGATGGCCAAATCCTGGCACCGGGCTTTTAAGGCTTTTGTGGTGGCGGGCGATTTCCAGCGCTTCGGCCCGGGGATCAGCGGCGGCTGCGATGCGGTCGAGCAGCTGCGAGCAATTCTCCATCGTGCCGACAAAAGAACTGCCCACCGCCAATAGCCCGGCCGCGATGGCACCCTGCAGGTTTTCAGGAGCACTCATGTAAATCAGGCGGGTCGCAATGGCGCTTGGCGTTAGGCCGTGTTCCATGAGCACGATGAGTACCGCGTCGGTGATACGCAGGTCCACGCCGCGCGGTGTCCGGTTCAGGATCTGCATCAGCATGACTTCGGTAAAAGTTTTTTTGCCGAGCAGGTCTTCAACCAGGTTGGCATCGCGGTAGTGCAAGCTGGTGAGCGTGTGGGTGCACAGGCTGGTGACGGGTGTCGCGGTGGAGGTGGTCATGGTGTGGCTTTCAAAGCGTCGTTTATGGCAGTAGGGGACATGGCTTGTTCGCGCAATACGGTCTTGAGTACTTTGCCTACTGAAGAACGTGGCAGGCTAGCGTAAAAATAAATGTGCTTTGGCGTTTGCACGGGGCCTAGCCGCTCGCGTACATAGGCGATCAATTCGGCTTCATCGGCCTGCAGGCCGGGGCGCAGCTGCACCGCGGCTTGCACCGCCTCGCCCCATTTGTCGTCAAGGATGCCGAATACCGCGCACTCGTGCACGGACGGATGCTGGCCCAAAGTGTTTTCCACATCTACCGGGTAGACGTTGAAGCCGCCTGTGATGACCATGTCCTTCAGACGGTCCTTCAGGTACAGGTAGCCGCGCGCGTCGATCAGACCGCGGTCGCCGGTGTGCAGCCAGCCGTCGACCAGCGTCTCGGCTGTTTTTTCCGGTAAGCGCCAGTAGCCGGACATCAGCAAATCGCCGCTGGCCACCACTTCGCCAACTTCGCCTGATGGCAGCAAGCGGCCATCAGGCGCCATGATGGCTACGTCACTAAACCAGGTGGTTCGTCCCACAGCAGCCCAGTTACGCGGATCTTCAAAGTCTTCAGGTTGCATGACGGTCAGGATCTGGGGTGCTTCGGTCTGGCCATAAGTGGTACCAAGTACCGGGCCGAAAAAGTCGCGTACCTCGCGGATTTTTTCCGGTGGCATGGGCGCACCGCCGTAGATCAGACGGCGCAGGTGCGGAAAGTCCGCCCGTGAGACGCCGGGCAACGCCATCAGCATGTAGACCAGCGTGGGCGGCATGAAGCAGACAGTACCGCCTCGCTCTTTAAAGGCCACACGCACCGCTTCGGCCCCCGTTCCAGCCAGGACCACGTGACAGCCACCCTGCGCCAAAATGGGCAGGATATAGGTGGATGTGCCATGCGTGACAGGCGCCGCCACGATGTAGCGGTCATGCGCATCGAAACCCCAGGCATGAATCTGATTGGTGATGTTGGCCATCCAGGCGCGGTAGGTCTGCATCACGCCTTTCGGCGCGCCGGTTGTACCACCGGTGAACTTAATGGCCTGAGTGGCCTCTGGCGGCTGGTCAAAGACGGGTCGCGGTGCGCCCTTATGCCGCGTGGCCAGCTCGGCAATGGTTGGGGTCCGCGTGGCGCATGAAGTCGGCGCGACCGGCGTGTCGCAGTAAATGCGTGCGCCAGGCGCTCCCTCCAGCAGCGCAGTGCAGGTTGCGTCCATCACCAGGATGGACGGTTGTGTTGCGTCGACGATGCGGCGGATCTCTGGCCGGGTGCTCTTCGGATTCAGTGGCACCCAGACCTTGCCGCAGGCCAGCACGGCCAGCAGCACGGTAATGTGCCCGGCACTGTTGCTCGCGCAAATACCGACACGGCTCTGCGGGGCCGGGTCGATGGCGATGAGCGCGGCGGCGAGTGCGGCCACCTGGGTGGCCAGCCCTTCGTAGCGGATGGCGCCGTCGGGGGCATCAATGGCGATGCGGTCAGGCCAGCGCTGCGCTGCGCGCCAGAAAAAATCAATGGGAAACATAGAAAGGGGTCCTGCCTATTCAGCTTTGGCGCCAGAAAGCTTCACCACGTCGTACCAGCGTTTGACCTCTGCTGTGGCGAAGCTGCGCATCTGCTCGGGTGTGCCGGGCGCGGGGGTGGCTGCGAGATTGAGCAGGCGCTGGCGCACGTCGGGGTTGGTGAGCACCTTGCCCAGCTCGGCGTTGAGTCGGTCCACCACCGGACGTGGTGTTCCCGCCGGCGCAGCGAGGCCGAACCAGGACTGCACCTCGAAGCCGGGGAAGCCCGACTCTGCCAATGTCGGCACGTCTGGCAACAGCGGGGAGCGCTGCGCACTGGTGATTGCAATTGCACGCAGCCTGCCGCCCCTGACATGCGGCAGTGCCGACGGGGTGTTGTCGAACATCGACTGCACCTGTCCCCCTAAAAGATCATTCATGGCGGGCGCGCTGCCCCGGTAAGGCACATGCAGCATATTCAGCTTGGCAACCATCTTGAACATCTCACCGGAAAGGTGAATGGACGAGCCACTCCCCGACGATGCAAACGTGATACCGCCGGGGGATTCCTTGGCAAATTGCACGAAGTCGGCCACGCTTTTTATCGGCAACTTCTCGTTGATCACAAGAATGTTGGGTATCTTTGCAATCAAACCGATGGGTTCAAAATCTTTCAGTGGGTCGTAGCCGAGCTTGTCATACAACGACGCATTGATGGTGTTGGCGATGGTGTAAACATACAGCGTGTAGCCATCGGCGGGCGAGCGCGCGACAATCTCTGCACTCACATTGCTGTTGGCACCTGAGCGGTTGTCTACAACCACCGGCTGGCCCAATTGCTCGCCCAGTTTGATGGCAATCATCCTGGCAATCACGTCCGTAGCGCCCCCTGCGGCGTAGCCGACGACAAGTTTGATAGGCCTGGCTGGCCACGTGGAAGGTTGAGCCTGCAGTGGCAGCGTTGCACTGCAGGCGATGACGGCGGCGAAGGTCAGCCATCTCCGGCGCATTCTCATATGAAAAGTCATGGTATGTCTCCTGTTTTTCGGGGTGTAATATGCATCGTGAACTTCACCAAAAACGTTTCTGCACAGTGCAGAATCGCTCTGGCATCCCTGAAATTCTTGATCATGACCCTTCTAACCACAACTAAAAACGTTCGCTTGCCGGACGTTTTAAAGTTTTCTGCCACGCGTTCTGCACCCGATATGGAACCGGCCGAAGACACCGGAAGCCGCACGCTGCGGCGCGGTTTGCAACTGCTTGATGCGGTATCGGGCAGCGGTCGCGACGGACTTCGCGTGGTCGATCTGTGCCGTGCAGCAGGCCTGGAGCGCGCAACGGTTTATCGCCTGTTGACGACGCTGGTGGACAGTGGCTACGTGTCGGCGCATGGCCGTTTTCGCTATGTTGCCGGACCCAGCCTGGCAGCGCGTGCACAGCGCGTTGTACCGTCCGACTTTGTAGCGCGCTTGCAACCGGTACTCGCACGGGTAAGCGCAGCGTGCGGTGATGCGGCATTTGCGGTCACGCGGGAAGGCCCCGCCTCCTATTGCATCGCGCGCCAATTGGGAACACATCCGGTGCAGGTGCTGGTCATACAGGTGGGTACCCGCCAGCCACTCGGGGTAGGCGCTGCGGGTCTGGCCCTGCTGTCAGCACTGCCAGACGATGACGTTGCGGCGGTCATCGCTGCCAACTCGCCGGCCTTGGAGCGTTACGGCAGCATGACGCCCGATCGCATGAAAATACTGGTGCGGGCCACGCGCGAGCGCGGCTGGTCCGTGATTGGAAACCATGCAACCCACGGCGTGCTCGCAGTCGGGTTGGCTGTGCGCGGTAGCGATGGGGCGCCTGTGGCAGCCATCAGCGTGGCGTCAACTATTGACCGCATGCCACGCGAGCGCCAACAGTTGATTGCGCGCTCCATGCGAGAAACGCTTGCAGCGTCGCTACCCCACGGGCTTTAGGGCAGCTGCGCGGTCTGTAGCAGTTTATTTATAGCCCACCCGGTCCAGCATTTGCTGCACCTTGAGCTGGTTGTTGCCCACAGCACTGATCGGAATGGTTTCTGATTTGAAGCTGCCATTGCTGTTGCCGGTCATGGCTTTGAGCGCCGGATTGCTGACGCTCAGGCCTGGTACTGCAGGCCATTCGTTGTTGCCGTTGGCAAAGTACTCTTGTGCGCCGGGACTGGCCAGGTACTCCATGAACTTGACAGCGCTGACCGTATTCTTGGCATTTTTGGCGACTGCAGCACCGGCAATGTTCACATGCGTGCCCCAGGTTTCCTGATTTGGAAACACCACGCCAACGCGGTCGGAAACGATTCTGTCGTCCGCTGCGCTGGAGCGCATGATGCGCGCCAGATAGTAGGTGTTGGTCAGCGCAACACCGCATTCGCCACTGGCCACAGCCTTGATCTGGTCGCTGTCGCCGCCTTTGGGGTCGCGTGCCATGTTGGCGACCAGGCCCTTGAGCCAGGCCTCCGCTTTGACCTCACCCATGTGTTCGGTCACCGCACCAAACAATGACAGGTTGTACGGGTGTGCGCCGGAGCGCGTGCACAACAGGCCCTTGTTTTTAGGGCCGGCCAGCTTCTCATAGGTGTCGACATCTTCTTTTTTGACCTTCAGTTTGTCATACACAACCACGCGGGCGCGGGTTGAAAAACCAAACCATGTGGTGCCCTCTGCCGTGGGGGCGGCGCGCAGTTTGACCGGAATAGCCGCTTCGAGCGATGCTGATTTGATGGGTTTGAACAAACCATCCGCATCGCCTTTCCAAAGGCGGGCTGCGTCGACCAGCAAAATCACGTCGGCGGGAGAGGCTGTGCCTTCAGCCTTCAGGCGTGCCAGGATGCCTGCGTCATCAGCGTCCACGCGGTTGACCTTGATGCCGGTTGCTTTGGTGAAATTGGCATACAGTGCCTCGTCGGTCTGGTAGTGGCGCGCAGAATACAGGTTGACGACTTGTTCCTGTGCGGCGGCCAGGCCCGCCACAAACAGCAGCGATGACAACGTTATCTTTTTGAGCATGGCGTTTTAATCCTTTAACAGTAAAACTGGCAATGATAAAACAAACGAGAATCATTCGTGATAAAAACCTTATGGTGTTGAGGCAAATAGCGCGCGGTTTTGCCAGTTTCGTGGCTGTAATTGCAGCCCTGCTGGTGGGTGGTTGCGCTACATCGCCGACCGGTGTCAGAGCTGGCGACAACAGCGGGCAAGTGGTGTCTGCGCCGCCAGATGTGGTCAGAAAGCCGCTCAAAATTGGTTTGGCTCTGGGTGGCGGGGCGGCGCGTGGCTTTGCCCACGTCGGTGTGATCGCCGTGCTTGAAGAGGCCGGGCTCAAGCCGCAGATCGTGGTCGGTACGTCTGCTGGCAGCCTGGTTGCAGCGCTTTATGCCACCGGCAAGACCAGCGCGCAGTTGCAGCAAACCGCATTGAATATGGAAGAAGTCGCCATCACCGACTGGATGCTGCCGATTTTTGGCCGCGGCATGTTTCGCGGTGAGGCGCTGGCCCGCTACGTCAATGAGTTGACGGCCAACCGCCTGATTGAAAACATGGCGATTCCGCTGGGCATTGTGGCGACCGACCTTGGAAACGGCCAGGCGGTGCTTTTCCAAAAGGGTGACACGGGCACGGCGGTACGGGCGTCCAGCGCGGTGCCAGCGGTGTTTGTGCCCGTCAGGATCAATGGACGCGATTACGTCGATGGTGGCCTGGTGTCACCTGTACCGGTGCGGTTTGCCCGACAGATGGGTGCCGATGTCGTGGTGGCGGTTGATATCTCAATACCGCCTGAGGCCAACCCGGCCAGTGACACGCTGCAAATTTTGCTGCAAACCTTTGCAATCATGGGCAAAAGCATCAACCAGTATGAACTCAAGGATGCCGATGTGGTGGTGCGGCCCTCTCAGATCGGGTTGAAGAGTGCAGACTTTTCAGCCCGGCAGCGCGCCATGGATGCAGGGCGCGCCGCCATGCTGGCAGCCTTGCCCGCACTCAAGGCCAGGCTGGCGCTTGGTGCGGCAGCGGCACGTTGAGTGATTGCTATTTTTTTAATAGCGTGAAATGCCCGCATTTGCTGTCGCAGAGACCGAATGAGAGCTCATTTAACGGAAGCGTTGTGTAATTTGAAGGCAAAAAAAAGCCCAATCTTTCGATCGGGCTTAACTGGGTTCGTGAAAATGAATTTCGAGAAGAACCCGAGGAGACAACTGGTGACGGGCATGCCGTTCTGGCACAGCTCCGGTAAACAGGCGCCTTGCGTTGATTAACGCTTTTTGGCGACGGTCTTGGCGGCGTTCATGGCTGTTGAAGCAGCCGTGTTGAAGTTGGTCTCGGCCATGTCGCTGGCTTGCTTGACAGCTTTTTGCATGGACTCAAAAGCGTTGTTGGCAGCGGCTACAGCGCTTTTCATGACAGCAACAGCGGTCTCGGAACCAGCAGGTGCGTTTTTCGTCGCGTTGTCGACCAGGCCCATGACTTTTTTCTGTGCATCGGCGGTTTGGGCTTCAAACGTTTTGCCGAGGTCAGCGCTGGCGGCGGAAGCGATGTCATACAGATGGCGGCTGTAAGCGGCGGTTTTTTCGGCCAGGGGCTGAACCATGCCGGCTTGCAGGGCCAACAGCTCTTGTGCGTCTTTCACGCCCATCACGGCTTGAGCGTGGTTGGCGGTTTCGGCCAAAGCGGCTTTGGTGGCTTGCACGTTCAGTTCGACCAGTTTTTCAACGCCTTCAAAAGCCTTGTGGGTCAGACCAAACAGAGTTTCGATGTTGGCTTTGTGGGA
>JANXTM010000084.1 GCA_025352405.1 Polaromonas sp.
CTTGAAAAGCGACAACATTGCCGACCTGCGCAAATGGGCCACACGACTGGCTGACCAAATGAAACAGCAAGACGCGCTGACTGATGTCGATACGGACCAGCAAGAAAACGGCGTGGAAACAATGGTCACCGTAGACAAAGACAGCGCGTCGCGCCTGAGCGTCACATCGCGCGATGTGGACAACGCGCTTTATAACGGCTTTGGCCAGAGACAGGTAGCTACGATTTACAGCGATATCAATCAGTACAAAGTCATCATGGAAGTCGCGCCACGCTTCAGACAAAGCCCTGAAGCATTGAACGATATTTACGTTCCGGCGCGTGCCGCAGGCGTCGGGGTGGCCAATGTGGAAAGCCTGGTCAATCCTGCACTGCGCGACCAATCCACAGGTCAGGCCTTAAGCGCCATTGGCAGCACCATGGTGCCGCTGTCAGCGATTGCGAAGTTTTCTCAGGGCGCCAAAGCATCGAGTGTCAACCACCAGGATGGCGAGCTGGCCACCACTGTCTCCTACAACCTGGCGGAGGGTACTAACCTGGAGCAGGGCCAGGCAGCCGTCAAGCAGGCTGAAGCTGACATAGGTTTGCCCAGCAATGTGCGCGGCAGTTTTCAGGGCACAGCCCGCAGTGCACAAGAATCACAAGGTCAGCAGCCACTGTTGATCTTGGCGGCGCTGGTAGTGATTTACATTGTGTTGGGCATTTTGTATGAAAGCCTGGTACATCCCATCACCGTTCTGTCGACGCTACCGTCAGCCGGTGTGGGGGCAGTGTTGGCGTTGATGATTTTCAAGCTTGATTTTTCCCTCATTGCGTTGATTGGTGTTTTCTTGCTGATTGGTATTGTCAAGAAAAATGCGATTTTGATCATTGATTTCGCCATTGAAGCCGAGCGGTCACGTGGTTTGAGTGCGCTTGATGCCGTGCGCGAAGCTTGCCTGCTGCGATTTCGTCCCATCCTCATGACCACGCTGGCCGCCATACTCGGCGCGCTGCCGCTAGCCATTGGTTTTGGTGAGGGCGCAGAACTGCGCCGCCCCCTTGGTGTCGCAATTATTGGTGGCCTGGTGGCCAGCCAGCTGCTCACGCTGCTCACCACACCTGTCGTGTATGTGCTGATGGACAAGTTGCGCAGGCGCAGTGCACTTGAAGCGCATTTGGCGCGGGTAACTTCTTAAACAAGGCAACTCCTTTATGCGTCTTCATCACCTTACGCTTAGAGCTATTGGCGCAGCACTCGTTTTGCTCACCTCAGGCTGCGCCGTTGGCCCAAGCTATCAGCGCCCTGGAGCGCCTGTGGACAGTGCCTACAAAGAAGCGGGCGACTGGGTAACTGCTGCGCCTGCTGACGCGCTGGAGCGTGGGCCGTGGTGGCAGTTGTTCAATGACGTTGAACTCAATGATTTGGCGGCCCGTGTCGAGGTGTCGAACCAGAACGTAGCAGCTGCGGTGGCCGGGTATGCGCAGGCGCGCGCGCTGGTGAGCCAGCAAAACGCGGCATTGTTTCCTAGCGTGTCGCTAACCGGCGGCGTCAATCGCTCGGGCAACCCGGTCAGCAACGCATCCAGCAGCCAAGTAAATTTGGCCGGTACTTGGGCGCCTGATGTATGGGGGCGGCTAGGGCGTGTGGTTGATGGCGCTTCAGCGTCAGCTTCTGCCAGTGCGGCAGACCTCGCGGGCGCCAAGCTGTCCGCGCAGGGCGCGCTTGCGGTCAGCTATCTGTCGCTAAGACAGCAAGATGCGCAACTGGTTCTGCTAGCCAGCACGGTACAGGCTTATGGTCGCGCCCTGGAGATTACGCAGAACCGATACGACGCTGGCATCGTGGCTAAAACCGATGTGCTGCAGGCACAAACGCAGCTGTTCAATGCCAAATTACAAGAAGCTGGCATCAAACGCCAGCGCGCCCAGTTTGAGCATGCGGTTGCTGTGCTTGTTGGCCAATCGCCCAGTAGCTTTGCCATTCCTGCCAAGCCGGAATGGTTGCCGCAGGTGCCAGATGTGCCTTTGGGTTTACCGTCAACGCTTTTGCAGCGAAGACCCGATATCGCAGCGGCAGAACGCCGGGTTGCTGCTGCCAATGAGCAGATCGGCGTGGCTCAGAGTGCTTACTATCCCAGCGTGATACTCAATGCTTCGGCGGGCAGTGCCAGCAGCCGAATTGCGGATTTACTAAGGGCATCCACTGGAGTTTGGGCTTTGGGCTTATCGGCTGCGCAGGTGGTATTCGATGCAGGCGCGATTTCTGCCAAAGTCGACGGTGCGAAAGCAGCGCATGCCCAAACAGTGGCGCTTTACCGGCAGGTGGTCCTTACCGCCTTTCAAGGGGTAGAGGACCAATTAGTTGCAACTGCTGTGCTCAAAGAGCAAGAGCAACTCAATCAGCAAGCTGCACAAACAGCCAAACAGGTAGAAGCCCAGCTGCTCAACCGTTACCGAAGCGGGCAAGTTAACTACTCCGATGTTCTGGCAGCTCAAACCACGGCCTTGAATGCGCGTATCAGTCTGGGGCAAATTTTGCTCAGCCGACAAACAACGGCCGTAGCCTTGATACAGTCCTTGGGTGGTGGTTGGCACAGTACGCCTTGACATTTCTGGATCAAGCCGCGTTGAACAAGTACCGTCAAAGTGTCGGCTAAAGCTGATGGCTGCACGATTTCCTGAAACGAGCGTCTATTGGCCCATTTTTTGGTCTGCGGAACCGGTTGTCTAATTGGTGGTCCTGATAGAACTGGGCACGCTAGTGAGGGTAGCATCCACAATGGTGCTTGTGTTGACCTTGTTTTACCCCGCAACATTGGCCCACCCGGAAAAACGGGGGGCTCACCCAGCTTGTTATTGTTGAGTGATTTTTTAACCGAGCACAGTGGTGGTGTCGGACAGGGGCACTCGGCCCAGATCAACGCCCCCTAAAGCGGCGCCGACCGGCAGTGTCTCGCAGGGCTTCTTCGCAAGGTTTCTTCGCAGGCCAGACCGGCCAGGTCAAAGCCGTGCCGGATAAAGTAAATGCGCACCATGCGTTTCATTCCAGAGGGGCAGGTGGTCCTTGCCAAGATTTGTTTCATCGCCATGAAACGTTTCCTTTGAGGCCCCCGGTTTTTTAATGACTCACCACACTGTTGGCGCTGATTTAGCTGCCCAGCGGCCTTGGTTGGCCACAACGTGAAGTTAAAGGGGTTAATTTTGCTATATATTTTATAGCGTGTGACCCCGGCAATCGATGCCTAAGAGGCTTTTTTCCATCTGAAAAAAGCCTCTGCTGAATGGTCTATTTCCCGTTGATGGCCAGCAGCTCAATTTCAAACACAAGCGTGGCGTTGGGCGGAATCACGCCGCCTGCACCGCGTTCGCCGTAGGCAATCGCAGCGGGGCAGGTGAGCTTGGCTTTGCCGCCTTTTTTCATAAGCTGCACGCCTTCGGTCCAGCAGGGGATCACGCCATTGAGTGGAAATTCTGTGGGCTCGTTGCGCTTGTAGGAGCTGTCAAATTCCTTGCCATCCGGAAAGGTGCCTTTGTAATGAACCTTGACCTTGTCACTGGCTGCCGGGCTGGCACCCGTGCCGTCCTTCAGTGAACGGTACACCAGACCACTTGCGGTGACCTTGGCACCAGCCTCCTTGCTGGCAGCCGCCAGTGTTGCGTCAGATTGGGCCCAGCAGGCCGGTGCTGCCAGTACAGTGAGGA
>JANXTM010000100.1 GCA_025352405.1 Polaromonas sp.
TAACGCGCCAAGTAGGTGGCGGTGTCGCCGATGTAGCGGAAGAAGGTGCCCAACGGGCCGTCGTTGTTGAAGCTCAAACTCAGCATGCAGATCGCGCCATTGGCCGCTTGCAGCTGAATGCTCATGTCCATGGCAATGCCCAGCGCCGGGTGGATCGGGCCCTGCACGGCGTTGGCTTTGACGATGGGGCTGCCACACTGGTAGGCGAACAAATCCACCGTGTGGGCCGCGTGGTGCCACAACAAATGGTCGGTCCAACTGCGCGCCTGGCCCAGCGCGTTCATGTTGGTGCGGCGGAAGAAATAGGTCTGCACGTCCATCTGCTGGATGTTGAAACGGCCGGCTTTGATCTCTTTGTTGACGTACTGGTGGCTCGGGTTAAAGCGCCGCGTGTGGCCGCACATGGCCACCAGGCCGCTGGTTTTGGCCAGCGCCGCGACCTCGCTCGCGCCCTTGAGCGTGTCGGCCAGTGGGATCTCGACCTGCACGTGTTTGCCAGCCTTCAGGCAGGCGATGGTCTGCTCGGCGTGCATTTGCGTGGGCGTGCACAGGATGACGGCGTCCAGCTCGGGCAGCGCCAGGCTGTCGGCCAGCTCGGTGGTGACATGGCCAATGCCGTACTTGGTCGCCACTTCCCGGGTTTTTTCCAGGTCGCGGCTGATTAGCGAGATCACTTCCACGCCGGCTATGTTCTTGATGCCGTCCAGGTGCTTGATGCCGAAGGCACCGGCGCCTGCCAGGGCGACTTTGATGGTTTTCATATTCACTTGTTCTCCATGATGACGTGTCCCACGGCGGTGTTCGATGCCGGCACGTGGAAGAAGCGGTGTTTCAAATTGACGCCGTCGGCGCGGCCGGCCACGTCGTTCATGGCGCCACGGGCGATCAGCCACATGACCAGCTCAATGCCTTCGCTGCCGGCTTCGCGCACGTAGTCGATGTGCGGGATGGCGGCGGCTGCCGCCGGGTCGGCAATCAGTTTGTCGAGGAAGGCGTTGTCGAAGTCCTTGTTGATCAGGCCTGCGCGCGGGCCTTGCAGCTGGTGGCTCATGCCGCCGGTGCCCCAGATGTGCACGTTCAGGTCTTCGTCATACGACTCAATCGCTTTGCGAATCGCCTTGCCAAGGTTCAGGCAGCGCTGGCCCGAAGGCACCGGGTACTGCACCACGTTGACGGCAAACGGAATCACCGGGCAAGGCCATTTGAAATCGGCCGCAGGTGGCTGGCCACACATCAAACTCAGCGGCACAGTCAAGCCGTGGTCAACGTCCATTTTGTTGACGATGGTCAGATCAAAGTCCTGTTGAATGACTGACTGCGCGATGTGCGCAGCCAACGCCGGGTGGCCTTGGACAACCGGCACGGGGCGTGGGCCCCAGCCTTCATCAGCGGGCTGGTACGACGCTGCCGTACCAATCGCAAATGTGGGAATCATGTCCAGACTAAATGCGGTGGCGTGGTCGTTAAAAACCAGAAAAATCACGTCAGGCTTGTTGTCCTTCATCCACTGTTTGGAGTACTCATAGCCCTTGAATAAAGGCGCCCAATAAAGCTCGTGGGTTTTTCCTGCATCAAGCGCTGCGCCGATGGCGGGCACATGCGACGTGAAAACGCTGGCGGTTATTTTTGCCATTTCAACTGTTTCCTTTGCGTCCGGCCTGGCCTTGCGGCTGATTGTGCGCCTGGGCTGTCCCGTCTTCACCCACAACGCGGTTGCCTTCAACCGAACGTCCGCCACCAATCATCATGTCGCGGTACTCCATCTCGGTCATACCGGTCATGCTGCCAGCCATTTGCTGAAAGCTTTTGCCGTGCGTCGCGCCCAGCTTGGCCAAAAAGTAAATGTTGCCGCCCAGTGAAATGGCGCGGTTCAGATCCACATCGAGAACAGCCTGTTTTTGCGCTTCCGTCATCGGCCACTCGTCGACGTACGCCCGTTGGTTTGCCTTAAAGCGTTCGCGGTTTTCATGCGTCATCAGGCTCATGCAAAACTGGTTCAAGTGGTAGCCCTTGCGGCTTTCGTCCGCATCAAAAATCGTAGTGCCGGGTACGTCAAGGTAATTTTTGTTCAAAGACATATGAGTTTCTTCAACGCCAATAAAGGCGGGTTGGATTGTCGACCAGCAGTTTTTTCTGCAGCTCAAGGGTCGTGGCAATTTGCGGAATAAAGTCCACCAGCAAGCCGTCGTCAGGCATATGGTCCTTTAAATTCGGGTGCGGCCAGTCAGTACCCCACAACACGCGGTCGGGGAAGGTTTCAACTAATTTTTTGGCGAACGGCACCACGTCCTGGTAAGCGTGTTGCTCGCCGTTGAGCGCTTTGCGGCCACTGACGCTCAGACGTTCCGGGCAGCTGACCTTGCTCCAGATGTTCGGGTGCTCACGCATCATCTTCATGAACAGTTCAAACTCCGGGCCATCCACAGGCTTGGTCACATCGGGCCGACCCATGTGATCAACCACCACCGTAGTGGGTAGTGTCGTGAAAAAGTCATACAGCTCGGGCAAATCCACGGCCTCAAAATAGACCACAACATGCCAGCCCAGCGGCGCAATGCGGTTGGCAATCTCCAACAACACCTCGCGCGGGGTGAAGTCGGCCAGGCGCCTGACAAAATTGAAGCGCGTCCCGCGTACCCCAGCGGCGTGCATGTCTTGCAGCTCGGCATCGGTCACGTTGCGGTTAACGGTGGCCACACCGCGTGCCTTGTTGTTTGACGCTTTGAGCGCGTCGACCAGCGCCCGGTTGTCACTGCCATGGCAGGTGGCCTGCACGATCACATTCCTATCGAAACCCAAATGGTCACGCAGGGCGAACAGTTGCTCTTTGGACGCGTCGCAGGGCGTGTATTTGCGCTCTGGCGCATACGGGAAAATCGCGCCAGGGCCAAACACGTGGCAGTGCGCGTCCACCGCGCCAGGCGGCAGCTTGAAGGTGGGTTTGGCCGGGCCGTTGTACCAGTCCAGCCAGCCTGAAGTTTTTGTGAATTCCATCTTATTAATCAATGTATTTGAGGCCGGCTTTTTCCAGCGGCTCACGCATGTTGTACATGTCCAGGCCCAGCACGCCTGCTGCCAGCTTGGCGCGTTTTTCGCCTTCAAAGCTCTCGCGCTTTTCAGCCGCATCCGCAACTTGTGCGGCCAGCGCTGCGGGCACCACCACCACGCCGTCTGCGTCAGCAATCACCACATCACCGGGATTGACAGCAGCTCCAGCACAAATGATGGCGATATTGACCGACCCCAGGGTGGCCTTGATAGTACCTTTGGCATGAATCGCTTTGCTGACCACTGGAAAACCCATTTTTTCAAGGTCCACCACATCGCGGACGCCGCCATCAATGATCAGGCCGACAGCGCCGCGGGCCTGAAAGCTGGTCGCCAGCAGGTCACCAAAAAAACCGTCGTCGTTGTCGGTGGTGCAAGCCGCCACCACCACATCGCCGGGTTGCAATTGCTCGGCGACCACATGCATCATCCAGTTGTCGCCAGGCTGCAAAAGAACCGTCACAGCCGTGCCGCAAATGTTGGCGCCTTTGTAGATCGGGCGCATGTAGGGCTTCATCAAACCCACGCGGCCCATGGCCTCGTGGATGGTGGCCACGCCGAGTTTGGCCAGGCGTGCCACAGCGCCTTTGTCAGCCCTGACGATATTGCGTTTAACGATGCCCAGGTTGTTCATGGAGGTGGTCATGTCACAGTCCTTTTTTTATTAAAGCAGCATCCAGACGCGGGAAAACGCGGCGTGTGTTGCCTTCATAGATCTGATAGCGCTGCTCTGCGCTTAACTGGGTTGACGACTCGATATAGCGTTTGGTGTCATCAAAATAGTGGCCGGTTTCCGGGTCAATGCCGCGTACCGCGCCAATCATTTCGCTGGCAAACAAAATATTTTTGACCGGGATCACCTTGGTCAACAAATCAATGCCCGGCTGGTGGTACACGCAGGTGTCAAAAAAGATGTTGTTCAGCAAATGGTCTTGCAGCAATGGTTTTTTCAGTTCTTGCGCCAGGCCGCGAAAGCGCCCCCAGTGGTAGGGCACTGCACCGCCGCCGTGCGGAATCAAAAACTTGAGCGTTGGAAAATCTTTGAATAAATCGCTTGTCAGGCACTGCATAAAGGCCGTGGTGTCCGCATTCAAATAATGCGCGCCGGTGGTGTGAAAGCAGGCGTTACAGCTGGTAGACACATGAATCATGGCCGGAATGTCGTACTCAACCATCTTCTCGTAAATCGGGTACCAGTGCTTGTCGCTCAACGGCGGCGATGTCCAGTGGCCGCCCGATGGGTCCGGGTTCAAATTGATACCGACGTTGCCGTATTGCTCCACGCATTTGACCAGTTCGGGAATGCAGGTTTTGGGATCAACACCAGGGCTTTGCGGGAGCATGGCCACCGGTACAAAGTGGTCAGGAAAAAGCTGGCTGACTCTAAAGCACAGCTCGTTGCAAATCGCCGCCCAGGTCGACGACACATTGAAGTCGCCAATGTGGTGCGCCATAAAGCTGGCTCGCGGGCTGAATATGGTCAAGTCACTGCCGCGCTCTTTCATCAGGCGGAGCTGGTTGAGTTCGATGGTTTCACGCAATTCGTCGTCGCTGATTTTCAGGTCACTGACTTTGGGCATCATGGCCGGGTCCTTGATGCCAGCGATCTGCTGGTTGCGCCAGGTTTCCAACGCCTTCGGAGCGGTGGTGTAGTGGCCGTGGCAGTCGATAACGAGGGGTTTTTGAAGGCTCATGGTGATATTTTGAAGTTGCCGTGAAAGGTTGAAATATCAAGCAGGCTGCATGCCATGCCGCTGCTTGACTTGCGCAGTTTCGTCTGCGGCCATAAAGGCTAGCAAGCGAGCCAGCGTTGCGCCCTGCGTCGATGCAGCGCACGTCGCGGCCGAAAAAATAGTCGTTATGCCAACAGCCTCGGGCAGCGTGCCAACGACACTGATGCCGTCCAAACCCATTAGCTCGCTCAGTTGCTGAAAGCCTAGCGCCACTTCGCCCCGCGCCACCAGTGTGCCAACGGGAACGCCTGGCGGGGCTTGAACGAAACGGGGCTGCGTTGCCTCCAAAATACCCCAGCGCTCAAACAGTTTGACAAGTGCGACCCCACTAGGGCCTGTCGAAAAACCAATCGTGGGTGCCGCTTCAATGACGCTGCGCAGTGCTGATTCAGTGCGGATATCTGGCAGGGCCGCACCCGCTTTAACAGCTACCGCTACATTTGAGCGTACCAGATCACACCGACTGCCCGCCAACACCTGGCCACCAGTGATGAGTTTTTCAATCGCGTCTGATGCCAGCACCACACCGTCAAAGGCTTCGCCGGACTGCACACGTTTGGCGGCGTCCACACCGCCTACCGACTCGATGCGCACCTCGATGCCAGAGCCGTTTTTCCAGAGAGCTGCCAGTTCGGTTAGCAGCTGGCGCGTAGCCATGGAAGAAATCAGTTTCAACATAAAAACGCCCGCATAAAGTTCAAATTGAAATTCAGTATCTAGCCCAGAAAATTCCTGATGGCCTGGGTGGTCGCTTGCGGACGCTCCATCAACATCATGTGGCCAGCGTCTTCAATCACGGCCAGCCCGGCGTGCGGTACCAACGCTTGCATGGCCTCGTGTTGCGCCACATTGGCCCAACCGTCCTGCCGGCCGCACAGCACCAAAGTGGGCAGCGTCAAAGCCTGCAAGGCCGACGTACTGTCGGGCCGAGTGAGCAATGCCTGTTGCTGGCGCGCAAGGCATTCTGCGCTCTTGCGCATGAACATGGCGCGAATGGATGCGATCAATGGCGCATCACCCAGCCGCTCGGGGTTTACCATGGCCTTGACCCACTGGTCACACATGGCCTGCACGCCATCTTGTTTGGCCAGGTGTAGCAGCGCCAGGCGACCTGCCCGTTCGGCCTCGCCTACCTTGCCGGCTCGCAGTGACAAATAACCACTGCCCATCAAGACCAGCTTGTGTACCCGCTCAGGCGCCAGCCGCGTGACCTCAAGCGCCACCCTGCCGCCCATCGAGTGGCCAGCCAGCGAAAAATACGGCGGTGCCACGGCCAACGCGGCCTCGGCCATGGCTGTGATGGCATCTGAATCGCCATAGTCGACCACCTGGCAAATGACATCCTTTGAACGGTCCATGAAAGGCTGCCAAAAGCCGTGGTCGCACATCAAGCCGGGGAGCATCAGCAGCGGCGCAACGACCCCGGCCTGGGAACGGGATGAATCTGGTTTCATCCATGAATTTTGCGCCGCAACGACCAGGCAGGAAAGTCGTTTGCAGCGCTAGCAGTTAGAACAAACCTATATATCTGTACCTCTCTTATGCATTAACGCAAATATACTTTCGGTATGGACTTGAAACAGCTGGAGTATTTTGTACGCGTGGCCGAGCTCGGCAGCTTCACGCGGGCCTCCATTGCGCTGGGTATTGCGCAGCCTGCCTTGAGCCGCCAGATCCGGCTGCTGGAGGTTGAATTGCGGCAAAACCTGTTGACGCGCAATGGCCGCGGCGCACTGCCGACTGAAGCGGGCAACCTACTGCTCCAGCATGGGCGCGGCATTTTGCATCAGGTGGATGTGGCGCGGGAAGAACTCGGTGCCGTGCGCGGCGCGCTGGCCGGACGCGTGTCGATTGGCCTGCCGCCAAGTTTATCCAGACTCATTACGGTGCCGCTAATACGCGCTTTTAGGGAACGCCTTCCGCAAGCTCACCTGACGCTGACCGAGGGGTTTTCTGTGCTGATGGCCGAAGGCCTGCGCGTGGGCAACCTTGACATGGCCGTGCTCTACAACGCCGAACATTCGCCGGAAGTGGAGATGACCACCCTGCACACGGAGGAGCTGGTGCTTATATCCAGAAATACCAGTGCAAAAGTGGACGTTGGGCCATCTGCGCAGCAGCATGCCCTACAGCGTCCATTCATCACGCTGGCCGAGGTTGCCGATCTGCCGCTTATTTTGCCCAGCAGGCCAAACGCCTTTCGCATATTGGTAGAAGGCGAAATGATTGCCATCCACCGCAAACCAGTCATCACGCTTGAAGTCGATGGGCTGAACGCCATTTTGAGTCTGGTCAAAGAAGGCATGGGCCACGCTGTGCTGCCCAGCTACACGCTGAGCAACTTTGATGACCCCGCCTCGTTCACGCTGCGCAGCATTACCGCACCGTGCATCATGAGCGAGCTGGCGCTGGTGCGCTCGTCGCGGCGGCCCATTACCGAAACTCAAAAAATCGCGATCGAAGTGGTGAAGTCGGTGTTGACCACCGCGATGAAGCCCTACGACTGAGCCTCACAGCGGCCCCTCACAGCCGGTCAACCCTTGACCTGGCAGCGGGACCAACAGACGCAGCATTGCTCCTCCATCTGGGACTTTTAGCCACCTGACTGTCAAACAGATTGCCCATTAAGCATCGGTTCCCAGCGCTGGCCGGGTGAAGCTGGTGAACCAAACGCCATCGACTGCATTCGTCGCGGCATGGCCACCTCCGCTATATAAAGCATAGCTGACAGTCCCCGTTTTTGCTACGAAATCGCCTGTTTTAATACCTTGAAATACAATTATCCAGCAGTTGTATGGCCTGCTCAAAACCCGGTCCATACCGGTCGGACCAAGGCTTTAGACGGGTCAGTCACCAGCTGCGATCTGCCGCAAGGCCTGCTCGAAAACTTCAACTGGCTGGCCGCCAGAAATCAGGTGGCGGTCATTGATGATGACCGCAGGCACAGAAGAAATACCTTGCGACAGGTAAAACTGTTCGCGCGCGCGCACGTCGTCCGCGTATTCGCCGGATGCCAGCACCTCACGCGCCCGGGCTGCGTCAAGGCCAACCTCGCCCGCTACGCGCACCAGTACATCGGGCGAGCCCGGGCTTTGGCCATCCGTGAAATAGGCTTTGAACAGCGCCTCTTTCAGCGCTTTTTGCAGACCTGGGCCCTGGGTCTCTGCCCAATGCAGCAGACGATGCGCGTCAAAGGTGTTGTAGATGCGGCTACGTCCGCCGCCAGCGTCCGTGGCCATGGCGAACTTGAAGCCCAAGTCGGCGCCGCGCGCACGAATATTCTCGCGGTTGGCATCGGCCTGGGCTGCGGTGATGCCGTATTTTTCAGTGATGTGTTCGGTGATTTCCTGGCCTTCTGCGGCCATTTTTGGATTGAGCTCAAACGGCTGAAAGTGGATGTCTGTGGTGATACCGCTGCCGACGCGCGCGATGGCTTCGTCCAGCGCCCTCAGGCCAATCACGCACCAGGGGCATGAAACATCAGAAACGAAGTCGATTTTTAGTGCAGTGGTCATGGGGGCCTTTGTGAAAGATGACTATGGAGCGGATTTTCGCCAAAAGCGCGAAGCTCCGTGGGTCAGAATTGCTGGAAATATATGTAGTACCGTTTGGTGGATTTTCAACAAACAGTCAGCCAAGCCTTTTCGCTGCAACAGACAACAATCGGCGACTCCAATGGCTGACCCTGCATCATGAGCAAGCGCCCGTACCATTGATCCAGCTCGGTGAAATATAAACCGCTCTCCCTGAGCTTTTCGAAGGGTTCCGACAAGCTCAACCCAAACGGCTATTGGCAGCAGCGGGCCGGATCAATAAACGGACCAAGTACAGGCCACGCTAAAGCCCCAAGTGCGCGCCATCTACAAAGACCGCTTCGGCGCGGCTGTGGGGTATTTGACGGCTGATTTGAAGAGCATGAACCTGTCAAACGCGTGACGAATCGCAAGCGTTCAGTAGGCCGCGACGGACAGGTATGGGCCGATCGGCCTGATAAACGTCAACAGCAAGACCGACTCGCACACTGCCCTTGGGCTGAAGCATATCAAGGGAGTGCCATGCTGCCTGCGAAGCTGGTTCATGGCCGCACCGACGATCCGCACTGGGGCTCGTCTTGCTAGGCAGGAACCAAATTTAATTCAAACCAAAACACACTTCCCACTCCGACCGCGCTTTCAGCGCCGATGGTCCCACCCATTAATTCGACGAGGCGCTTGCACATCACCAAGCCGATTCCCGTCCCTTGCTCCGGACCAAGCTCCTTGCCGAGCCGGTTGAAGGGTTGAAACAACTGCGCGAGCTGCTCTGGTTCCAGTCCTTCGCCTGTATCTCGAAAGCTTACACGAATCGCATCCGGCGGGCGAAGCGCGAACTCTACAGAAATTGTGCGTTGCGCCTTGTTGTGCTTGATGGCATTGGAAAGAAGATTGATCACAACTTGTTTAACCCGAGTGCGATCCGCGCGCGCACAGCCGGGTGGCTCTAGCGAAGGGAATGTGATGCTGATTCCGCGCTCGCGTGCCTGCGGCTCAATCATGCCCTGGCACTCCCGCATGACTTCGGTGAGCGACACTGAATCTTGCATTAGGACTAAGTTGCCCGACTCTATTTGAGAAAGATCAAGGAGGTTGTTGACGAGATCCAGCAGGTACCAGCCACCCTTAATAATGTGTGCGATTTTTTGGCTCTGGGTTGGCGTCGGCGCAGGATTCCCGGATTCCCGGAGTTGAGCGAAGCCTAGGACCGAATTGAGCGGCGTGCGCAATTCATGGCTCATGCCGGACAAAAAATCCGACTTGGTCCGGTTGGCTTTTTCCGCGGCGCTGGCTGCCTCAATTAATTGCCGCTCGATACGCTTGCGTTCGGTGATGTCGCGGGTGATGGTGGCAAAGTTGATCGGCTGTCCGGTCAAGCGGTCGTCCACCCGAAACAAATCGTAATGAACGGGAAACGTAGCCTCCGTGACGAAGTGTTGCATCGTCAATTCGCCGGTCCACCGCCCTTGCGCAGCGACAGTGGGCAAGACGACCCCTTCGACGAACTGTCGCTGTTCGGCAATGAAGTAATCACTGATTTTGGTGTGCCGCACCTGCTCTAACTTGTGGAGACCGACGAGTTCCATCGCCGACCGGTTGCCATATATTGAATTGCCGTCCGTGTCCGCAATACCGATGAAATCCGGCGAATTCTCCACAATTGACGCAAGAAGGCGCCGCTCCTTTTCTGCTTGCGTGGCATCGTGGATGTCAATTGTGGTGCCGAACCAGCGCGCTATCACACCTGAAGAATCCAGTTGCGGTACGGCTCTAATGAGATGCCATCGATACACACCATCCTGGCGCCGCAGCCGGTACTCGACTTGCCAAGCCTCGTTGCCATCTCGCGCGCCTTCCCAAGCCAAGCTCGCCGTCGCTTTGTCGTCCGGATGCACCCACTTGACCCAGCCCTGACCAAGGCCTTTTTCATGGCTTGTGCCGGTGTAGTCGTACCACTGCGCGTTAAAACGCTCCACGAGTCCATCCGGCGTGGCGACCCAGGCGATGGCCGGGATACTGTCGGAAAAAGCTTGTAGAGCCTGCTGAGCGCGGTGCTGTTCGGTGACATCGTGGCCCTGGGCGAAGATGCCTTCGATCAAGCCCTGTGCATTGCGCAGCGGCTGAAGCATGAGGTCAACGATGGCTTCATACGGCGCTTTACCCGGACCTCGATTTATCGTCGCCGGGACCGCACGGCCCACGAAAGGCTCGCCAGTGTTATACACATAGTTCATCCAACCGCCAAAGCCTTGCTCGAACGCTTCAGGCATGACATGAGCGACCGTGCGGCCCAGCAACTGCCGGTTGCCCGTCATGTTCAGGTAGGCTTGGTTGACCATTTCGAAACGGTGGTCCGGGCCGCACAAAACGATCGCAAAACCTGGCGCTTGGTGGAACAGGGACAGCAGCCACTGTTCGCGCGCGAGTAGCTTCTGTTGCGTCAACATTACCTGCGTGGTCTCAATACAGGCGCAGGATATACCCGCGATTCGCCCGTTCTCTTGCGCCAAAGGCGAATACGAGAAAGTAAACCAGGTGTCTTCGTCAAAGCCGTTTCGGCGAAGGCGAAAAGGCATGTTCTCAATGAAGATCGATTCGCCGGCCAATGCCCGGGCGACCAGCGGCTGAAGATCAGTCCAAAATTCCGGCCAGGTTTCCAAAAATGGCTGACCTAGCGCTG
>JANXTM010000158.1 GCA_025352405.1 Polaromonas sp.
TTTTTCTTCAAGCGCTTGGCTGGTGGGCCTTAACTGCCCACAGATGACAGCACCCTGATGCATTTCAAGGGCCTTGTAAGACACATCACCTGCGATATTGGCCTTGGGTTGCAACTCCAGCAACTCTGACGCATGCACCGGACCCATGACCCGACCATTGATGATGACATGCTCAGCAAATATGCGGCCCGTGACGCAGGCCGTTTCACTGATCACCAAAATACTGGCGCCACCCTCGCTTGCACCGATGTCGCCAATCACTTCCCCGTCAATACGCAAGCCGTCCGTAAACCTGAGGTTGCCTTCAATACAGGTGCCCTGTGCAATCAGACTTTTAATGGGCGGCTGCTTTTTTTTTCCAAACATGGACGGTCCTTGGAGATGCGGGCTTATAACTTGAAGGTCTGCACGGATCGGGTGACGGTACCCTCAACAATTTTGGCCGTCACTGTTTTTACCACGGCCTGCGGCGGCAGGTCGAGTATCCCTTCAATGCGGCGGTATTGCTTGAACTGCAAAATCTGCGCACCGCCCGGCAAATTGACCATCCACGGCTTGCCTACCAGGGTGCCATGGATGGTCAGGTCCAGTTTGCCGTTGAAGTCAGGCGCGTTCTTGACAGACTGAATCACCAGAACCTGCCACTTGAGCTGTGTTGCTGACAAAAGCTCGGCTTGCAAACTCCGTATGGAGGCTGCGTCTCCTCCGCCCGCAGGCAGTAACTTCTCAAAAAAACCGAGGTCATCGCGCATCAGGCGGTTGTCGGACTCCAGTTGTTTGATCTGGGTCGCCATTTTTTCCTGGGCTGCTTTTTCAGCGGTGAGCAGGCTGCCGGAGGTGTTGGCTACAGTCTGCGCTTTGTCACGGTCACTGCGCAGCTGGATCACTTCGGAGCGGAGCTGTTTAAGCTCGTCCTTGGCATTGGTGTCCAGGCCGGCAATACCTTTACCAAACTCGAAAGCCCACAGGGCAATGGCGGCAGAAAAGCCCAGCATGACCGCCCCCATGACCCAGCGTACCGGCCAGGGCAACGCGCTGCGTACAGCCATGCGCTGGGAGCTGATGGTCAGGCGACGGCGAAACAGTCTGAATTTCAAAACGGGTTTTCTGAATAGGTGAACCGCATTGTGCACCGATCCGCTCACTGGATAAAACTGCATGAAAAAGGCCGCCAGGCATAAAGCGTGGCGGCCTTTTTTTTGAGCACACCTGCAGCCAGGCTGCAGACGCGCACGATAGCGAATTAACGCTTGCTGAACTGCTTGCGACGGCGAGCTGAACGGAAACCGACCTTTTTACGCTCGACTTCACGTGCATCACGCGTTACAAAACCAGCCTGGCTCAAGGCCGGCTTGAGGGTTGCGTCATAGTCAATCAGCGCACGGGTAATGCCGTGGCGAATCGCACCAGCCTGGCCCGACTCGCCGCCGCCGTGAACGTTGACCATGATGTCAAACGTCTCGACGTGGTTCGTCAGGAACAGGGGTTGGCGGCAAATCATGATCGACGTCTGGCGACCAAAGAACACTTGCACGTCCCGGTCGTTGATGGTGATCTTGCCAGTGCCTTTTTTGATGAACACGCGGGCGACGCTTGATTTGCGACGGCCAGTGCCATTGTTCCAATCACCAATCATTTGGCCACTCCTGCGATGTCCAGCACTTTAGGCTGTTGGGCGGTATGCGGGTGCTCGGCGCCACCGTAAACCTTGAGTTTTTTAATCATGGCGTAGCCCAATGGGCCTTTTGGCAGCATGCCCTTGACGGCTTTTTCCAAAGCGCGGCCAGGATGCTTTGCTTGCATGTCGCGGAAATTGGTGGCAGTGATGCCGCCAGGGTAACCGGAATGACGGTAGTAAATCTTGTCAGTCGACTTGGCGCCGGTGACACGCAGCTGGGATGCGTTGATGATGACGATGAAGTCACCGGTATCGACGTGAGGCGTATAAATGGCCTTGTGTTTGCCGCGCAAACGGAGAGCAACTTCGCTGGCTACTCGTCCGAGGACCTTATCGGTCGCGTCAACCACAAACCACTCGTGCACTACGTCAGCGGGTTTTGCGCTGAAAGTTTTCATGAGTTTTCTCTTTTAAAGAAGGGTTTGTCGGGTTCTTTTCTACGGTCGGCGTTCTTCTTGTGAGAACCTCTTAGGTAGCAATTGGTGCTGGCATCAAGGCGGGTATCAAGCCCGCGCTGCGCCTGCAACTACTTCGCCGCGGAACCACATGTGCGCTGCGAAGCCCCCGATTATATGAAAAATCAGGCACTTACGTCAACTTTTGATGCTTCGATGGGTGCAAGAAGGTAGGATAGGCATATGTTTAGCTATCGCCACGCCTTCCACGCCGGTAACCACGCCGACGTACTCAAGCACACAACGCTGATCGCGTTGATGAAATATTTGACCGCCAAAGACACTGCCCTGAGCGTGATTGACACCCATGCCGGCGCCGGTTTGTACCGGCTTGACGGCGACTACACCGAGACGAGTGGAGAAGCAAGGGAAGGCATTTTCAAGCTTCTTTCAAAAGAAAAAGTGCCCGAGGGCCAGAAAAAACGTGCGCCTTTCGCTATTAAAAAATTAGCATCAACAGATGTTCTCGCACCCGCACTACAGGACTACGTCGACCTTTTGCGCGGCCTGAACCCCCAGTTCGCAGAAACGGGTGATCCGGCCCATCTGAAAATCTACCCCGGTTCGCCGTTTATCGAGCAGCAGTTTTTAAGTGGCCGCGACAAACTCAAGCTGTTTGAACTGCACCCCACCGATTTCAAATCGCTCAACGGCAACATTGAGCAGCTGGGCGTAGGCCGCCAGGTTACCGTCGCCCGCGAAGACGGTTTTGAAGCCCTCAAAACATTCTTGCCGCCACCAGCCCGCAGGGCCATGGTGCTCTGCGACCCGAGCTATGAAATGAAGAGTGACTACGCCCGGGTCAGCGCCTGCATGGCGGACGCCGTCAAGCGTTTTGCCACGGGCACTTACGTCGTCTGGTACCCGGTGATTCCGCGGCCCGAGGCCCATGACCTGCCGCGCAAACTCAAAACGCTGGCGGTCAAGGCGTCCAGAAGCTGGTTGAACGCTGTTTTAACCGTCAAGTCCAGCAAGCTGACCACAGACACCGATGGCGAAGTTGTAAGACCCGGCCTGCCTGCCAGCGGCATGTTCGTCATCAACCCGCCGCACACGCTCAAAGCAGATTTACAGGCGGCCCTGCCGCAAATGGTGGCGCTGCTCGGGCAAGACCGCAATGCGGGCTTCACACTCGACCACGGCGGCTGATGCGCTGCATCTGGCGGCTGTGGCGATAACAACGCGACAGCTGCAGAAGCCACTCAGTCGTTTTTGATCTACTGCCGGAACCTGGTCGCATAGCATGGTCACCATTCTCGTAGTCGAGGACGACGAAGCGATGCGCAACAACATCGTCGAGATCCTTAAGCTGGAAGGTTTTGACACTATTTCAGCGCCCGACGGCAATATGGGACTATCGCGCGCCAGAGTCTTCAAACCGGGTTTGATCATTTCGGATGTCAGCATGCCAGTCATGAATGGGCTCGAACTGCTGGCCGCCGTGCGCGCCGACAAGGCGCTGGCCACCCTGCCCTTCATGTTGTTGACGGCGCTGGATGACCGCGAAACATGCGCCGCGATATGACGGGTGGCGCAGATGGCTATCTGTCAAAACCAATTACACGCACCGAGCTGCTGGAAGCGGTGAACGCACAAATCCACAAGTGCAAGCTGGTGGAAAAAGCCATTCAGTCGAGACTGGCCGCCAGCGGGGAAGATTTGCATGCCACTTTTGCGGACCGCATCGGTGGCAGTATGACGCAGGCCTTTTCCGCCGGCATGTCCGAAAGCGCCTTCGCCCAGCAATCGCAGGACGCCACTGTTTTATTCTCGGATATCCGCAGCTTCACCTTACTTGCTAAAAAGCTCAGTTCCGGCGAAGTAGCCGAGCTGCTCACCAGCTACTTTGAGAAGGTCTGTCAGCCGATTCTTGAAAACGGCGGCAGGCATCTCAAATTCGTAGATGGCGGACTGTTAGCACTCTTCACTGACACGGTCCACGGCTCGCCCCTGCCATCCACGCGCCGGGCCATCGCTGCAGCGCTGGCGATGGCGCTTGCAGCCCATGAGTTTCGGGACTGGCTGGAACTTCGCTTCCCCGCACGCGGCCTGCTACCCTTTTCAATTGGCGTTGGCCTGCACTGCGGGGAAGTCACGTTGTGCCGGTTGGACACTGTGCAAAGCAATGAAATCACGCCGATTGGTGACACCGTCAACACCGCCGCGCGTCTGGAAGTTGCGACCAGGGAACTAGGCTGGACAGTGGCGGCCAGTGATACCGTGCTGGCCAAGGCTGGGGAAGGCATTCAAACGGGCGCCCGTACATCGCTCGCGCTGCGGAGCCAAGAGCTTTTGATTGACGTGCTGGAGATCACCGGTCTGGTGACCTCCATGGACGACATGGTCCACGGCATGGTCACTGTGGCAGAGCACGCCCTGGAGATCAGCGCAGCCGTCAAAATCAACTCCGAAATCACTGCCCGCGCCGTGAAAAACGTGCTGGACTCCAAGCGGTCTTCCCTGAAAGCGCAGGGCTTCGACCCTGCCGCCGTGACAGTGCGCCTGAAGGGCTACCGCATTACCCAGAAAATTGGCTCGGGTGGCATGACCGAGGTCTACCTGGCTTCACGTGAAGCCGACGGCCTGAACATCGTATTGAAAGTACTCGACTCGCGCGGCAAGGATGCATCAGAGCATCTGGTCCGCTTCATTCAGGAGTACGCACTGCTGTCGAGCATCACGCACCCGCACGTGATCCGCATTTATGACCAGGGTTTTACCGACGACCATGCATACATTGCCATGGAGTATTTTGAACGCGGCGATCTGCGCAAATTGATTGGCCCCGAGATGACGCAAAAGCGGGCGCTTGGTGTCATAAGGGAGGTCGCAGGCGCGCTTGATGCCATCCATAAAAAAGGCATTGTTCACCGCGACATCAAGCCCGAGAACATCATGCAGCGCGTCGATGGCAGCGTGGCGCTAGCCGACTTCGGCATCGCCAATTCCATGCTGCAGGCAGAAGGCATGGGCCAAACGCAAACGCACCACGGCGACGCGATGGGAACGCCCTACTACCTAAGCCCCGAGCAAGCCAGCGGCAAGATCATCACCACGCAATCTGACCTGTACAGCCTGGGCGTGATGATGTTTGAAATGCTGGCCGGAAAACGTCCGTTCATTGCAGAGTCACTCGACATGCTGCTGGCCCAGCACCTGCACGCCGAAACCCCGGCGTTACCGCCTGCACACGCGCACCTGCAAGCCATCGTCAACAAGTTGACGCACAAGGATCTGGCCTTGCGTTATGCATCAGCGCAAGACCTGCTGGTGGATATGGACCGGCTTCGGTAACAACACGGGGGCGCCGGCCAGGGTCATCAGTATTTAAGCGCCGTGCTCTTGCCCCAAAACACGCGGTAGGCAAACACGGTGTAGCCCACAATAACGGGCAGTACCACCACGGCTCCCACCAGAATCACGCCCATCGCCGCAGGCGCGGTGGCGGCTTGCCAGATATTGAGCTTGTCAATTACCAGCCACGGGAAAAGGCTGTAGGCCAGGCCATAAAAAGCCAGCAGAAACACGCCTACCGTGGCCCCGAACGGCACCCAGGCCCCGTACTCGTTGCCTTGAGCCAGGCGCACCGGCAAGCGCTGCAGGCTGCGAAAAATGACGGCAAACAACACCGCCGTAGCCATCGGAATCGGCAGCAGCAACACGATATTGGGA
>JANXTM010000187.1 GCA_025352405.1 Polaromonas sp.
CATATGTATTTTGGTGAATACTTTGGGATCTGTGGTGGCTCTTTCAGAGGTCAGCTTGACAGAACAACCCCGCACGTCCTGCCTGCCCCGCTTCAAAATCAGCACCACGTCGTAAGCTGTGCAGCCGCCTGTGCCGGCCAACAGGGTTTCCATGGGACGGGGTGCCAAATTGGCACCGCCGTTTTCTGGCTTGTCGGCATCTGGCGCGCCATCCATTACCAAGGTGTGACCGCTACCGGTTTCGGCCAAAAAAGTCATGCCCGAACTAGAAAGAGTTGTCGCACTGGTGCCCATCCAGTTCACTGTACATTCCATAAATAGTGCTCCTTATGCAAATTATTCATAACTAAAACGCCGTAAATCCTCGGATTTACTAGAATTTCCACTCTAAAGTATTGTGCAGTGCAACATAGCTCCGCTATACTAAAACCATAGCGAATTATCCATCCTGATTTTTACGCACTGGTTGTCTCCTCCACCTCCTCAAAGGGTGGATTTACAGGCCCAGACCGAAAGGTCTGGGCCTTTTTTCTTGCCCACTATGATGTGCGTTGCGAGAAAAAAATGCCTTCAAACACATCATCAGCTAAAAAACCAGTCGGCAAGGGTCATCAGCTAGGTCTGAGCCCTGCTGATTACCTGAAAAAAATCCTGACAGCGCGGGTGTACGACGTCGCCGTTGAGTCTGCGCTGGAGCCTGCCAAAAACCTCAGCCTGCGCCTGAAAAACACGGTTCTTTTAAAGCGTGAAGACCAGCAGCCGGTGTTCAGCTTCAAGCTGCGAGGCGCATATAACAAGATGGCACATTTAAGCGCGGCACAGCTTAAAAAAGGCGTGATTTGCGCATCCGCTGGCAACCACGCACAAGGCGTTGCCATGAGTGCGCAAAAGCTCGGCACCCGCGCCGTGGTGGTCATGCCAGTGACCACGCCACAAGTCAAGGTGGATGCTGTTAAAGGCTGGGGCGGCGAAGTGGTGCTGCACGGCGACAGCTACTCTGACGCCTACACCCATGCGGTGGTGCTCGAAAAAAAACGCGGCCTGACGTTTGTGCATCCGTTTGATGACCCGGATGTGATTGCCGGCCAGGGCACGATTGCAATGGAAATGCTGATGCAGCTGCAGACCCTGGGCTCGAACCGGCTGGATGCCGTGTTTGTGGCCATTGGCGGCGGTGGGCTGATCTCAGGCGTGGCGAACTACATCAAGGCGGTTCGGCCCGAGATCAAAATTATCGGTGTGCAAATGAATGATTCTGACGCAATGATGCAGTCCGTCAGCGCCAAAAAACGCGTGGCCTTGGGGGATGTGGGCCTTTTTTCAGACGGTACGGCCGTCAAGCTGGTGGGCGAAGAAACCTTTCGCATCAGCAGTGCGCTGGTCGATGCATTCATCACGGTTGACACCGACTCGGTTTGCGCGGCTATCAAAGACGTCTTCATCGACACCCGCAGCATCGTCGAACCGGCGGGTGCTCTGGCAGTAGCTGCCATCAAGAAATATGTCGCGCTGCACAAAAAACAGGGCGAGACCTACGCCGCCATTTTGTGCGGCGCCAACATGAACTTTGACCGCCTGCGTTTTGTCGCCGAGCGCGCTGAGGTTGGCGAAGAACGAGAAGCCCTGTTTGCCGTGACGATTCCTGAAGAGCGCGGCAGCTTCCGGCGCTTTTGCGAGCTGATTGGCGCGTTGCCGGGCGGTCCACGCAGCGTGACCGAGTTCAACTACCGCATCAACGACGCAGCCCAGGCCCATGTGTTCGTCGGCCTGACGACGTCTGCCAAAGGCGAAAGCACCAAAATTGCGGCCAATTTTTCACGCCATGGTTTCAAGGCGCTGGACCTGACGCATGACGAGCTGGCCAAAGAACACATTCGCCACATGGTCGGCGGGCACAGCGCGCTGTCCAAAGATGAGCGCTTGCTGCGCTTTGTGTTCCCGGAGCGGCCAGGCGCATTGATGAAATTTTTGTCCAGCATGCAGCCGGGGTGGAACATCTCGCTATTCCATTACCGTAACCAGGGCGCCGACTACGGACGCATTTTGGTAGGTTTGCAGGTACCCAAGCTGGACAACAAGGCCTTCAAGACGTTTTTAGACACCATCGGCTACCCCCACGTCGAAGAGACTGACAACCCTGTTTACCGGCTGTTTTTGCAGAGCTGACAACCAGCATGGCCAGCACCAGCATCGCCAATTCATCGCGCTGCCCCAGTTGCGGGTTGGGCTTGCGTTGCGGTATGGTTGCGGGGGATGCCACTTGCTGGTGTTTCAACATGCCGCGGGTTATTCCTGTACCCCCGGCAGACAACACCCAACAAGCCAGTTGCCTGTGCCCGGCCTGCCTTCAACAATTGATACAACGCAACGCTGCCAGCCATGACCTTCATCCTGCCACTGATTGAGCCCACCCTTGATGCCGGCCTTGAGGCCCGCTTGCGGCACAAGATTGACCACAAGACCAAACCGTTGGGTGCACTTGGCCAGCTGGAAGACCTTGCGCTGCAGCTGGGCCTGATCCAGCGCAGTGAAGTCCTCGCGTTTGAAAACCCGCAAATGGTGGTGTTTGCCGCCGACCACGGTATCGCCGCTGAAGGCGTCTCTGCCTTTCCTCAGGCGGTGACCGTCCAGATGGTGGCCAACATGCTGGCCGGTGGTGCCGCCATCAACGTGCTGGCCAGGCAACACGGCTTTGCGCTGCAGGTGGTGGACGCCGGCGTTGCCAGCGACCTGGCGGACCACCCTGGCCTTGTCAAACGCAAAATGGCCCCAGGTACTCAGAACATCTGCCTGGGCCCGGCCATGCAAGAAGCGCAGTGTCACGCGGCGCTGCAGGCCGGCAACGATGTGGTTACGAACCTGCCGGGCAATGTCGTGGCGTTTGGCGAAATGGGCATTGCCAACACATCTTCTGCGGCGCTGTTGCTGCATCGCCTGGCCGGTGTTGCCCTGCTAGATGCCACTGGCCGGGGAACCGGCTTGAGCGACCCCCAGCTGCTGCACAAGCAGCAGGTCTTGGGGCGCGCTGCAGCTCAGCACCCGAACGCTATTGCGCCGCTGCAGGCGCTGGCTGCGCTGGGCGGTTTTGAGATCGCCATGATGACTGGCGCCATGCTGCAAGCCGCCAGCCAGCGCCGGGTCATTCTGGTCGACGGCTTTATTGCGGGCAGCGCCGCGCTCGTGGCCCGGGCACTGGCACCCCAGGTTATAGACTATATGGTGTTTTGCCACTGCACTGCCGAGCGCGGCCACCGCTTGCTGCTGGACCGCCTCAACGCACGACCCCTGCTCGATCTTGGCCTGCGTCTGGGCGAAGGCACGGGCGCGCTGCTGGCCTGGCCGCTGGTGCAATCGGCTGCGCTTTTGATGCGCGAGATGGCCAGTTTTGAGTCAGCAGGTGTCAGCGGAAAAGACCCGGCATAAAACCATGAGTTGCGCGCCATGAAAGCAGTGTTCCAGTTGCTACGCGAATACCTGCTCGCCGTGCAGTTTTTTACCCGCATCCCAGTCACCGGCTGTTTGGCGCAATGGGTCGGGTTCAGCCCAGAATTGCTACGCGCCAGCGCAGGGCACTTTCCAGGTGTTGGGCTGGTGGTTGGTGCGATAGCAGCCGCTGCGTACGGCATTACAAACGCCCTGCTGCCCGACACCCACTTCACGCCGCTGGTGGCGGCGGTGCTGTCCACCATCGCCTCGGTGCTGCTGACGGGTGGCTTTCATGAAGACGGCCTGGCCGATGTAGCCGATGGCCTGGGCGGCAGTTACGACCGGGCGCGCGCCCTTGACATCATGAAAGACTCGCGTGTGGGCGCTTTTGGCGCTATGGCGCTGGTGTTGGCGCTGCTCGCAAAAGTCGCGTTGCTGGCCCTGCTGGGCTCGGTAGAAGGCACGCCGACCGGCTGGGACGAGGCACCGTTCAGCACCTGGTATGTCTGCGCCGCCCTGGTCGCCGGGCATGTGCTGTCGCGCGCCCTGCCGCTGCTGCTGATTGCCTGGCTGCCGCATGTCGGCGACACTGCAGCGTCCAAATCAAAACCATTGGCTGACGACCTCACCGCACGCAGCTTGTGGATTGCATTTATATGGTCGTTAATGGCCTTAGCCCTTGTTTTAACTGCGCTAGATGCTATGAATTTAATAGTAGGCTGCAGCTTTTCAATGCTGGCGCTGCTGTGGATGGGCCGCTGGCTCAAACGCCGCCTACAAGGCTTCACAGGCGATTGCCTGGGTGCGACGCAGCAAGTGTGCGAGATAGCGTTTTATCTCGGGCTGGCGATTTCCCTATGACGCGAAGTAAAAAGCGTGGGGGCTAATCTTTTTATGGTCAGGCACGCCCAACCGCTGGTCGATGCAGGTATTTGCTACGGTCAACTGGACATGGGTGCTGACGCAAACGCCACGCTGAGCTGCGCACAAGCCCTTGCCAAAGTGCTGCCACCCAGCATCATCGTTGTCACCTCTCCGCTACAAAGATGTGAGCAGCTGGCCCGCGCATTGCTTGGCGAAAAGCCAGATTTGACCATTAAAGTGGATACTCGCCTGCAGGAAATGAACTTCGGCACCTGGGAAGGCCAGGCCTGGGCCGACATTGCCCGCGCCGAGCTGGCGGCCTGGACCACCGATTTCGCCGATTACCAGCCCGGCGGCAACGGTGAAAGCGTCGCCCAATTCATGGCCCGGGTCGCCTCGGCCTTCGACGAGTTGCCCAGCGCCGCAGACACCTTGTGGATTACCCATGCCGGGGTCATGCGGGCGGTGGAACTGATCGCCGCCGGGCAACGCCAACTGCAGCGCGCAGACCAGTGGCCGATAGTTGCGCCAGCTTATGGACAATGGTGCAAACTAGTGCTTTAGCGCCTACTGCAACCAGCACTCAAAAAAAACAACAACTCATGGCAACCAACCTGGACGGACAACTCGTTGTAGCGATTTCTTCGCGTGCGCTGTTTGATCTCGAAGAAGAAAACCGCGTTTTCGAGCAGTCGGACGACCGCGAGTACATGAAGCTGCAACTTGACCGGCTGGAGCTTCCGGCCAAACCCGGCGTGGCTTTCTCGCTGGTCAAAAAACTGCTGGCCTTCAACAGCCCGGACAGCCAGCGGGTAGAGGTGGTGATCCTCTCGCGCAACGACCCGGTGTCTGGCTTGCGGGTGTTTCGCTCGGTGCAAACCCATGCGTTAAGCGTGGCGCGCGGCGTATTTACACGTGGCCGCGAGCCTTGGCGCTACCTGTCGCCGCTGCAGGCCAACCTGTTTTTGTCAGCCAACCCTGACGACGTGAAAGCCGCACTGCTGATGGGCTTTCCAGCCGCTACCGTGGCCACGCACTCAGTACGCGCCAGAGACAACTACCCCAATGAAGTACGCATTGCTTTTGACGGCGATGCCGTGCTGTTTTCCGACGAGGCCGAACAGGTCTTTCAACGCGATGGTTTGCCGGCCTTTCAGCAGCATGAGCGCGACAAGGCTGTGCTGCCGCTGCCCGATGGCCCCTTCAAGCCCCTGCTGATCGCCCTGCAACGCCTGCAGCAGGCTGGCACACCATCAATGCGGCTGCGCACCGCACTGGTCACTGCGAGAAGCGCCCCAGCTCACGAGCGCGCCATTCGCACGCTCATGAACTGGAACATCGAGGTCGATGAAGCGATGTTTTTGGGTGGCCTGGCCAAGGGCGAGTTTTTGCGCGAATTCGAGCCTGACTTTTTCTTTGACGACCAGACTGGCCACGTCAACTCAGCCGCCGAGCATGTGCCCGCAGGTCATGTTGCCAGCGGCGTGTCCAATGGCTGATGCAGACGGCTGCGGAGTCTCATGCAGGCAAAGAAGGCCCTGTCCGGCATTGGTTTACAGTAACTTCAACATCCGTTCACGCCGCTATGATTTGCTGCTGACGTCAGGTCTGACGACATCCCTTTCCAACCGGGCGCGAACTAGCGCCGTCCAACCGAAAAGCACACCATGAAAACTTCACGAACAACCTCATTTCTCTCAGCCAGCTTGTTAAGCCTTAGCCTGGCGGCCTGCGGCGGTGGCAGTGCCGGATCAGACGGGACAGTGAGCGGCACGGTCACAGGGCTGGGCAGTGGCCTGAATTTAATGTTGCAAAACAATGGTGTCGACACCATTGCGGTGGCCAGCAACGGGACCTTCGCCTTCCCCACAAAACTTTCATCTCTCGGGCCCTTCAGCGTGACGGTATCGACGCAGCCCATTGGGCAATTTTGTACCCTGGCACGCGCCACAGGTGTCATTCCCACAGATGGCAACCAGGCCAACGCAACCGTCGTGGCGTGTGCGGCAAACTCTTTGGGTGCAACGGTGTCAGGCCTGAACGCCGGCAGCACGGTGACTTTGAACAATGCGGCTGTGCAGATGGTGGTGAATGCAAACGGCGTGTCAACTTTCCCCGGAATCTTGGCTGGTGGCACAACCTTCACTTTGGCTGTTGCTGCACAGCCCGCAACGCAGGTCTGCACCCTGTCCAACGCCAGCGGAACCATCACGGCCGGCGTCCAGTCGCTTGCTACATTGAACTGCATTTAACGGATCAGCCGTCGAAATTTCGGGTCTGAGTTTCATAACAGGGTGCATGCAAATGCTTTTGGCCAAAAAACTTTCTGCATTCAAAACCTTCAGCGGCCGCGTCTGGGCTTTGTCGGCACCCTATTTCAGATCTGAAGACAAGTGGAAGGCACGCGGGCTGCTGGCGGCCATTGTGGTGCTGAATTTGGCGGCGGTGTACATGCTGGTGCTGCTCAATGAGTGGAACCGGGTGTTTTATGACGCACTGCAAAACAAGGACCAACCAGTTTTCTGGACGCAGCTGGGGCGCTTCACCTATCTGGCCTTTGCCTTCATCATCATTGCGGTGTACCGCTTCTACCTGACGCAACTGCTCGAAGTGCGCTGGCGTGCCTGGATGACGGCGCACTACCTCCAGCGCTGGCTGGCCGACCATGCGTTTTACACCCTGGAGCTGGCGCGCTTCTCAGGCGAAAAAAACACCGCCGACAACCCCGACCAGCGGATTCAGGAAGACATCAACCTGTTCACCACCTACAGCATTTCGCTGAGCATGGGCTTGCTCAATGCCGTGGTGACCTTACTGAGTTTTGTCGGCATTTTGTGGTCGCTTTCGGGCGCTTTTTCTTTCACGCTGGGCGGCAGCAGTTACAACATACCGGGTTTCATGGTCTGGATGGCTGTGCTGTATTGCGCTGTAGGCAGCGTCATCACACATTACATTGGCCGGCCGCAGATCAAGCTCAACTACCAGCAGCAGCGCTATGAGGCTGACTTTCGGCACCACATGGTGCGGGTACGCGAATACAGCGAATCAATCGCGCTGGACAAAGGTGAAGCGGTCGAGCGCGCGCAACTGGACCTGCGTTTTTCCAGCGTTCTTGCGAACTACCTGCAGCTGATCAAGAAGCAGAAAAACCTGGTCTGGTTTACCAACTTTTTTGGCCAGGCCGCCGTGGTGTTTCCGTTCATTGTGGCGGCGCCGCGTTTTTTCAGCGGTGCCATCCAGCTCGGTGAGCTGATGCAGATATCCTCTGCCTTTGGGCGGGTGCAAGACTCGCTCAGCTGGCTGGTTGACAACTACAGCAACCTCGCCGCCTGGCGCGCCACGACCGACCGTCTGACCAGTTTTGAGGACAACATAACGGCTGCGGGGCAGAAAACACGGGCGCATTCCGCTATCAATTCAGAAGCAGACAACGCACAGGTTGCAACAGCCTCAAATGCACTTTCTGCCAGTGATCTGACTTTGAGCCTACCCGCTGGTCAGGTACTGCTGAGTGATATGTCTTTGAGCGCCAACCCCGGGGATAGCGTGCTGTTCAAGGGGCCATCGGGCAGTGGGAAATCGACCCTGTTTCGGGCGTTTGCGGGTATCTGGCCGTTCACAAAAGGCCACACCCACCTGCCGCAGGGCGCGATGTTTATTCCCCAGCGTCCCTACTTCCCCGATGGGCTGTTGCGCGATGCGCTGGCCTACCCGCAACCCACCGCGCGGTACAGCGACGAGGCGCTCAAGCAGGCCCTGCAGGACGCCATGCTGCCGCAACTCATCAGCCGTCTGGACGACCAGGACGCGTGGAGCCAAAAGCTGTCTGGCGGCGAACAACAGCGGCTGGCCATTGCACGCGTGCTGCTCAAAAAACCGCAATGGATTTTTGCCGATGAAGCCACCAGTGCCCTCGATGAGCCCGCTGAAAAAGCACTTTACGAAAAACTGCAGACGCATGTGGCTACCGTGCATGGCGGCATGGTGTCAATTGCCCACCGCCCCAGCGTGGCGGCTTTTCACAACCGGCAATGGACGCTTGAAAAACTGCCCACGGATGCGCCATCCCTGTACGGCCTGACTGACAGTCCGCTGAAAAATTCGCCCTGAGTCAGCTCTGTAAATACGCCAGCGAATGCCTGAAGAAATAAAACCCGGCCGCTCATCCGATCAGCTGTCCGCTTGGGCCCCTATCAGGCAACCAGTATTCCGCATGCTGTGGGGCACCTGGCTGGCGGCCAACATCTGCATGTGGATGAGCGACGTCGCAGCAGCCTGGATGATGACCTCCATGACCACCACGCCGCTGTGGGTGGCGCTGGTGCAAACGTCGGCCACCTTGCCGGTGTTTTTACTCGGCTTGCCAAGCGGCGCCCTGGCCGACATCCTGGACCGCAGGCGCTACTTCATCCTGACGCAGTTCTGGATTGCGACGGTGGCCACGCTGCTGTGCCTCACGGTGATTTCAGGCGTCATGACGCCGCCGTTGCTGCTGGCCCTGACCTTTGCCAACGGCGTAGGCCTGGCGATGCGCTGGCCGGTGTTTGCAGCCATCGTGCCCGAGCTGGTGCCGCGGGCGCAGTTGCCGGCAGCGCTGGCGCTTAACGGCATCGCCATGAATGCGTCACGCATCGTCGGCCCGCTCGTGGCCGGTGCGCTAATTGCCAGTGCCGGCACCGAATATGTGTTTGTGCTCAACGCCGTGTTGTCGGTTATTTCGGGCTTTGTCATCATGCGCTGGCGGCGCGTGCATGTGCCCAGCCCGCTGGGCCGCGAGCGGTTGCTCAGTGCAATGCGCGTGGGACTGCAGTTTGTACGCCAGTCCAGTCGGCTGCGTGCTGTGCTGCTGCGGGTGTCGCTGTTTTTTCTGCATTCCACCGCGTTACTGGCCCTGCTGCCCCTGGTGGCACGCAACCTGCACACCGGTGATGCAGGCACCTTCACGCTGCTGCTCGCCGCCATGGGGGTGGGTGCGATTGGCGCGGCCCTGTACCTGCCGCGCCTCAGGCAACTGATGCCGCGTGACACGCTGGTGCTGCGCTCAACCATACTTCAGTCCGTGTCTACCGCCGTCATGGCGCTGGCGCCCAACGCCTGGGTGGCGGTGCCCGCCATGCTGCTCAATGGCATGGCCTGGATTTGCTGCGCCAACTCGCTCAGCGTGTCGGCGCAACTTTCTTTGCCCGACTGGGTGCGCGCGCGCGGTATGTCGATGTACCAGATGGCCATCATGGGGGCCAGTGCGCTGGGCGCGGCGCTATGGGGTCAGATCGCCACGCTGACCAGCGTCTCCACGGGCCTGCTGGTAGCCGCTGCGAGCGGCACGGTCTGCATGCTGCTCGCACAAAGGCAGGTGGTGGACCTGAGCATTGAGGAAGACCTGACGCCCTCACGCGAGTTCAAGGCACCGGTGGCAGACGCCCCGCCCGGCGCAGGCCATGTGGTGGTGACTATTGACTACCTGATCGATCCGCTGCGCAGCCATGATTTTCACGCCGTGATGCAAGAAAGTCGCCGCAGCCGCCTGCGTCAGGGTGCGCTTGAATGGGCGCTGCTGCGCGACATCGGCACGCCGGGGCGGTATGTCGAGCAGATCATTGACGAGTCTTGGACCGAACATCTGCGCCGGTTTGACCGGGTGACGGCCAGCGACGTGGCGCTGCGCGAACGCAAACTGGCCTTTCACATTGGAGACGTACCGCCGCAGGTGCAGCGCTGTGTGGTGGAAGGCGCTTTACGCCTTCAGGTTTTTTCGGCGTAGCGCTGATAACCCCGGGCGCGCAGCTCGCAGGCCGGGCAGGTGCCGCAGCCATAGCCCCACGCATGGCGGTGCAGTCGGTCGCCCAGGTAACAGGTGTGGGTGTGCTCCACAATTAGATCGACCAGCGGCTGACCCCCGAGCTGGTGCGCCATGCGCCAGGTGTCGGCCTTGTCGATCCACATCAGCGGGGTGTCGATTAAAAAGCGCTTGTCCATGCCGAGCGACAGCGCCAGTTGCATAGCCTTCATCGTGTCGTCGCGGCAATCAGGGTAGCCTGAAAAATCAGTCTCGCACACCCCCGTGACCAGCACTTGCAGATCGCGCCGGTAAGCCAGCGCCGCACTGAGGGTCAAGAACAGCAGGTTGCGGCCCGGCACAAAAGTGTTTGGCAGGCCCGAGCTTTCCATCTTGAAGGCCACGTCACGCGTGAGGGAGGTGTCGCTGACCTGGCCCAGTACGGCCAGGTCCAGCAAGTGGTCTTCACCAAGCTTGCTGGCCCACTGTGGAAACTTTTCTTTGATTTCGCGCAACACGTTGAGCCGAGCTTCAAGCTCCACGATGTGGCGCTGGCCGTAGTCAAAGGCGACGGTTTCGACGCGCTCATATTTGAAGAGCGCTTGGGCCAGACAAGTTGTGGAGTCCTGACCACCGGAAAATAAAACGAGGGCTGAGGTGTGCATGCTTAAAAAGCTTGGGGGTTTACAACAGGCGACGCTTCGCCAGGCTCTTCATCAGCGCTGAAATACCAAACGTCCACGGTGCGGCCTTGTCAGACGTGGTGACGCGGTTAACCAGCGTGCCCAGCTGCGACGTCGACACGGCCACCACATCACCCACCACATGCGTGAAGCCCTGGCCGGGGCCGTGGCGGTCTTGCGTGGGCGCAAACATGGTGCCCAGAAACAGCATGAAACCATCGGGGTACTGGTGGTTGGCACCACACGCCTGCGCCACCAGGTCCAGCGGGTCGCGGCTGATTTTCTTCAATGATGAGCCGCCCGTCATGGTGAAGGGTGCGGGGGTTTCGGGCCCGGTCACGGTCATCGTCAAGTCGCTCTGGCGCACATCGTCGATGTTGAAGTGGTCGTCAAACAGGCGAATGAACGGCCCGATCGCGCACGATGCATTGTTGTCCTTAGCCTTACCCAACAGCAGCGCGCTGCGGCCTTCAAAGTCGCGCAGATTCACGTCGTTGCCCAGCGCAGCACCCACGGTTTCGCCGCGTGAATTAACCGCCAGCACGATCTCGGGCTCGGGGTTGTTCCAGACGCTTTGCGGGTGAATGCCGACCTCGGCACCGGTGCCCACCGCACTGAGGGGCTGGCTTTTTGTAAAAATTTCTGCGTCGGGGCCAATGCCGACTTCCAGGTACTGCGACCACACGCCCTGTGCAATCAGCACCTCCTTGAGCCTGGCCGCCTCGGCCGAACCGGGCTGGATGCTGCTCAGGTTGTCGCCAATCACCTTGACCACCGCAGCCCGCACCGCTTCGGCCTTACTGGCATCACCGCGCGCCTGCTCCTCAATCACCCGCTCCAGCATCGAGGCCACAAAGGTCACCCCGGCGGCTTTGATGGCCTGCAAATCGCAGGGTGCCAACAGCCATGGCAGTTGCGGGTCACGCGCGTTTGAATTGGCCAGCACCTCTGCAGTACCCGCCAGGCGGGGCAGCGATGGTGCGGCCTGGCGTACCCGCTGGGCGACGTCGGGCAACTCTAGCAACTGGCTGCTGGTGGGTGCCACACCGGATAGATCAAACACACTGGTGGCGTCTATAAGCGCCAGGATAGGCCCGGTGCCGTCAACCCACACACGGCCGATCAGCAGAGCGTCGGGAGCATCAAGCGGCAAGGCGGTGGAAAGGCGCAGGTAATTTTTCATCATTCAGGGCTGGTGCCATAGGTGCAAAGCGCACCATATTACAGTGCCCTCATGCTTCTTCCGCGGTGTCTGCCGATCTGCCAGCAAGCTCGCGCTGCCAAACAGTACAGGCGGCCCCGGCTTCATGGGGCGCCATCAACCGCCAGCGCCGCATCCGGGAAGCGCTGCTCCCAGGCTTCTACCTCAGGCAGCCCCAGGCAGTCGCTGTATTCCTGGTTGCTCAACATGCGCGGGCGCATGGTGGCCGTGCTGCCGTCCTGCTTTAGGTGCTGCAGTGCCTCGCGCATGGCAAAGCCGAGCGCATTGCGCAAAAGTGCGGGGTAAATGGCCAGTGCAATCCCGTGAGTATGCAGATGGTCGGTGTGCAGCGCGGCCAGTGGACCACCGGCGTCGATGTTGACCATGCACGGAATGCGCACGGCATCGGCAACGCGGCGTATGTCATCAAGGATGCCGGGGTGGCCCTTCAGCTCTACAAAAACCGCACCCGCACCGACGCGCTCAAAAGCCTGTGCGCGGCGTATCGCCTCGGCCACACCGCACGACGCAGCGCTGTCAGTACGCGCAATGACGAGAAAATCCGGGTCGTTGCGGGCCGCCACGGCGGCTGCAATTTTTGCAACTGCTGCATCAAACGCCAGCACTTCACGGGCACCTGGCAACTGCGCGCAGCGCTTGGGTGACAGCTGGTCTTCGATATGAACGGCTGCAACGCCTGCTGCTTCAAACTCCTGCACCGTGCGCCGCACCGCCACGATGCCGCCGTAGCCGGTGTCAGCATCGCAAATCAGGGGAATGTCGATGCACGCGGCCACGTTGCGGGCGTGGTTGGCCATCAGTGACAAATCAATCAGGCCCACATCAGGCCGGCCCAGCAGACAGGCCGACACGCCGTTGCCCGTCATGTAAGCGGCTTCAAAGCCGGACTGTGCCACCATGCGCGCACCGTAACCGTCGTAAATGCCAGGTGCTATCAAGGCAGCGCGGCTACGCTGCGCCAGACGCTGGTGCAATGCCTGTCGCAGGCGGCTCGCGCGGTTGACGGCCATGGGCTGGTGGGGGATGTCTTGGACACTCATGCGGACAATTCCCAAGTGGGGTGTTTGGCTAAAAAGGGGATCAGGCCGCCCTCACGCAGAATGGCGCGTATGGCGGCTGGCATGGCAGGCAAAGGGCGCGAAATGGCACGTCCGGCCACCGTCAACGCCTGGCCACCCAGGTCCAGCAACACCGCGTCGCCGTCGGCGATGCCGCTGGTGTCGCACTCCAGCGCCGGCAAGCCGTTGTTGATGGCGTTGCGAAAAAACTGCCGCCCAAAAGACGGTGCCACAACCGCCGCCACGCCCATGCGGCGAAGGATATGCACGGCCTGTTCGCGGGACGAGTTGATGCCGAAGTGCTTGCCCGCCACAATCACACCGCCGGTCGCAAAGCGCGTCGCAAAACCGGGTGAAACGGCTTCAAAGGCCTGCGCTGCGATGTAGCTTTCGTCCTTGCCGGGCAGATACTTGCCGGAGCAGCACAGGTCGGTGTTGACGTCGTCGCCGAGCAGGTACACCCGGCCTTTGATGCTGTCGTTTGAAGAAGAATCAAACATGTGAGGCCTCCCATTGCCCACCCGCCACGGTGCGCGGGTCGGTGACAAAGCCTGTCAGGGCCGATGCCGCCACCGTGGCGGCAGAGCCCAGCCATATCTCGGCATCGTGGTTGCCGAGCCGGCCCTTGAAGTTGCGGTTCGCGCTGGAGATCACGACTTCACGGTCACCCGGAATCAGGTGGTTGGTGATACCCACACAGGTACCGCAGCCTGCCGCTTCAACCGATGCGCCGGCTTCGATCAGTATTTCGAACAGGCCTTCACGCAGGGCCGCCAGGTAAATCTGGCGTGAGGCCGGGGTGACGATCATGCGCACGCCCTTTGCCAGGCGCCGCCCCTTCAAAATCGCAGCCGCCTGGCGGATGTCATCAAGCCGCCCGTTGGTACAAGTGCCAATCAATGCAAAGTTGATCTTTTGCCCAACCACTTCCGAGGCGGCCACGATGTCGTCAACGGCATGGCGGCGCGCCACCTGGGGCGTGAGCGCCGAGGCGTCGATTTCAACGCGGTCGGCATACACGGCGTCCGCATCGGCCTTTACCGGCTGCGGCGCTTTGGCACCGTGCGCGGCCAGCCAGGCAAAGGTTTTGTCGTCGGCCTCCAGCAGCGCAGCCTTGGCACCGAGTTCAGCAGCATGGTTGGCCAGCGTCATACGGTCGTCGATTTCCATCGCGCTGACGGCCGGGCCAACATATTCAATCGCCCGGTAGTTCAGGCCTTCGGCGCCAAAACGGCCCAGCATGTAAAGCGTGAGGTCCTTGGCCCATACGCCGGGTTGCAGGCGGCCATTGAGCTGCACCCGTACCGATTCGGGCACGCGCAACCAGACCTTGCCGGTGGACATGACTGCTGTCACATCAGTTCCCTCAATGCCGGTGCCAAAAGCGTTGAACGCGCCGTAGGTGGTGGAATGGGTGTCGGTGCCAACAATCAGGTCGCCACAAGTCAGGTGGCCACCCTCCGGCAGTACTTGATGGCAAATCCCGTCACCAATGTCGTAAAGCACGCTGCCGTGCTCGTCGGCAAAACGCCGCATGGCGCTGTGTGTTTGCGCGGCCTCGACATTGGGCGGGGGCGAGTAGTGGTCAAGTACCCAGGCGGTCTTGCTGGCAAAGGGCAGGCGTGGCACGCCCATCTTGTCGACCATGCGTATGGTGTTGGGCGCTCTGGCGTCATGCACCATGGCGAAGTCGACCTTTGCAATGACGATGTCCCCGGCCTTGACGTGGTCCAGACCGGCATGCTTGGCCAGGATTTTTTCTGCAATCGTTGCGTTCATGCTTGACTCCATGGCTTACTCGCCCTTGATACCGGCTTTGCGCACCAGCACACCCCATTTGTCGCTCTCCTTGCGCATGAAGCGAATGGTTTCATCAGGCGTTGAGGGTGTCGGGTCCAGACCCAGCTTGCGCAGCTGCGCCACCACACCAGGGTCATTGAGGGTTGTCACGATGGCGTTGTTAAGCCGTTGCACCATCTCCGGCGGCGTGCGCTGGGGTGCGGTAAAGGCATACCAGTTGCTTGCCTCAAAACCGGGGTAACCCGACTCTGCGATGGTGGGCACTTGCGGCAGGGCCTCAAGCCGCTTGCTGCCTGTAGTGGCAATGGCCCGCAACTTTCCGGCCTGGATAAACTGCAGTGCATCGGTCGGGCTCGAAAAAATAGACTGTAGTACGCCGCCGAGCAGGTCATTCATGGCGGGCGCACCGCCGCGGTAAGCCACATGCTGGTTGTTCAGGCCTGCAGCTGACTTTAAAAGTTCGCCCGCCAGGTGGCCGCTGCTGCCAATACCCGATGACCCGAAGGACAGGCTCGAATTCGCCGCCCTGCCCTGGCGAATGTAATCGTCCAGCGTGCGGATACTGCTCGCGGTGTTAACGACCAGCACGTTGGTGAACACCACCGCCATCGACAAGCCGGCCATGTCCGTCACGGGGTTGTAGCTGAGTTTATTGAGGTGCTGGTTGACCGCCAGCGAACCAATGGTGCCCAGCATGATAGTGTAGCCGTCGGCTGGTGCCTTGACCAAAAAATCCGACGCAATATTGCCGCCCGCACCAGGCTTGTTGTCAATCACCACGCTCTGCTTCAGCGCATCGGCCATGCGGGGAGCCAGAATGCGCGCCACCGTATCAGAGCTGCCGCCGGCGGCAAAACCGACGACGAGTTTGACTGGGCGATTGGGATAAGGGTCAGTGTCTGCGGCGTATGCAGATACCGACGCGGCCATCACCGCCAAAGAAAATGCGGCGCATACCGCTGCTGCCATTCGGCTTGATCTGATCATGTCTTTGTCTCCTGCTGTTTTAAGGGCCGCATGCGTGCGCGCGCCGTCACAACTTCCTGCAATGCACGTGCCAAGCGAACCATCAAAACACGCCTGCGTTTGGAGTGTTGATTTAATTAGCTATTTTTGTGTATAGCTCAACTGTAGTGGAGCTATAGTTCATCAAACATTTCACAAACGAAATAACCTGTTTCAATAGTGAACCATATGGTTACACCATTTCATTCCTCGGACATGGCTAAAGTCGCTTCTACCTTCCCTGACTCACCGGCTGGCCCCATCATCTGGGCCGTGAGCGGACACCGACTGATCGACACCTTTCGCGCGGTCAGCCCGGAGTTTGCCGCACGCGCGCGCATCAGGGTCGCCCATCTGGCGTTTGACGACGCGGTGGCCCACCTGCTCGACCAGTCGGCACAGCAAACCTGTGACGTGGTGTTGGCCTCGGGCTCCAACGGTGCCTATCTGCGTAGCCATCTGGCGGTTCCTGTCGTGATGGTCAAGGTCGGGGGCTACGACCTGATGGCTGCGTTGTGCAATGCCAAAACCATCTCCAGCCGCATAGCCGTGGTGCTGCACCGCGCCGTGTCCCCTGAATTACGCCGATTCGCGGGGCTTTTTGGCATCGGGTTGGCGCTTCGCTCCTACGAAACCACCGACGATGTCGCTTACCGTATTCAGGAACTCGCCGATTCGGGCATTGAGGTGGTGGTGGGTGCGGGCCTGGTGGTGAGCATGGCGCAACAGGCGGGACTGGCAGGCGTTTTTCTTTATTCCACCGACTCGGTACGCGACGCCATTGAAGATGCCATCACCATTGCTGTGGCCCAACGAAACGAAAAATCCCGACATGCACAACTCGATTCCGTGGTGCGGCACCTTAGCGACGGGGTGGTGGCCATCGACATGGCCGGGCACATCACCACCATCAATCCAGCGGCTGCCCGCATGGTGGGGCGCTCGGGCGAAGGCGCACTGGGCGCGTCGCTACAACGGGTATTTGTAGGGCTGCAGCCAGGTGCCGTACTGACCCAGGGCACAACAGAGCTGGGTCGCGTCGATGAGCTGCTGGGTCGCTCGCTGGTGGTGGATTGTGTACCACTGCACAACGCAGGCCAACAAACAGGTGCTGTCTTCACACTCCACGCGCCTGGTCCGATGGAAAACGCTGTCAGCCGACTGCGCGCGCACAGCCACCGGCGTTCACGCTCGGCCCGCTACACACTGGACCAGCTCGTCGCGATATCGCCGTCAATGCGTGAGCTGGTCAGGCGCTGCGAGATATTGGCCAAAAACAGCGATGCCACGGTGCTGATCCAGGGGGAAAGCGGCTCGGGCAAGGAAGTTGTGGCACAGGGTATTCACGAGGCAAGCCGAAGGCGGCAGCATCCGTTCGTTGCGACCAATTGCGGCGCGTTTCCACAAAACCTGCTGGAGACCGAGCTTTTTGGCTACGAAGAAGGTGCATTTACCGGCGCACGGCGGCACGGCAAGGCGGGCTTGTTTGAGGCGGCAAATGGCGGCACACTGTTTCTGGACGAAGTGGGCGAAATGCCCCTGCTGCTGCAAACCCGCTTGCTGCGCGTGCTGCAAGAAAAAGAAATCACCCGCGTGGGCGGCATAGACACCATCCCCGTCGATGTGCGCATCGTGGCAGCCACCAACCGCAACTTGTCTGCCATGGTGGGGCTGGGCAGTTTTCGGGAAGATCTTTTCTACCGCATTCACATTTTGCAGGTAGTCGTCCCACCGCTGCGGGACCGGCCGCAGGATGTGGAGGCACTGGCAGCCAAACTCATACCGGCAGCACTTGAGCGCGCCGGCGTATCTCATCTCGCCGTGCAGGTCCTGCGCAATGCCATGCCGGCGTTGCTGGGCCACGCCTGGCCAGGCAACGTACGCGAGCTTGAAAGCGTGGCGGAGCGTATCGCCATGGCCTGCCTGATGGCCGCTGGTACACCTTCCAGCCATGACATGATTGCCCTGCTCGGCCATGGGGTGGTGAAGAGTGAGACCAATGAAACATCCCAAGCCGATTCACTGCCGGAAATGCGCCGTCAGCACGAGGCGCAACGTGTGCAGGCGGCTTTGCGCGCTGCAGGCGGCGACCGTGACCTTGCAGCGCGCACGCTGGGCATCAGCCGCACCACGCTGTGGCGCAAGTTACGCTGAAGCGCGTCGAGGCACAGATGTTGAACGCGGTGCGTCTGTGGGTGTATAAACTATTTCCCTTCAGTCATGCTTAACGTCTTTTCAAACAGCGCGCATGCCTCAACAATCAAGCCAGGCGCATTTGGACGCTACAACACCAAGGAAACTTCAACATGGGCGCGCAGTGGAAAGCAAAAGGCAAGGATCTGGCCGCGAATGCCAAGGGCAGGGTATTCGGAAAATTAGCCAAAGACATCATGATCGCGGCGCGCAGCGGGGCCGACCCGGCGTCAAACGCGCGCCTGCGTCTGGTGGTAGAGCAGGCACGCAAGGTCTCGATGCCCAAAGAAACCCTGGATCGCGCCATCAAAAAAGGGGCTGGCCTGACCGGCGAAGCCGTGCATTTTGAGCACGTGATTTACGAAGGTTTTGCGCCGCACCGCGTCCCGCTCATGGTCGAGTGCCTGACCGACAACCTGAACCGCGCCGCCTCTGAAATACGCGTGCTGTTTCGAAAGGGGCAGTTGGGCACCTCTGGTTCGGTGGCCTGGGATTTTGACCATGTGGGCATGATCGAAGCCGAGCCTGCGGCCCCGGGTACAGATGCGGAACTGGCCGCCATTGAAGCAGGTGCACAGGACTTTGAGCCTGGCGAGGAAGACGGTACAACGATGTTCCTGACCGACCCTGCCGACCTGGACCTGGTCAGCCGCGCGCTGCCCACCCACGGCTTCAGCGTGTTGTCTGCCAAGCTGGGCTACAAGGCCAAAAATCCGGTCGATCCTGCGTCGCTAAGCGCCAAAGATCTCGAAGAAGTGGAAGCCTTCCTGGCGGCTATCGACGCCAACGACGACGTGCAGAATATTTTCGCGGGCCTGGGGGGTTAAGGAGTCACAAGGTTATTCATTCTGGCACCATCGACCTGAATCCGGGCATACGCTGGCTCTTGTGCCGTCCCGCCAGACCTGCTCATCATCCAGTAATAACGCGGTTGTGGGGTCGATGTCAAAGGCTATCCCGAGTACATGCCCAACATGGGCATTCTCGATAGGAAGCTCCCAGGTCAGGAATACCTGGGAGCAATCCCGGTCGGGTGGAAAGTCAGCCACGTTAAAGCCGCTGCTGCTCCTGTCAATGACGGCATGCGGCTGTCCGGTATCGAACATCACAGCCGTACCCGTGGTCAAGGGGATTCGATGGCCGGTAGATGGGAAGTGCAAGTCCAAACCCCGGTCTTCACTTAAAAAAAGATTGCAAAAAGACATACCGCCATACTGCGCGCCATCGTGGTGGTATTTGGCGCCACGGCAGGCCATCAGGGCTACATCGCAGGCGGTCAGCGAAGCCGGCAGGCCCAGCGTACCCGTCCAGTCAGACATGGCCTGCACGCATTGCCGGTACTCTGGCCAGCGCATGCGCGCACGTGCCAAAGGCAAAGCCTCGACCTCACCAGGTGCCAGTCTCAGGCGCTGCACTATGTCCCGCTCCCAATCAGCCGACAGCCTTGCTGGGGGTGCAGGAACATTGACCGTGCCCACCAGCACAACGCTGCTTACACTTCGGCTGCGAATGGCCTCGCCACTCCAGAAATAGGAGACAAGGGGGTCTTGCACAGGATGCGCTGGCGGGGGGATGATCATCTGGCTGTCATGCGCGAAGTTTTGAGAGATTTATATTTAATCAGACAAACTTCAATCTTGATGTTTTGTCTGCCCTATTAAATCCAGGTCTCAATCACACGGCTGTCGTCGCGCAAGCCCAGACCGGCGTCTGCCGCCCGGCAAAAACGCTCGTGCGCAATAGCCAGCAGAGGAAGTTGGGCGCTACAGCCAGCGCCTGCCGCCGCTACCAACCCGCTGTCTTTCACGAAGATGTTGATGGCGCTGGTGACTTCGACATCGCTGCCTGCAAGCATGCGGGGACCGCGGTCAGTAAGCATCCAGGAACCGGCTGCGCCTTTTTCTACAAGGTCCAAAACAACAGACGGATTGAGGCCAAGCAAGCGCGCCAAATTGAGGGCTTCGGCCGCTGCAGCGATATGCACGGCGCAAAGGTGTTGGTTCACTACTTTGATACTTTGTCCATCGCCGAGTCGTTCGCCCGTTGTTTTGACGTTACCCATGGTCTGCAGCAACGGTGTAGCCAAAGCCACATCCGCCGCAGCGCCCGCTGCAAAAATCACCAATGCGCCTGTCTTCGCACGGGCTACGCCACCTGTGACAGGCGCGTCTACGACACGAGCGCCAGCCCGCTGCAAGGCTTCCCCTTGCGCCCGTATGGACTGCGGACCAACTGTGGACATGATGATCCACAGTTGGCCCGCAGCGGCCCTGCCTACCTGGCTGACGAGCCCGGCCAATTGATCTGGCGTGGCGACCATAACCACCACCACTTCTGCACGTGGCGCGGCAGCAAAATCATTGCAAGCTTCCAGTCCCTTCGACTTTGCATTGGCAATGATCGCGTCCGACACATCGACACCCGTGACTGCGTGATGAGCCGCTTGAATCCGCAAAGCCATCGGCAACCCAATAGCCCCAATGCCGATAAATGTAATGTTCATGATTTTCTTTTATAAAAAAATTTGGACCGATGAAAGAGTGATTGACTGTGCGTATCCGGACCACAAAATAGGCAGCGAACCCTTCGGTTAATTTGGAGATGCGTCACCTTGTAAGTGCATCGGGTGGTTGGTTGAAATTGAATGCGTCACTACCGGTCAATTCAGTTGTTTTGCGTCGCCGCCACAGACTCACACTGCGACCCAGGTTTTAATTTTTTGAGCCATCATTTCTGTTGAAATGCCGTAGCGGTCGTGCAGCGTCGGCAGCGCACCCGCGTCGAGAAAAGCGTCTGGCAAGCCAATCTGACGAAATGCTGTAGCGACGCCTGAACGCATCAACAAACCGGCTATAGCCTCACCCAAACCGCCGATTACCGAATGATTCTCTGCCACCACGACCAGTCTTCCCAGCCGCCGGACCTCGGCCAAGATGGTCGCTTCATCAAGCGGCTTGATCGTGGGGACGTGCAGCACTGCGACATCGATGCCATCGGCCTTCAGTTGCTCGGCAACTTCCAGCGCACGCATGGTCATGAAGCCACTGGCAATCACCAGAACCTCATTGCCGTCGCGTATCAGCTTGGCTTTGCCGAGCTCGAACTTGTAGTTGTACTCGTCCAGCACCAGTGGCACGTTGCCGCGCGGCAGTCGCATGTAGACAGGGCCAACATGGTCAGCCATTTGCGGCACAGCTTGCTCAATCTCGAGCGCGTCGCATGGGTCAATGATGGTCATGCCAGGAATGCAGCGCATCATGGCCAGGTCCTCCGTCGCCTGGTGACTCGGCCCATAGCCTGTCGTCAATCCAGGCAGCGCGCAACAGATCTTGACGTTCAGGTTCTCTTCAGCAATGACCTGGTGCACAAAGTCGTAGGCGCGGCGGGTACCAAACACGGCGTAGGTCGTTGCGAACGGAATAAAGCCTTCCTTGGCCATGCCACCGGCTGCCGCCATCAGCAGCTGCTCGGCCATACCCATCTGAAAGAAGCGCTCCGGGTATTCCTTGCCGAACAGGTGCAAGTCGGTGTATTTGGCAAGGTCAGCCGTCATGCCGACAATCTCCGGACGATTGCGCGCCAGCTCAACCAGGGCTTTGCCAAACGGCGCCGCCGTGAAGCGCTGGCCCTCGCTGGCGATCGAGGCGATCATGGCTGAGGTGGTCAGCCGTGGTTTCTTTTCGGTAGTGGCGTTCATTAAACGACTCCTTCGGTTTGCATGCTGTCGATATGGGCGATGGCTTGCTGCCATTCCGGCGGATCGACACGGATAAAGTGGTTCTTGTCGCGGGTTTCGAGGAACGGGACGCCCCGACCCATCAAAGTGTCAAAGAGGATTACCCGCGGCTTGTCTTCGGTCAACGCCCGTGCTGCATCGAAGGCAGCAATGACGGCTGGCAGGTCATTGCCGTCGACGCGCTGTACATGCCAGCCGAACGCCGCCCATTTATCGGCCAGTGGCTCAAAGCCCATGATTTTCCCGGACGGGCCGTCGGCCTGCTGGTTGTTGATGTCAATCAGGCAGATCAGGTTAGCTAGCCGGTGGTGGGCGGCACCCATAGCGGCCTCCCAGGTCGAGCCTTCATCCAGCTCACCGTCGGACATTGAGTTGTAAACAAAGGCCGAATTCTTCTTCAGCCGCAGACCCAGCGCGACCCCAACCGCGATAGACAAGCCTTGTCCCAACGACCCCCCCGACATTTCCATGCCGGGCGTGTAGGTCGCCATTCCTGACATCGGCAAGCGGCTGTCGTCGCTGCCGTAGGTTTCGAGTTCTTCCTCCGGCAAGATCTTGGCTTCTATCAACGCTGCGTACAAAGCGATTGCGTAGTGACCGTGCGACAGCAGGAAACGGTCGCGCCCCTCCCACTTGGGATCTTCGGGCCGGTAATTTAACGCATGCCGGTAAGCCACCGCCAGCACGTCAGCCCATCCGAGTGCCTGCCCAATGTAGCCCTGCCCTTGAACTTCCCCCATACGCAGGGCGTAGCGGCGAATGCGATAAGCGCTTTCTTGAAGCGTCGATAAATCAGACATATATCTCCTTGGAAGATCGAATAAGGCAGGTAATAAGGCAGGTAACAGTGCAAGGCATCCTGAGAGGTGACGTGGCAATTCCACACATCGCATTGTCAAAGGGCTGCCCTGCAATTTCGGGTCGATTTAGCGCTCGGTGGATGGGGTGCATTTGTCAGAGGAACCCGATGGATATCCATGGGACCGCGGCGACGATAACGGTTCCGATGAACAGCGCGATCATGTAGCCCACAATGGGCTTCATGCCCTCATTCGGGTGGATACGGCTGATGGCGCAGGCCGCGTAGTAGCCCACCCCAAATGGCGGCGCAAACAGGCCAATACCCATCGACAGAGTGACGACCATGGCGTAATGCACTTCATGAATCCCAACCTGGCGGGCAATCGGAAACAGGAGAGGGCCCAGCAGCACGATGGCAGGAATACCCTCCAGTACGGAGCCCAGAATGATGAAAGCCACGACCGACACGGCCATGAAGGTGACTGCACCACCTGGCAACGCCTTCATCGCATCGGCCAGCGCGGTCGAGAAGCCGGACTGCGTCAGCGCCCAAGCCATGGCGGTGGCTGCACCGATGATGAACAAAATGGCACCTGAAAGTGACGCGGTACTAACCAGCATCGGATAGACCCGCTTCCAGTCAAATTGCCGGTACACGAGCAGTCCAGCAATCACGGCGTAAACGATGCCGATGGTGGACACCTCGGTCGCCGTGGCAACACCTTCGACCACCGCTGCGCGAATGACAACGGGAAGCGCTAGTGCCGGAATTGAGATCAGAAGCGACTTGCCGATCTCGCGGCCCGTGGCGCGTCTTACGCCCGTGAGGTCCTCACCCCGGTAGCGCCACCACACAAGCGCGGCCAGAGTGAGCCCCACCACAACGCCAGGCAACAAACCGCCGGTGAACAAAGCTGCAATCGACACGCCAGTGGCGGACCCAATCGTGATCAGTACAAGTGACGGTGGAATCGTCTCGGTCTGCGCACCAGTAGCGGACAGCAAAGCCACCAGATCGCCTGGCTTGGCACCTCGCTCGCGCATTTCCGGGAACAGTGCCGGTGCCACCGCCGCCATATCGGCTGCTTTTGAGCCTGAGATGCCCGACACCAAGTACATCGCACCAATCAGCACATACGACAGTCCGCCGCGCACGTGCCCCAAGAGGTTCGCCAGGAAATTAACCATGGCGCGCGCAATGCCGGTCATTTCAATCAACAGGCCGAGCAAGACAAACAGGGGAACCGCGAGCAAGATGAGATGGCTCATGCCTTCGTCCATCCGGCCGACGATGACCATTGTTGGCGTGCTGGTCGTCAGTGCAATGTAACCAAAGGTCGCGAGTCCGAACGAGAACGCAATGGGCAAACCCAGCAGCACCATGACGCCAACGCCGAGCACAAAAAAGACGAACAGGTTCCAGTTGCCAAGCGGCTTCAGTAGCGGGCCGACCAGCGCCATCGCCCCAACGACAAGGGCAACCAGGCCCACGGCCAAGACGACATCCTTCAGTCGCCCGATGCGAAAGATCTGGATGATGCCCACGAGCAACATCAGCCCAAGGCCGATGGGAAGTGCGGCGGCACGCCAGGCGTTGGGTATACCCATCGCCGGTGTCGTGACAAACACTTCGTCTGCCGCAAACTCGTAGGCAGGGTGTACGACAAACGCCAGGAAGGCAACGCCAGCTGCGATCGCAACCAGATCGAGCAAGGCCCGCTGCCTCGGTTCGAGATTGCCAACCATCGCCGTCATGCGCATATGCTCGCCGCGCTGGAAAGCAACGATCGACCCCAACATCGCCAGCCAAAGGAACAGGATCGACGCCAGCTCGTCAGACCATCCGAGGGGTTGGTGAAAGACGTAACGGCTTATCACGCCCATCAGCAGTACAACGACCTCAGCCAGCACCAGCAGCGCGGCCGGTATTTCAACCAGCGTCGCAAGCGCCTTGTTCAGCGTCTCAAGCCAGGCGATCGGCTCGCGCCGGCCCGTCTGAACTGCATTTTCATGCTCATCGATAGGGAAATTCATAATTTATTTTCGCCAAAGAGCCACGTACAGCCGCCACAAGAGTCCGCGCGGCTGCTCACCATCACGTTCACTCAAAGGTTCACCTCGCGGACCGGCACGCAGAGCGAGGTGACTTTGCAGTTAGCCGAGCTTGCCGGAGACTTTTTCCAGAAGATCCCAGGGCATTGCGCCGTACTTGGTCTTCCACTCGCCATAAAAGCCTGTGCTTATCAACTTTTTGCGGAAATCTTCTTGCTGAACATCGACGAAATTGATGCCCTTGGCTTTGAGGTCTGCAACCAGGCTGGTATTGAGCCGGGCCACATCGGCGCGCTGATCGGTGGCAGACTTGTCAAGCTCTCGCTTGATAATCTGTTGGACGTCCGCAGGCAGCTTTTCAAATGCGCGTTTGTTTCCAAGCACCCAGTACCCATCCCAGACATGACCAGTAAGGCTACAGCTTTTTTGAACCTCATAGAGCCGGGCGGTTGCGATGATGGCCAGGGGGTTTTCCTGGCCCTCCACCACCTTCGTCTGCAAAGCTGTGTACACCTCATTAAAGTTGATGGTAGCCGGAGCCGCCTCAAGCGCCTTGAACATCGATGTCAGCGATGGCGCAGGCGGCACTCGCAGCTTGAAGCCCTTGAGGTCGGCTGCAGTTTTGATGTCGCGTGAAGACGACGTGATGTGGCGAAAACCGTTGTCCCAGATCTTGGAGACGGTAAAGATAGATGTTTTTGCGATTTCGGCACGGATGTGGTTGCCCAGATCACCGTCCATCGCTTTCCACACGTCGTCGTAGTTCTTGAAGGCAAAACCAACGCTGGTGATGCCCGAGATCGGCACGAAGGTCGACAAGATCAGCGAGGACAGGTTGAAAAAATCGACCGAACCATTGCGCACCTGCGACAACAGGTCTGTGTCGTTACCGAGTTGGTTGGCCGGAAAGAGCTTGATGTTGACCCGGCCTGAGCTGGCCTCACGGATGCGGTCGTGTGCTTCCTTGGCGCGCAGATTAACCGGATGCGTCGGGTCTTGTCCGGTGGCGTACTTGAGTTCAAACTCGGCGGCGTCGGCGCGGTGCGAGATGATCGAGAAAAGCGGCAGCGTTGCGGATTGCGCCAGCAAGGCCCGACGAGTCAATTTTGTCATGATGTGTTTGTCTCCGGTGGTTCGGCATGGTCAATTGGCCGTGATTTCGCGGTACTTGCCAATCTTTTCAGCGAGCCACCGGGCATGAGGCGCTTCTGTGCCCTGTGGCGCTTCGATTTCAAAAACTCGTAAAAGTAATGTAAAAGTGATGGAGAAGAATTCCCGCTTTGTCAGTGAATCAACATGCCGCCATTGACATCGAGCGTGATGCCGGTGCAGTACGCCGACAAATCGCTGCCAAGGAAAACGCAGGCACCCGCGATGTCATTGGCCCGGCCCAGACGCCCCAACGGAATCGTTTCGGCGATCTCGGTTTTTTTCTCCTCGGTCAATTTGCCCTTGATGATGTCGGTGCTGATCAGGCCTGGGGCAATGCAGTTAACGCGGATTCCGGCAGCGCCCAGTTCACGCGCCATCGCACGGGCCAGCCCAAGCACGCCGGCTTTGGCTGCTGAGTAGTGCGGCCCCCCAACGATTCCGCCGCCGCGCTGCGCAGAAACAGACGAGATACAAATGATGGAGCCGCTTTGCTGACGCTCCATCACTGGAATCACCGCCTGCGAGCACAGGAGCGTGCCACGAAGACTCACGTCCAATACAGCGTCATAGTCCGCAGCCGAGATGTCCACCGTCTTGCGTGGCTGCGTGATGCCCGCATTGTTTACCAAAATATCAATGCGGCCAAATTTGGCCAGCACTTGTTCCACTGCGCGGTCCACGGCGGTCTTGTCGGTGACATTTCCGACAACACCAAAATGCGCATCGCCCAGCTGCGCTGCGGCTTCAACCGGCCTGGCGTCTGCCAAATCCAGAATGGCAACGCGGGCACCGTGTCTGGCCATTTGCAGCGCAGTAGCAAAGCCTAGCCCGTTGGGACCAGCACCGCCGGTAATGAGAACCACCTTGTCTTCAAGCAACATGTTTTGTCTCTGGTTAATTTGAGTAAAGTGATTGTCAGAATTCTCATTGTTGAATGCAAACGATATATTTTCACTTTATAGTGACGTATTGTCATTATTGGGTTTTCCCTGATTTACATCATGCGTTCATCTTTTCCCCCTTTTGCATGCCTCGCAGCCTTTGAAGCCGTAGCACGCCGAAGAAATTTTTCTCGCGCGGCAAAAGAACTGCATCTCACCCCCTCGGCCGTCAGCCACCAGGTGGCCAAACTTGAACAGTTCTTGAATATCCGCCTGTTTGATCGCACGGCACATAACGTCGACCTCACCGTTGCGGGCGACGATTACCTCAAGCGGGTAAGCGGCGCCATGGCTGCAATCAGTGCAGCCACTGACAATGCGAGAAAAGGTGTACGGAATTCGCTGCATGTACACGCGACGCCGAGCTTTGCGGCGCTTTGGCTCATGCCACGCCTGAAGGACTTCGCGAAAATTCATCCCGATATTTCGCTTTCCATGTCGTCATCGGTGGTGCATTCAGACTTCGCTGCTGGGCATACGGACATTGACATCCGTTATGGCGCCCCGCATTGGCCGCAGCTGGCGGTGCGGCCAATCTTTGAAGAGCAGGTCATGCCGCTGGCCAGCCCGGCCTTCATCAAACGCCATCGGATTGCATCTGCCGAAGACCTGATGCACGTTCCGCTCATTCAGTCCACCGTCGGCGTGGTTCAATGGCCGGACTGGTTTGCTGCCCAGGACATCGCGCACACGCCGGGGAACTATGCCTATCGTTTTGATCGCGCATTCATGGCGCTGGATGCCGCCGTTCAGGGCTTGGGTGTAACGTTTGAAAGTACTTCCATTGCTGCGCTGCACCTGAACAAGCGCAGGCTCACACCCGTATTTGCGTCAGGCGAGTACCTGCCAGTAAAGGCGCACTTTCTGGTGTACCCCGAGCGCCACGCACAACGACCTGAGGTCATGCGCTTTGTTGACTGGCTTCTGGAGCGGGCAATTGCTACCCCGGACCTGCAGATGCAACCGGCCGGAATGCTGTCTTCGCCAGCTGAGTCGCCTAAGGCAAACAAAGCGTGAAATTCTGATCAGGAAACGGGTCCCAGTAAGGCATTCGCCCAATTTTGGCTGGTCACGCGGTCATCATTCCGCGCAATTGAAGGCGTAAAAAAAGTCGCACCACCTCACATCGTTTTGGTTTTGTGAAACTCCAATGGCAACCAAGAACAGGCGGCTATATTTAATTTATGGTCAGACACTGGTTGATTTCGAGTCCATTGTGATCTTTGAAACGGGTGCAATTACTACTCCAAAGCGTCGATTTTGTCGGTGAAGCTTGAAGGTCAACTTTTCACAGCAAAAATAGCGGGAAAAGACTGATGGCCAGTCTTTAGGGCGGCCAACATAATGGCGACCCAAATCAAAACAGGCGACATTGATGAAACGTTCCACTTTCATTTGCGCGGAACTGCTGGGCTCGCTCTTCGTCCTGCAAGGTTGCGGCTCCATGCCCCGTACGGGCGACGGCTGGAGCACCCTGATTGAGGGCAGTTCCGGACTGGACAACTTCAACCGCGTCGGCGACGCGAACTGGCGCGCAGAGGACGGCACCATCGTGGCTGACCGCGGCGCAGGCGGCTTCCTGGTGACGAAGAAGAGTTATCGAGATTTTCAGATTCGCGCAGAGTTCTGGTCCGACCACACCACCAACAGCGGCATTTTCATGCGCCCACAGGACCCGGCCAAGATCAATGCGGTTAATTCTTATGAAGTAAACATCTTCTACCAACGACCTGAACCGGTCTACGGCACTGGCGCGATCGTCAATGTCTCCAAGGTGGTTCCCATGCCCAAGGCCGGCGGTAAGTGGAACGTCTATTAAGTGACGGTGAAAGGCTCGCAGCTGACAGTGGTCCTGAACGACGTGCAGACGGTCAACGTACGGGACGAAAAGTTCGCGCAGGGACCAATCGCACTGCAATACGCGCTAGGCGCAAACAACATTCCAGGTGGGCCGATCAAGTGGCGAAAGGTGCAGGTCCGCGAGATTTGAGCGTTGTCCTAAACCGAGTCGTATGCGACCTTGCTGGCCCGATCTCGCAGGCGCGCGCGGCCAAAGGCCGCTTCCTCGTTACTGAACCGCTGACTTTCCGAAAACATTTGAAACCGCAACGGCATTTGTAGCCAGGACCGCAATTAATTTCGGGTTACCGATCGATCCCGTGTGGCGGCTCCAGGCCCATAGCGCATACCAGTTTTAGGTCCGATCGCAGATCTCTGAATTGCAGGCTTCTGGCGACAGCAACCAACACACAAGTGAACGACTTTAAAAGGCACACCTAAAACTCAATTGCTTTTAAACCTGCATGAATGCCTGAGCTTTGTTGGCGCCATTCATTGGTTGGAATAGTTGCTATGCTGGGCAATTAAGATCGCAAACAGGTACCGAGCAGTCATGCCGGTTAGCGGCGTTGACTCCTGGGTCCACTAAGCGGTCCTTTGAACGCACCGCAACCGGTCGTTGCCCGCCCGAGTGAAGGTCCCCGCGCATCGCTGCCAGACTACCCGGCCATAACCGGTTTCAAGTACTTGGAAGGGTGCTCGGGTTCCCCCTCTTGAGTCAGCCTTGCCCTTTCGAAGCAATCAACGTCAGCGGGCAAGGCGACGCCCGACTGTGCTGACTGGGTCCATATGTTCGAAGTTATGTCCACCGCCTTGGGGTTGTCGTAGCAGCCTCGCGAGACTGCTCGAAAATCAGGCCAGCGCTCATAGGTAAGGCCGATAGTGGTTCCACAAACTGGGCAAAACTCAACGTACACCTTCTTGCCGCTCACATCTGAGGTGTGCTCGTACTTGCGCACCTCGCCAGCATTGAACTCGACTGCCTGAACTGGGAACACGGAGTTGGCATAGAACGCGGAACCGGTCATACGCTGACAGAAAGTGCAGTGGCAAACAAATGTTCGAACTGGCGCCTGATTGACGTGGAATCTGACAGCTCCGCAGAGACAGCCACCTTCAAGAACAAGCGACATGGTGAAACTCCGGGTTAGACCCTGATGGTGTGATGCGAGGCATGTCCTCAAATGAAACTGTACCACCCCTGTGTCTGCTTTTGGTCGCAACTCGCCGGTATTGCCACTGACCGAAAATTGACGGCTGGGAGTGCGGCGCATAAAGCTGCGCGACCAACTCTCTGACGGAGAGACACGTAGGCGAACTGGACTGGCCAGACATACGGTCAAGGAGTGGCTCAAGGCGCCAGGCGACATTAAACCGGAGTACCAACGCAGTAAGGCTGATGGCAAGCTCACGCCGTTTATGGCCGTGTGCCTGAGCAAGCGTTGCGCACGGACGCGCACAGAGCCGAACAGGCAGGCTGCGACTGCAGGGCTCTGTTCTCGCGGATCCAGGCCCAAGAATGCGGGGATGGCTAGAGCGCCGTTGCAGACTTCATTCGCGCATGACGAATGGAAAGCATCGAGGACCCCAGCAAAGTGGCGTTCGGTGCTCTCGCGCTATTCCTGGAGGCATATTGATGACTTTAATTGCTTGGAGTTTAGATTTTTCTAAACAAATAATTGACACATTAACTTAGCCGTACAGACTATGAAATTTTTCTCATCTTTTGGGATTACTGGATTAATTCTCCGATTACCGTTTTAATTATTACGATCATTCACGCCAGAGACCCCCGCCTTCACTCCACCGTCACACTCTTCGCAAGGTTGCGCGGCTTGTCAACATCGGTGCCGCGTGCGCAGGCCGTGTGGTAAGCCAGAAGTTGCAGCGGTAGAACGTGCAGCAATGGGCTGAGCGCGCCGTAGTGCTCGGGCATTCGGATGACGTGTACGCCTTCGCTGTTGCCCAGGCGGCTGTCGGCGTCGGCCAGTACATACAACACGCCGCCCCTGGCGCGTACTTCCTGCAGGTTGCTTTTGAGTTTTTCTAGCAGGCTGTCGTTAGGTGCCACCGCAACCACCGGCATCGCGCTGGTGACCAATGCCAGCGGGCCATGTTTGAGCTCGCCTGCAGGGTAGGCCTCGGCGTGGATGTAGCTGATCTCCTTGAGCTTGAGAGCGCCTTCCATTGCAATCGGGTAGTGCAGGCCGCGGCCCAGAAACAGCGCGTTTTCCATCTTTGCAAAATCTTCAGCCCAGCTGATGACTTGCGGCTCCAGCGCCAGCACAGCGGCCAGTGCGGTGGGCAAATGGCGCATGGCCTTGAGGTGTCCGGCTTCCTCTTCGTCGTTCAGCCTGCCTTTGGATTGGGCCAACGCCAGCGTGAGTAAAAACAGGCCTGCCAATTGCGCGGTAAAGGCTTTGGTAGATGCCACGCCGATCTCAACGCCAGCCCGCGTTACATAGGCCAGCTTGCATTCGCGCACCATGGCAGAAGTAGCCACGTTGCAGATGGTCAGAGTCTGCGTCATGCCCAGGCTTTGCGCGTGGCGCAGCGCAGCCAGTGTGTCGGCGGTTTCCCCGCTTTGCGTGATGGTCACCACCAGTGTTTTCGGGTTGGGCACCGAGGTGCGGTAACGGTACTCGCTGGCAACCTCAACTTGAGTCGGGATTTTTGCAATGGACTCAAGCCAGTACTTGGCGGTACAGCCGCTGTAGTAGCTGGTACCGCAGGCCAGAATCAGCACCGAGTCGATGTCTTTGAAGACGCGGTAAGCGTCGTCACCAAACAGCTCGGGCACGATGGCGTTGACGCCTTCGAGCGTGTTGGCAATCGCTGAGGGCTGCTCAAAAATCTCTTTTTGCATGTAGTGGCGGTAAGGGCCCAGCTCTGCCGCACCGCTGTGGGCCTGCACGGTTTTGACCTCGCGCCGCACGGCTTTGTGCTGCTTGTCAAACACCCAGTATTTGCCCAGCTGAATATCCACCACGTCGCCTTCTTCGAGGTACAAAATCTGGTCTGTCACGCCCGCCAAAGCCATGGCGTCGCTGGCCAGAAAGCACTCGGAATATTCTTTGCCAACACCCAGAATCAGGGGCGAGCCAGAGCGCGCGCCGACCACGCGTGTGGGCTCGTCTTTGCAAAACGCCGCGATCGCATAAGCACCGTGCAGTTGTGCAATCGCCAGCTTGAGGGCTTCAAACAAATCGCCGTTGTACAGGCTGTCGACCAGATGAACAATTACCTCGGTATCGGTCTGGCTGTCAAACACATAGCCCTTGGCCTGCAGGGCGCTGCGCAGCTCTTCGTGGTTTTCAATGATGCCGTTGTGGACCAGTGCCACCCGGCCAGCGCGGTTGGTCGGCACGGCGCCCGGGCCGTGGCTGAAATGCGGATGGGCGTTGTGCACGGCTGGCGCGCCATGAGTCGCCCAGCGGGTGTGGGCGATGCCGGTGCCGCCTTCAAGTTTGTCGGCGGCGACCTGCGTTTGCAGTTCGGCCACGCGTGAGGTGCTGCGAGCACGCTGCAGGCCATCGGCATACACCGCGACACCGCACGAGTCATAACCGCGGTACTCAAGCCGCTGCAGGCCCTGAACCAGGATGGGAACGATATTTCTTGTAGAAACCGCTGCAACGATGCCGCACATAGGAGCACTCCTGAAAAAATGGATGTACCGATGCTACGCTTTGCTTATTTTTTTGTATGTCTAATTTTTATTAAAAAATGAAATTAAATTTCATTACTTTGTATAATTTTATTTATATTCCATTTATATTATAAAAATGGAACAAATCGACAAAAAAGGAGGTCTGGAAGGCTTGGATCTGACAGACCTCAAACTACTTGAAGCATTGCAAACCGATGCATCGCTGAGCAACCAGGCCCTGGCAGAGCGCGTACACATCTCGCCGCCCACCTGCCTGCGCCGTGTCAAGCGGCTGCGCGATATGGGACTGGTTGAGCGTCAAATCGCCCTGCTGAGCCCCGACAAGCTGTCTGCGCTGCTCGGGCACGGCTTAACGGCGATCATTGAAATCACGCTGGACCGACAGGCTGTCGGGCAGCTGGAGGCATTTGAGGAAAAGGTCGCACTGGAGCGTGCTGTGCAGCAGTGCTACCGGGTGTCACCTGGCCCGGATTTCATACTGCTGGTGCATGTGCTGGACATGCCGCATTACCTAACCATGACGCAGCGGCTTTTCACCAATGACGCCAATGTACGCAATGTAAAGGCTTTCTTCAGCACCAAGCGCTCAAAGTTTGAGCCAAAAGTGCTTCTTGATCAATAAAAACGGGGGCTACGCGCTATAAAAACCGCAGCACATCCTAATGCGATCGAATCATCGTCCCGTAAGCCTTTTCCGTCAGAATTTCAAGCAGCATGGCGTGCGGCACGCGGCCGTCAATGATGTGAACCGAGTTCACGCCGCTTTTGGCGGCATCAAGCGCACCAGCGATTTTTGGCAGCATGCCGCCCGAGATGGTGCCGTCCGCAAACAGCTCGTCAATCTCGCGTGCGGTCAGATCGGTCAGCAAGGTGCCAGCCTTGTCGAGCACGCCAGGGATATTGGTGAGCAGGACCAGTTTTTCAGCCTTGAGCACGATGGCCAGCTTGCCTGCCACCACATCGGCGTTGATGTTGTAACTTTCATTGTCCGCGCCAAAACCAATTGGGCTGATAACCGGTATAAAGGCATCGTCCTGCAGGGCCTTGACCACGCTAGGGTCAATGCTGACGATGTCACCGACAAAGCCAATGTCATGTTCTTTTGACGGGTCGTCCTTGTCCGGCATGTGCAGCTTTTGCGCACGGATCAACCCGCCGTCACGTCCTGTCAAGCCCACGGCCTTGCCGCCTGCCTGATTGATCAGCCCGACAATGTCCTGTTGCACCTGCCCCGCCAGCACCCACTCGACCACCTCCATGGTTTCTTCGTCGGTGACGCGCATGCCCTGAATGAACTGGCCTTTTTTCCCCAGGCGGTTAAGTGCAGCCTCAATCTGCGGACCACCACCATGCACCACCACCGGGTTCATACCCACCAACTTCAAAAGCACCACGTCTTCGGCAAAGTCGGCCTGCAATTCCGGGTCAGTCATGGCGTTGCCGCCGTACTTGATCACGATAGTCTTGCCGTGGAATTTACGGATATAGGGCAACGCTTGCGCAAGGATTTCGGCCTTGTCGCGCGGGCCTATGTGGGAAAGGTCAGGGTCAGTCTTGGAGGTCATGGAAATAAGAATGGGGACGAACTTGGGGAGCTCGGGGAGCTTGGAACCCAGCAGATGGCTTTGGTGAATTTGCAAACATCAATCTATCGGTCAAGGTAATTTATGCGCCTATGGTGAACTCTTCTTTGATACGCCCCTGGGCAATCAGCGCAGCCATCCAGCGCGGTGTCAAGCCCCGGCCGCTCCAGGATTGGCCCTCAGGTCCACGGTACTTGGCAGCGACTGGCACACCGGCAGCTTTTTTAACGCCCGCCGCTGCACGTTTTTTATCAGGCACGCGCGCCGCTGTCTTTTTGGAACCTTTGCCTGCCTGCAGATCTTTGACGGTAATGCCGAAAGCCTGCATTTTCTCGCGAATTTCCTGGACTGTTTTATGAAATTCCCTGGCCTTGATTTCAGAGGCCTGTTTTTGCAGCTTTTCGATCTGGCTCTGGATATTAACTAAATTATTCATGCTGAAAACCTTAAAAAGAATATTTAATTGTTTGGCTTATAAAGCAGTTCTGGTAAATCGACTTGTGCAGCCAGCTTATTTACCGACGCAACCATTTCGGGATTTTAAATCGAACGATAGCGACATAAGCAGCGATATAGCTTAATGCGAATAAAATACAAAATGCAATCAATATTGGTGTGTTTGTCCAGAACATGACTGCAGGTAGCACCGTCAGCAGGGTAAAACTCCACAAATAGGGTGACGTGCGGTTGTTGCGCATCAGCATGCGACGCGACACATCGTCATGAAATACACCACGCACCATGCGCCGGTAAATCAGTTGATGAAAGTGCAGCGCATCAGCCACCCCGGGCGAGCCGCCGCGCATCAGCTTGCGATAAATTGAAAATACCGTCTCCCACACCGGGTAAATCAAAAGCAACATGGGAAACCAAGGCGAGACCTGATCGTGGCGCTGCACCAGAACAACGCTGGCCACCGCAATTACCAAGCCCCATAAATATGCGCCGCCGTCCCCGGCAAAAATAAGCCCACGCGGATAATTCAACAGCAAAAACCCCGCAGTAGCGCCCGCCATACAGATCACCATGGCGGCCAGTTGCCGGTCTCCCAACTGCAGCGCAACATGTGCAATGGCCAGACACACCAGCAGGGCAACCGTTGCAGCCAAGCCGTTGTAACCGTCAATAATATTAAACGCGTGCGGCAAGCCGCTGATGGCGATAAATGCCAGAACAATACCAGCCCAGGGCATGGCAAGCAGCATGCTGTCAATACCGGGCAGGCCCAGCCGATTCACCGAGAGTCCCATCAATCCACACGCGAGTGCAGCAGAAATGGCCGTCAGGGTAAGCCGGTAGCGCACCGAAAGGCGCTGGGTAACGTCTTCATAAGCTCCGCCAAAAACAGCTGGTATCAGCACCGCAATCCAGGGCACGATAAATACCCACTCAATATCTGTATTCAAGCGGTCACCCAGAGCCCCCGCCGCAACAGCCAGCAGCCAACCACACACCATGCCTGCGAAGACGCAAACACCGCCTACACGCGGCACATCTCCAACATGAAAACGCTGGGGTTTGGATTCGTCATATTGTCCGGCATGACGCAGCGGCATGCGAATAACCAGAACAGCGGCTGCTAGGGCCACAAAAAAACTGCACAACAAAAGAATCAGCATATTTCCCCGCCCCCTCAATTATTAGTATCTCTGCATTATCTGCGCTTCACCGATGTATATAGGCAGACCGACGGACTTTACCGTTTTTGTTTGATACGGGAGAAGTTTCGATAGGAGGCGCTGGTCCACAAACGCATCAGGCTGACCACATGCCACGCCAGATGCGTGAGATTGACCCGGCTGCTGCGATGCGCTGCGTGCGTAACCTTCAGGCCAGACAGCGACAAACCATAGCCCGCAAGCTGCAGGCGAAGACAAATATCCACATCTTCGCAATACATGAAGTAACGCTCGTCAAAACCGCCCAGCTGCTTGAACACGCGCCCGCGGAACAACATGAATGCGCCATTGACCCAGTCTGGCTTGGACTGGTGCTGCGTATGACGGGAAACGCCAAACGGGCTGTAGCGCTCGAGCAGAGCCGCAGGCGACGGCACGCTGCGGGCGTGGTCCTGCAGTTGTCCGGCCACATCGACCTGAACCGGGAAACTGCATCCCACCCTTGGGTCGACCAGCTTGCTTATCAGGTCTGCAAACGGATCCACATCAAAATCAATATCGGGATTGAGGACGCAAAAATAGTCAAGCTTGCTGTGCCGGAATGCCGCGTTGTGGTTAGCCCCAAAACCTTTGGGCTGCGGGTTTTGTAATACGGTTAGCTCAAAAGCCCAGTGCCGGGCTTTTGCCTGCGCGACCAGTGCGGGCTCCGGCACATTGATGGTCAACACCACATGCCCCACATGCAAAAGGCAAAGCGCATGGAGTCTACAGAGCAGCTGCACGACCTGATCGCCATGCCCGTGGCTCACGACCGATACCGTGACGGTTGGCGTAACTGTAGGCATCAAAGTTGAAGTGACGCCGGGCGGTGTCGTTTCCTGCAAATCCACGCCCTTTAAAACCGGCCAGCCGTTTTGCGTTTGGCCATCAAGCCGCTGCGCAGGCCCTGAGCGCCCAGATAAAACGGCGCCACCGCCCCCAGTGCTGTCGGCACAATGCCCAGCGCATCGAGTCCTGGCAACTGGCCACTGGCCACGTTGTCGGTCTTCATGGAGTCCAGGTTGTCGCGGCTCATCAGCGGCTGCCCGGGGGCCATCTCCATCATCCAGGCCTGCAGACGGGCCAAGGCATCAGGCAGACCAATGACGGGGCGCCCAGCACCCTGGTTGATGCCGCTGTAGCGTCCTGCAAGCTGTACCAGTTGCTTCAGGGTGAACACTTCAGGCCCACAGACTTCGTAGATTTTTCCGGCAGTGGTCTTGTCCTCAAGACAGCGCACCAGGGCCGTCGCCACGTCTTCAACCCACACTGGCTGAAAGCGGGCCTGGCTTCCAGCCAGAGGAATCACGGGAAAAAACTGCTGCAGGCTGGCGAAGGTGTTGAGAAACTTGTCTTCGGCCCCAAAGATCACGCTGGGCCGCAACACACTTACATCCAGCGCCGCGTCCAGCAGCACGGCCTCGCCGCGCGCCTTGCTGCGCAGGTACATGGAGGGCGCGTTGGCGCTGGCACCGAGTGCGCTGACATGTACGATGCGCCGCTGGCCCACGGCCGCGCAAGCCTTGGCCAGCTCCAGCGGCAGTTGCACATGGGCTTTTTCAAAGGCCGCTTCGGTGCCGTGCAGGATGGCGACCAGGTTGACCACTGCATCGTGGTCTTGCAGCAAGGGGATCAGCGACGTGCTGTCATGCTGCGCGACCTCAACAATATCCACCATGGGCAGCATTTGCAGGTGCTGGGCATTGCGCCGCCTGCGCGTGATGATGGTCACGCGGCAAGGCAGTGCAGCGAGCTTTTCGCAAAGATGGCGGCCCACAAAGCCGGTACCACCAAGGATAAGGATTTTTTTCATAGTCTCTAATTTAGCGTGTTTGGATAACGTCAGACCTACCGACCCGGCAGAAACCCATTTTTTAGGTCAATTTAGCCCTTATCGGTAGCGAATACGGAGGCAATTCGCTATGAATTAGGTAGCAAATAAAAAATCAGGCCCTGTTGCCTTGCATACCCCAGTGGAGTGGCGGCATGCCAAATCAGACCGGCTCGCTAAACTTCAGCAAGTTGCCGTGCGGATTGCTCACGTAAAACGCATTCATGCCCCCAGGCCTGTCTTCGGGGGGGGGTGACATCGGCACCGCGGGGTTTGAACTCCCGATGCAACGCCTGGGTGCCGGACATTTGCTCATTGCAGGATGTGTTTTGCGCAATCAGCGGGTTATCGCAAGCGTGAAAATGCCGCTCTCAGCCATCTCACCCCATGACGTCGTCGGTGATCCGGGTCATCACTACAAAGCCCAGGCGTCCGGTATAAAACGCAAGGCTCTCGTCGAAATTTAACGGTGCCAGAACCGGTACCGTGCCCTGCACCCGCCCACTGTCGTTTGCAGGAACTGGTGCGGTAGTTATGGCAGCGTCCTGTCCGGCTCTGGCTGGGTAACATCGCGTGGGCCAACCATGCCCAAACGGGCTTTGAGTGACTGCGGCTGGCCAGTCAAAATCGCTGCGTAGCTGGTGGTGTTGGACAACACTTTTTTAACGTAGTCGCGCGTCTCGCTGAAGGGCACGTTCTCGGCCCAGATCGCGGCTTCCAGCACCGGGCTGCCCACCTGCCCGCGCCAGGTACGGGGACGACCCGGCCCGGCGTTGTAGGCCGCAGCGGCCAGCGGCAGAGAGCCCGACAAATCATCGAGCACCAGCTTCAGGTAGCCCGTGCCGATGGCGATGTTGGTGTCACGGTCGGTGATCTGGTCAGCCGTGAAGCCGACCATGCCAATGCGGCGTGCGGTCTCGCGTGCGGTGGCGGGCATCACCTGCATCAGGCCGGAGGCACCGACACCCGAGCGGGCATCCATGACGAAGCGGCTTTCCTGGCGGATCAGCCCGTACACATAAGCCGGGTCAAGGCTGATGGCTTGGGCGCGCTTGACCACGGCCTCACGAAAAGGCATGGGGAAGCGCTGCTCAAGATCGACCACCGTTTTGGTCCGTTCGCTGGTGTTGATGCAGCGGTCCCATATTTGGCGGTCACAGGCGAGCTGGGCGGCGGCCAGCAGTTCACGGTCTGACATACCGCCGGGTTTGGCCAAATTGGTGCTGTAGTTCCATTCACGCACCCCCTCGGCTCGCAAACCGATGGCGATAGCGTAGCTGGCGCGGCTCAAGCCGGGGTTCTGGCGCGCAGCTTCCTTTTCTTCGGCGCTGGGCACGGCTGGCTTGGGCGGCACCGTGATTTTCTGGCCTAGCTCCTCAAGGGCCAGTTGCTCGTAAAAACCGCGCACCGAAGCGATGGATTGCAGCAACGCCAGAGCTTCGGCGCGCTGGGAGCCAATGGCAGGCTGCACCGTCGACACAAGCGCAGGGCTGGCGGGTGCCGCAACGGCAGGCAGGGTTGCCAGCAGCGCACGCGCCTTCCAGTAGCTCCAGGTAGGGTCGTTGCGCGCATCAACGCTCATGGCGTTGATGGCTGACAGCACCATTGGCCAGCTCGGTTTACGCCCGGCGCGCAAAGCCGCCCGTACTTTCCAGCCCAACATTTCATCGGTCAGGTCAGCGTCTTTGTCGACCCGGGAAAAGTATTTCACCGCCTCGCTGCCCGGAACGGTGCCCATGCGGGTGGCGGTTTGCTTGCCGATCACGCCCCAAACCCAGTTGCGCTCTTCGCTGGTGAGCTGGTTGCCCCACTTGGTGTCCATCATGTTGGCCGCAGCTTCAGCGTCGGTACTGGCCATTTTGACCAGCGCCAGCGCGATCAACTCTTTGCGGGTTTTACGAATCGCCAGCGATTTGTCTGTTAAAAACTTTGCCGGGCTGTTGAACAGGTCGGTCACCATGCCCACGGACTCCGGCGAAATGATGGCCACCGCATCACGTGCGGCGCGTGGCCGGTTGGCCTCCGCTGCCAGACGGGCCTTTTGCCACACGTCGTCCACGGTGAGCTGTTTGGTGCCCACCAGGCGCGCGGCTGCGGTGGTGCACCCGTCGTCACCATCGCGCTGAGACATCCAGTTCTTTTTGACCTCGGTTGCAATGGCAGCTGCACCTGGCGCCGTGGGGCCGCTTTTGAGGTAATCGACCAGCAGCGCGTAGCAGCGTACTTCCTTGTCATCGCCCATGCGGTATTGGGGGTGCTCAACTTCAAATGTGGTCCAGTCGCGCCGCTGGCCCAGCAGCAGCAGCCAGTCGTTGCGCAACCGGTCTTCCTGATAGCTGCCAGCATAACGCGCAAGGAAATCCTGTACCTCCAAGGTCGTCACCTCGGCAAGGCGGCTCTTGATTTCCCAGTATGCCGCCCAGGGCTCCAGTGGATGACCTTTCGCTTGTGGCAACAGCTGCGCCAGTTTTTTGCGGTCACCGCGCCTGTAAGCCTGGTTCATGTCCAGCAGCGCGCTGTCGCCCGCTGCGTTGGCACCAGGGGCGGCGCTTTGGGCAAAGGCTGGCGACAGCAACGCCAGCGAGATTGCCGGAGCGACAACAGTCGCCAAAACAGTACTGAAAAGAAATTTGGATAGCATCAGGGCATTATGGACAAATTATTAGACCGTTCAAACGACAAATCCGGCAGGCGCAAAGCACTCATTGAGGAACGCCTCAATCTGCCAGACCGACTGCAGCGTGCTGACCTGCTGCAGCGCGTGATGCGCATCTGGCTGTTTGGCCGTACCGACGAAGTGATAGGTGCCTACTGGCCCATCAAGGGCGAATTTGACCCCTTACCCGCGCTTTACCGCTGGCAGGAAGATGCCATTTTGAATGAGTTTTCACAATCAGAAGGTGGCCTGCGGCAGGAACCACGGGCACAACTAGCTACAGAAAGCATAGCAGGCCGCTCTCCCCGCAAGATTGGACTGCCGGTGGTCGACAAGGTTCATAAAACCTTGACATTTCATGCCTGGTACCCCGGTTGCCCCATGGAAGAAGACGCCTACGGCATTCCAAAACCCAAAAACACGGAAGTCATCGTGCCCACGCTGCTGTTTGTGCCCTGCGTGGGCTATGGGCCGGGGGGCTACCGGCTCGGTTATGGCGGTGGTTTTTATGACCGCACACTGGCCACCTTGCAGCCGCGCCCCGTGACCGTCGGGCTGGGCTACACAAACGGCTGGCTGCCAGATTTAGAGCCAGAAGCCCACGACATACCGCTGGACGCGCTGCTCAATGACAACGGAGTGGTCTGGCCGGTTTAATGCCCCCACGCTTGCCCACTGCGTGTGGCTACCTGCACCTTGCAGGCCGCCGCTCGCCAGAGGCTTCGCTTCTGTCACCTGTCCAAACCTGCTTAAGCAGGTTTGGAGCCGCAGGCTCCAGCCCCGAGGGGGCCGCTGCGCCTGTGGACCGGCGAAGCCGCTTCCAGGGCCCTCGTTTGAAAAGAAAGGTGTCCGCCCATCCGCATACCATCGTGTTTGCCAACCGTTCATAATCAGGGCTCACTTCATCGCTGGCTCTGGTAGTTCGGGACTTCAACGGGGCTTGTAAGCCACCACGTCAATTTCTACCCGCGCATCGACCATCAGCCGCGCCTCTGTTGTAGAGCGCGCCGGTTTTTTGTCGCCAAAGTAGCCCATATACACCCGGTTAAAACTGCCAAAGTCGCGTGCATCCTGCAGCCAGACGGTGGTTTTGCACACATCCTCAAGCGTGCAGCCCGCCAGCGCCAGGGCGGTTGACAGGTTTTTCATGACCTGGCGGGTTTGCACCTCAATGCCGCCCTGCACGATTTCGCCTTTTTCATCGCCTGGCACCTGGCCCGACACATAAACAAAATCACCCGCGCGCACAGCGGGCGAAAACGGGCGGGGCTGCTGGTCAGAAGCCACCGGCGGGTTACCAAAATATTCGAGTGCAGACATGTGACAAAGCTCCTGAAGGGTTAAAAAGCACGCAACAACAAAACCACCAGACTGGTGTGCAAGACCGGACGCGACACGCCAAAGTCGTGCATCTTCAAATTATGAAATATATTTTCACGTTTCTATTTTAATTCTAGGGTTTTTACGCATTTTCGCCAAAGAAAACGTCACATATTCTCTAAGAATTGAAATTAACTTTCACTCTTAAGGACATCAGCATGCTGCAAAAATTCTCGTTAAGCCGTCGCCATGCAGTCGCTTTGGCACTGGTCATAGGAGGTTCAGTGGCGCTTCCCATGGCCGCCCAAGGGCAGGCGCTGTCCAAGTCAGCGCTCAATCTGGCCATGATTGCCGAGCCCTCGACGCTGGACCCCATGGCCTCAACGGCTGACCTGGTGGGGACCATCATGCAGCACGTGTATGAGCCGCTCTATACCTTTGACGCCAACTGGAAGATGATCCCCATGCTGGCCGAAAGCCTGCCCAAAGTGTCGGCTGACGGCAAAAAATACAGCATTACCCTGCGCAAGGGCGTGATGCTGCACAACGGCCGCGAACTCAACGCTGACGACGTGGTTGCCAGCCTCAAGCGCTGGATGGAGGTGTCACCGCGCGGCAAGGCGCTGTCCAAAGAGGTAGTTGATCTATCAGCCAGTGGTGCCAGCGGCATTGAAATCACGCTCAAAGCACCGTACGCACCTTTGCTGCCGCAACTGGCGCTGCCTTCGGGCATGGCCGCCATCATGGCCAAGGAGTCGATTGCCACACCGCTCAAGGAGTTTGTCGGCACCGGCCCCTACAAATTTAAGGAGCGCCGCCCTGACCAGTATGTGCTGTTAACCCGCTTTGACCAATATTCGGCCCGCAAAGAAGCGGCCAGCGGTTATGGCGGCAAAAAGGTGGCTATTGCTGATGAGCTGCGTTTTATTCCGGTGCCCAACGCCAACACGCGTGTTGAAGGCTCGCTGGCTGGCCAGTACCACTTTGCCGACTTGCTGCCCACCGAGGCCTTGAACCGGCTAGAAAAAGCGACAGGCAAGACCGTGCCCATCCTCACGCCTTCGTTTGGTTTTCCGTACTTTGTGTTCAATACCAAAGAAGGTGTGATGGCTTCGCTGCCTGTTCGCAAGGCGGTGCAGACCAGTTTTGGTGAGGGTGAAATGATGGCCGCCGGCTTTGGCGACACGCGCTTTTTTACCGCCGAGGCGAATCATTTCCCCAAAGGCACACCGTTTTATTCAGCCGCAGGTTCGGCTTTTTACAACGAGCGTGATGCCAACAAGGCCAAGGGGCAATCGGCAACGGCTGGCTACAAAGGTGAAACCATACGCATCCTGACCAGCCGCCAGTACGACTTTCACTACAACATGGCGCTGATCATGGCCGAGCAGCTCAAACGCGCCGGCTTCAAGGCGGAGCTCAATGTAGTGGACTGGGCCACGCTGGTACAGCGCCGCAATGACTCTAAATTGTGGGACATCTACATCACGCATTCAGGCCAGTTCCCTGAACCCATGCTGTCGCCGCCACAACTGGGCGAGGGCGCTCCGGGCTGGTGGTCGTCACCCGCCAAACAGGCCACATTGGCTGCACTGAACCAGGAAACCAACCCGGTCAAACGCGGCGCGCTGTGGGGTGCAGTACAGCAGGTGGTGTACGACGAAGTGCCCTACATCAATGTTGGAAAGTTCAACAGTCTGTCGGCCAAATCACCAGCGCTGCAGGGCTACACGCCGTCCACCTGGCCTTTCTTCTGGAACACAGGCCTCAAGAATTGACCCCCACGCTCCCCGCTTCGCGTGGTTCGCTGCGCCCCGAGGGGACCGCCCGCCTGCGGCCTGGCAAAACCGGTTCCGCGATTTGACTGGGTTTTGCTTCGCTTCGCGTCAGACGCAGTAACGGTGGACTCTCAAATGAACAAGAAAAATTTTCAGCCAGTGAATAGATCAATGTCATGACCCGCTTCCTGTTGTCACGCCTCATGGGCATGCTTGTTGTCATGGCGCTGGTGGCAGTGATTGTGTTTGTGCTGACGCGCGCCGCCTCGGGCGACCCGGTCACGGTGCTGCTGGGCGATCAGGCCACGGCAGAAGACATCGCCAGCGCACAAAAAATCTATGGCCTGGACAAACCGCTGCCAGTGCAGTTTGGCTATTGGCTCAAGGAGTTGTCGCAGGGCAACCTGGGCCAGTCCATCTTCTTGCAGCGGCCAGTCACCCAGGCATTGTGGGAGCGGGCTGAGCCCACAACTTTGCTGGCGCTGATGGCAGTGTTTATTGCCGCCGCCATCGGTGTGCCTTGCGGCATTGTGTCGGCAGTGTTTCGCGGCAAGCTGATTGACCAGTTGCTGACGGGCTTTGCCATGCTGGGCGCGAGCATTCCAAGCTTCTGGTTCGGGCTGGTACTGATGCAGATTTTTGCAGTGTCGCTGGGCTGGTTTCCGGTGTCGGGTTATGGCGACCCAGGCGCGACATTGTCAGAACGCTTTCACTACCTGGTGTTGCCGTCTGTGGTGCTGGGCGTGCTCAATTCAGCGCTGATCATTCGCTTCACGCGCGCATCCATGCTCGATGTGTTGGGCGAAGACTATGTACGCACCGCGCGTGCCAAGGGCTTAAGCGAACAAGTGGTGGTGCTCAAGCACGCGCTGCGCAATGCGCTGGTACCCATCGTCACCGTGCTGGGCCTGACAGTCGCGCTGATGATTGGCGGTGCGGTGGTGACAGAAACCGTTTTTGGCCTGCCTGGCGTTGGCAATCTGGTGGTCAGCGCCGTGCTGCGGCGTGACTATCCGGTGATTCAGGGCGCGTTACTGGTGATCGCCATGATTTATGTCGTCATCAATTTTTTGACCGATCTGCTGTACATGCTGGTTGACCCGCGAGTGAAATATTAATGGCAACAACCAGACCATGAAAATCCCGCTTGTAATAAAAAAACTTTTTCGCCGCCGAATCGTGCTGGCTGCAGCTGTCTGCCTGCTGGCCGTGCTGGTTATGGCGCTGCTGGCTAACATCATCACCGGTTATGACCCCAATGAAACCGCCGTCAGCCAGCGCTTGGCTGTGCCCAGTGCCAGCCACCTGATGGGCACGGACGAGCTGGGCCGCGACCTGTTTGCGCGCATTGCCTTTGGCGGGCGCTACTCGCTCACGATTGCTGCACTGACCGCCGTGGGAGCGATTGTGCTGGGCATGCTGTTCGGCCTGGTAGCCGGCTTTTTCAGGCGCCTGGATGCACCCATCAGCCGGCTGGTCGATGCCATGATGTCGTTCCCCGACATTCTGCTGGCGATAGCGCTGGTGGCAATTCTCGGGCCGTCGATGCTCAACGTGGTGTTTGCGCTGGTGCTGGTGTACACGCCGCGCGTGGCGCGTGTGGTGCGCGCCTCGACCCTGGTGGTACGTGAGCTGCTGTTTGTGGAAGCGGCGCGTGCCGTCGGTGTATCAACTTCGCGCATTTTGTGGCGGCACATTCTGCCCAACCTGATGTCACCCATTCTGGTGCAGGCCTCGTTTATTTTTGCCTATGCGATTCTGGCCGAAGCTGCGCTGTCTTTTCTTGGTGTGGGGGTGCCGCCTGAAATTCCGACCTGGGGCACTATGGTCGCTGGCAGCCAGCAGTACGCGCATGACGCGCTGTGGATTGTGCTGTTCCCCGGCCTGGCCATTATCGTGACGGCGCTGTCTCTGCAACTGCTGGGCGACGGTGTGCGTGACCTGCTCGACCCACGGCTTAAAAAATCGATGTGAATGAAAGTCAGTTCATGAGTTCACCCCAAATAGCTGCGCGGCTTGACGTGCGCCACCTCAGTACTTTTTTCAATACCGACGATGGGTTGATCCGCTCTGTCGCCGATGTCAGCTTCAGCATCCAGCCCGGCAAAACGACCGCACTGGTGGGTGAGTCTGGCTCCGGCAAATCAGTCACCAGCCTCACCCTGATGCGTTTGCTGGCGCGTACCGATTCAACTCAGGTCAGCGGCCAGGCCCTGTTTACCAACCGTGCCGGTCAAACGCTGGACTTGCTGGCGCTGCCCGAGCCCGACATGCGGCGCATTCGCGGCAATGAAATCGCCATGATTTTTCAGGAACCCATGACTAGCCTGAACCCGGTGTTTACTGTTGGTGAGCAGATTGCCGAGTCGGTACGCCTGCATAGGGGGCTGGACCGAACGGCCGCGCTGGCCCACGCCCAGCGCATGCTAGAACTGGTCGAGATTCCGGCGGCTGCACAGCGCCTGCACGAGTACCCGCACCAGCTGTCAGGCGGCATGCGTCAGCGCGTGATGATCGCGCTGGCCATGGCCTGCAACCCCACACTGCTGATTGCCGACGAGCCCACCACCGCGCTGGACGTGACGATTCAAGCGCAGATTCTTGAGCTCATGCGCCGTTTGCAAACAGAGACCGGCATGAGCATTCTGTTTATCACCCACAACCTCGGTGTGGTGGCGCATCACGCAGACGATGTGGCTGTGATGTATGCCGGACGCATTGTTGAATCAGCCCCGGTGCGCGAGCTGTTTGCGACCCCGCGCCATCCCTATACCCAGGGCCTGCTGGCCTGCCTGCCCGCGCAGCAGCGCAAGCGCGAACTTGCCAGCGGCCAGACCGGTGCCAAACGCAGGCTTTATGCGATTCGCGGCCAGGTGTCGAGCCCGCTGTCGCCACCGCCGGGCTGCGCCTTCGAGCCGCGCTGCGACCTCGCCATACCGGCCTGTCGCGACGCGATACCGGAATTGCTGCCTGCTGGACCCACACGCTCGGCGCGCTGCATCCGAGTGGCGGATACAGCCGTGACCAGCGTTGAAATGGCGGAGGCCGCATGAGCGCACCCCTGATTGAGGTTAAAAACCTCAAACGTTATTTCGGCGATGGCGCCAAACCTGTCCGCGCAGTGGACGACGTGTCCTTCAGTATCCAGCCCGGCGAGACACTGGGCCTGGTGGGGGAATCCGGTTCGGGCAAAAGCACCATTGGTCGCACCTTGCTGCGCCTGGTTGAGGCGACCGATGGTCAGGTGTTGTACCGCGGGGAGGACCTGGGAACGGCATCCAGCAGCCGCATGCGTTCATTGCGCAGCAAGCTGCAGATGATCTTTCAGGACCCGTACGCCAGCTTGAACCCCAAGATGCGTGTGCGTGACACCCTCGGCGAGGCGCTGGAAGTGCATGGGCTACATAAAGGCAAGGCCGCACGCGACGAACGCATTACCGAACTGCTGGCGCTGGTCGGCCTGCGCGCCGAACACGCCAGCCGCTACCCGCATGAATTTTCGGGTGGTCAGCGCCAGCGCATCGGTGTGGCGCGTGCGCTCGCCGTCGAGCCTGAATTTATCGTCGCCGACGAGCCGCTATCGGCACTGGATGTGTCGATTCAGGCACAGGTCGTCAACCTGCTGTGCGACCTGCGCGACCAGTTGTCACTGACCATGCTGTTTATCTCGCATGACCTCGACGTGGTTGAATATTTATGCGACCGCGTGGTGGTGCTTTACCTCGGCCGCGTGATGGAGGTAGCGCCCACTGCGCTGTTGTTTGAAGCGCCCCTGCATCCCTACACCCAGGCCTTGCTGGCGGCCTCACCCAAACCGGACCCGGAGAACAAGCGGGAATATATCGCACTGAAAGGCGACATTCCCAGCCCGGTCAACCCGCCGTCGGGTTGTGTCTTTCGTACCCGTTGCCCGTATGCGATCGAGGCTTGTTCGACCCGGCGGCCAGAATTGCGCGACATGGGCCAGGGCCGTTTCAAGGCCTGCATCCGCGACGACATTGCATCGGCAGAAGCCGTCTGAAACCCATCTGAAAACCGAAAACAATTGCCCTCCATGACTACCTTGAAAGACCTCCTCGATCCCCAGCTTGACCGCAGCTATAAGGGCTTTCCGCACACCAGCGGGCCGCTGCGCCGCTCGGAGATCGCGGCGCAACACTGGAACGTTCTCAAGGGGGATATGCCGCTGCCGCTGGCTGTCGTCAAGCAAAACGCGCTGCAACACAACCTGGGCTGGATGCAACGCTTTGCCACCAGCCAGAACATCGACATGGCACCGCATGGCAAGACCACCATGTCGCCGCAACTCCTTAAACGCCAGCTCGATGAAGGTGCGTGGGGCCTGACCTTTGCCAATGTGGCGCAAATGCGTGCGGGCATTACCGCCGGTGCCCAGCGCCTAATGATCGCCAACCAGGTTGTCAATGCCATCGACCTAGCAGGCATAAAGGGCATGCTGCGCGAGTATCCCGGTTTGCGGATTGTTTTTCTGGTGGACTCACTGGCGCAATTGGCGCTAATCGAGGCCTGGATGCTGGGCCACACCGCCGCCATCATGTCGCCCTTTGAGGTGTTGATGGAGATCGGCGTCATGGGCGCGCGCACAGGTGTGCGCAACGACGCCGACGCGTTGGCACTGGCCGCAGCCCTGCATGCCAGTCCAGCCTGTCAGCTGGTGGGAATCGAAACCTATGAAGGTCAAGGCGCCACCGGCGACTCCGCAGCCGACAAGGCCTATGCCGACACCCTGATGCAGCGCGTTTGCGGCATCGCATTGGCGTGTGACCAGCAAGGCCTGTTTGATGGCGATGAAATCCTCATGACGGCTGGTGGCTCGGGCATCTTCGACCTGGTCAGCGGCTGGCTGAAGCCCAAACTGTCCCGCCCGGTGCGTGGCCTGCTTCGCTCAGGCTGCTACGTCACGCACGACCACGGCAACTACAAGCGACTGGTCGGCTCTGTCAATGCGCGCCTGCATGACAGCGATGGCCTGAAACCTGCCATTGAGGTCTGGGCCACGGTGCAATCCTGCCCCGAACCAGGTCTGGCCATCCTCGCTGTCGGACGGCGTGACCTCTCCTATGACCTGGAGCTGCCGATCCCGTTGTCGTCAGTCACTGCGCCCGGTGCCGCGCCGGTGGCCGCGCCTGCTGACTGGAAAATCAGCGCCCTCAACGACCAGCACGCCTATCTGCGCGGCACAGGCCCTGAACATGCCGCACTGGCTGTAGGCGACCTGGTGGCTCTCGGCATTTCGCACCCTTGTACTACTTTTGACAAATGGCGCTGGATGCCGGTTGTGGACGACAACTACACCGTGTGCGATGCCCTTGTGACCTGTTTTTAATCGTCTCATGACCTCAAAAGTTCTTGCCAAAATTTCCGACGCCATTACCAGCGCGCCGACTTCCAGGCGTGGCGTGCTGGCGCTTATCCTGCAAGACCCGCAGCGGGTGCTTGACGAAAGTTTTGAACAACTCGCGCAGCGCGCAGGCAGCTCGGTGCCCACGGTTATGCGTACCTGCCGTGACCTAGGTTACTCTGGTCTGCGTGAATTCAAGATGGCGCTGGCGCAGGAAATGGCTATCAGCGGCTCACCCCTGCATCGCCGGGTACAGCTGCATGACAGCACTGAAGATGTGATCGCCAAAGTGATACGGGGTGCTGCCACTGCCGTCAATGGCGTGCAGGGCCAGCTGGGTGTTTCGGCGGTAGAAGCCGCAGCTGATGCCATCGTGCGCGCCAGCCGTGTGGACTGCTACAGCGTGGGCGTGACGTCCAGCTTTATGGCGTCTGACATGCAGGCCAGGCTGTTTCGACTCGGGCTGGTGTCCAACGCTTATCTTGACATTCATTTGCAACTGGTATCGGCCGCAACCATAGGCAACAGTGGTGTGGTGTTTGCCATCTCGCACGTGGGCGGCATGCCTTCGCTTATTGAAGCGGTAGACGTGGCGCGCTCGCAAGGGGCCACTGTGATTGCGCTGACCCAGCAGGGCACTGCACTAGCCGACCACGCAGACATCGTGCTGGGTATTCATGTGCCCGAAGACCCGGTCATGCACGTTGGCACCGAGGCTTATCTGGTGCACCTGACCGTGATTGAAATCGTCACCGTGCTGGTGGCGCAGCGCCTCGGTGATCTGGCTGTCAAGCGCTTGGGCGGCGTGCGCGAGGTGCTCAGCACCCGTGGTGTGGACATGCGGCACTACCCCAAGCTTGATTGGGATACGGCGCAGGCCATCAATGAAAGTAAACTCAAATGACGCGTGCGACGCTGCTTGAAAACGGGCTGGTGATTGATGGCACAGGCGCAGACGGCTGGCTCGGCGATGTACTGCTGGCCGATGGCCTGATTGCTGCGATTGGTCAAAACCTGCGCAACCAGCTACCAGCCAGCATTGGGCCGGACGACATCACCGTTGTGGACTGTACCGGCCTGGCCATCACGCCGGGCTTTATTGATGTGCATACCCATGACGACGCAATCGTGCTCAGACACCCCGACATGCTGCCCAAAGTGTCGCAGGGCATTACCACCGTTATTGCCGGCAACTGCGGCATATCGCTGCTGCCATTGGTAGTTGAAAAGCCCGAACCACCGCTTAATTTGCTGGGCAACGATTCATTCCAGTTTGACACTGTTGAGGGATATGAAACCGCACTTGCCGAAGCCCGACCCGCCGTGAATGTGGCGGTACTGATTGGCCACACCACCTTGCGTTTTGCCTGCATGGGCGATTTGAGCCGTGCGGCCAGCGCAGACGAACTCGATGCTATGTGCGCGCTGCTTGCGCAGTGTATGCAGGGCGGTGCTGCGGGCATGTCGTCAGGTCTTTTTTACGAACCTGCGTTTGCAGCTCCGGCTGAAGAAGTTGTTCGCCTGGCAAAAGTTGTAGCCCGCTATGGCGGCGTCTACAGCACCCATTTGCGCGACGAAATGGCCAGCATTATTGAGGCGCTGCATGAAGCCGGTGAGACCGCTTTCAGCGCAGGCGTACCGCTGATCGTGTCGCATCACAAATGCGCCGGGACGGCCAATTGGGGCCGCACACTTGAAACCCTGCCGGTGATCGAGGCAATGGCGCGTCGCCAGCCCGTGGCGATGGATGTTTACCCCTACGTAGCGGGCTCGACCGTGCTCCGTGAAGACCTGGTTGACGGCGTGATTGACGTGCTGGTCAGCTGGTCTACCCCGCACCCAGAAATGACGGGCCGTACTCTGGTGTCGATTGCCGCTGAATGGGGCATTGACCAAAAGGCCGCGTGCCGCCGCCTGCAACCCGGCGGCGCGTGCTACTTCCAGATGCACGAGGATGACGTCAAACGTGTCATCGCGCACCCTCTGAGCATGATTGGCTCTGACGGCCTGCCGCACGACCAGCACCCGCACCCCCGGTTGTGGGGGGCTTTTCCGCGAGTTCTGGCGCGCTACTGGCGCGAGCAAAAACTTTTTTCACTTGAAACGGCCGTCTACAAGATGACGGGCTTGTCGGCACGCAATTTCCGGCTGCACCAGCGCGGTCAACTGCAGGTAGGCTGGCATGCCGATGTGGTGGTGCTGGACCCGGCCCGGGTACGTGATGTCGCGAGTTATGAAAACCCGATTGCACTGTCGGTTGGTATTGAGAAAGTTTTTGTTAACGGTGCGCTTGCCTATGTGGGCGACGGCCTGATCACCGCACGTGCGGGGCGGCTGCTCAAGCGACACGCGCCGCAGCCCTGACATGGCCTTTTCGAGAGGGGCTTAATCTTGAATAAATTTCACACACGCACTATTGATGAGTGGATATAAATAAGCAGATGGACACATGGGCAGATAAGCGCTTGCCTCATCGCCCCATTCCCTGATTTTCTTTACTAAAACGCGGCGGCTTCAGTCAGCGACGCGTTCACACTTGCTTTTACTGCCCAGAATATTGCAGCGCAAAACAGCCCCGCCTGCAATGTTGTACTCCGTCAACAGCCATCGGGCCGACGCCTCCGGACCAATCCTGTCAAGTGTCGCAAAGCCATAGTCAGACCTCGCGGCGTAGTCTTCGACGACTGCACCCGGATAGGGCTGCATATCTGGCGGCAGACTCAAAGGAATTTTCCCCTCATTCGCTGATCCGGAATTACCCAAAACCAGTGTGGCCGGATGGGCTGTTTTAAAACTAATGGCCTCGAAAAAATGGATGTGACCGTGCAGCGTGACATTTACATTGTCAGGAAAGAGTCGTTTGGGATGCAGGGTTTCGAACACCGACTGCAAACCCGCGTTACCGCCTGGTCTAGCCGGCTTCGACTTGGCCGCTGGGGCGAAGGCCAGCAGCGGGTGGTGGCTCATGAAAAAGCTGTGCGGTTTGAGGGCTGTCAACTGGTCTACTGCCAGCATTTGCGTCTTGTATTTGCCGTACGCGTGGTCTTTGAAAGAAAACGGCTTGCCACTGGTTTTTGACGAATCAAAAACAACGAACTGGGTATCCGGGCCAATCGCAACAGAATACGGGTCAGAGTAATCTGCATCTTGATCGAATTTGGGGTCGTTGCACGAACGGGCTTCACTCCAGGGCTGCCGGTCCATGAAGCGGAACCAGCCTTGTCCGGCGCGAGCGCAAGATTCGTGATTGCCACGCACAAATACCCAGGGGGCGGCCGTAAGCAAAGGCCGAGCCGGATTGAAAAAGTCAGCCTTCCAAGCATCGTAACCATAGCCCCACGGGCTGCCAACGCAGCCGGCCTCCCCTTGAGGGCATGGGCTTTCCCGGTAATGCATGTCGCCGATATGAATCACCAAATCCGGCTTCAGAGCGGCGGCACTCTGCGCGATTTTGGCAAATGGCCACTGCTCCACATCGTTGCAGAGTTGAAACGCATTTTCTGAAGCTTTCATGCGGCACCCGGTATCCGCAATGATGACGATGCGGCGTATGTCAGCCTTGGGTGCCGGTACTTCGCGACCTGCAACACGTGCCTTGAGCACACCAGCGGGCCACGTGGCCTCACAGGTCAACACATCAAACAGTGCCTCTTTTTTGTCCACCTGAGCACCAACGGATCTCACCGCCATCGCGCCTGGTGCAGCCCGAACAGACATGGCTTGAGCGGGGTGGGCGTCCCACGCAATATCCGGACAGCTTGCCGAACGGGTTAATGCCCTGACGATAGCGCGTTGACCTTCAGCCTGTACTGTGTAGACACTTTCAATCTCGCCTGCAGGAGCGGCGGCGACAAACAAAGCCGGTACGCTGGAACAGGCGGCCAGGGCCAACGTTGTCAGCAGGGCAGTCGTTGAAAACCAAAGACGTGGACTTTTAAACATGAGATTGTTTGTGCTTGATAGCGTTATTGATAATGATTCTAGAGCGCTCAAAAGCAGGCAACCCAGATTTGGTAGCCGCCTTCTTTCCCCTGTAATGCGGCTGGCGGGGAGGGGAATACCGCAGCCTGAACGGCTTTGACGGCTGCCCTGTCCACTGCACCTAATCCGCTGCTCACGATAACGCGTATCGTGCTTGCAAGGCCATCATGCAAGGCGAACTCGATGCGTGTTCGCCCTTTAAAGTTCAGCGCTGAAGCCACAGCCGGTAACTCAAACGCTGCTTGTACGGCAGCCGCGAGCTTGGCGTTGTAAGCCGGAGCAGGATCAACGATTGCCAGCGGGGGTGTGGCAGCAGAAACCGGTTGATTTGCCAACACCGCCGATGAAGACGGGTTTGACTGGCTTGCAACTGCAGCCACCACGACAGTTTCGGACGGTGCAACGACAGCAGGTGCTTGTGGTGACGCCATGGCCGGTTGAACTACCCGCGGAACAGGCAAAACAGCTTGCAAGGCAGGCAAATGCGGCTCGGGCTTTGGGGGTGCCGCTTGCTGGCGTATTTCGGGTTCTGGCGGTGCGTCGGGTTTCAGCAAATCAATGCTGATTGGCACCACGGGCTGGACAACTGGGGCGGTGGCTTTGGTCATCCATATCAGGGCACAGAGCAACGCCACCAGTTCTATTAAAAGTGCCAGACCAAAGGCTTGCCAGAGACGCGAGCTGTGCACCCTGAGCCTGGGTGCAGGCAAGGCTTCCGAAGCGCTTCTCACCGCACAGCTTGACGCGCAGCCAACCCAATTTGCGTCGCGCCGCCCTGGCGCACGGCATCTATCGCGGTCATGACTTGCTGCAACGAAGCATCATCACCGCCGGCTATGGTGACAGCCAGCCGGGCCGGGTCGCTAGAACGCACGAGTGCCGTGATTTGATCGGTACCAGTTACCTTCCCTTCGACAAACAGCTCACCGCCAGATCTAATTTCAAGCAACAACTTTGGCGACGGAATAATTTGTGCAGTCGAGCTGACGGGCAGCTTGGACACATGGCCCGTGGTGGGGATCATGCGCAGCGTCAGCATGGCAAAGAAAACCAGCAGAAAGAGCATGATGTCGATCATGGGGATGATCTCTATGCGGGCCTTGCGCACTTCAAAATAACGCATGCTCAAGCCGCCAATGCGCTGGTCACCAGACTCGTCGCGCGCTGCAACGGCATCGCAGCCATCGGAACGGCGGCAGACCGGCGGTTGAGCAGCATGACTTTCATGGTTTCCATTTGATGCACGATCAAACGCACCTTGGTGCTCAAACCGTTGAAAAATACCAATCCAATCATGGCAATCAACAAGCCCGACGCGGTGGCTATCAGCGCCTCGGCTATTCCGCCGGTCACTTGACCGGCTCCATTTTGTACATCACCCAACACCGAAAACGCAGTAAACATACCCACAATAGTGCCGAATAAACCTAACAGCGGTGCCAGCGTAATTACCGTGTCGAGTACCCACAGTGACCGGTCAAGGCCAGGAACCTCACGCATGACGGCCTCTTCCAGATGCCCCGCGCAAACCTCGCGGGCTGAGTCGCCCGGCTCAATCAGCGCGGCATTAAGCAATTGAATATGCGGCAGCTTGCTGTATTTTCCCATGCTGGCCGACATGGCCTGGCTTCGCAATGCTGTGTTGGCCTGCAGCAGGCCCATCAGTTCTTCGCCGCCCTGCTGCATTTTTGACAAGTACACGGTACGTTCAATGATCACGGTCAACGCCACGAGCATCAGCAGACACATCAGGTAAAGCGTACCGCCCGATGCGTTGGCCAACTCAATCAACTTGGAAATGCTCATGATCAAAAATCCGCCTTGAGGGATACCTGCAAGCTGCGGGGCGCCTGATAAATATAGGTATCCAGTGGCAAGGACGCGCCTGTGCTAATGGCCGTGACCTTCAGGCTGTTGGCCAGATTGAAGACGTTCAACTGTAGTTTGAGTGACTTTGAAAATGAGCTGACATTTTTAAACGTATACGCCACGCCCAGATCAAGGTTGCCGTACGCAGGGGTTTTGTAATAGTCATAAAAAGCCTGACCATTGATGGGTGCTTTGGTGGCGTCATAGTCTTTCTGGCGGACAGCACCTGTGCGCTTGTAGATCAATGATGCGGCCCAGGGCCCTTCGCTGAACAAGCCGCCCAATGCAGCCGTCATCTCAGGTGCGCTGGCAATTTGTTGCCCGGTGTCGGTGGCTTTGGCGCTGTTGAGTGAACCATTGACATAGGCCGAAAACCCACCGCCAATCACGTAAGCGGCTTGCGCCTCAACGCCCTGGTAAGTCGCGCCACCGATATTGATGAATGCTGCTGCCGCACCCGGCAAGCCATTGGACACCAGCTTGTTGGTGAAGTTGATGCGGTAAATATCTGCATCCCATGTCATGCGGTCGCTCTTGCCGACAATACCTGCCTGGTAGTTAGTCGATTTTTGCGGTACCGAGCTGTTTTGGGTCGGGTTGGCGATGTAGAAAGTGTTCAGGTCGGGTATCTGAAAGCCCTTGGCGTACTGCGCGTAAACAGCCAACTCGGAATTGATCTGCTGGTTCACCGTCAAAAAGGGCAAGGTCGCCTTGTAGTCAACCGATGCCCTGGCGTTGAGCTGGCGAGTGGCTTGTTGAACCAGCGCATCCACCGAACGCGTGATGCTGACGTACTTCAGGCCAGGGGTGATCGTGGTGCCTACAAAAGGCGTCCATTCAAACTCGGCAAACGGTTGCACGGTTTTGACTTTCGATTGCTGGTCAAACAACACGCTGTCTATTGGCCGGTTTCCGCCACTCAGAAAGCTGCTGTTGGCCGCTGTTCCTTCAACACGGTTGTAGGCGCGGGTTGTCAGGTCCAAGTCGTATTGGTGGCGGTCTGATGATGAGGTTTCGTACCAGACGCCTGCCCGGGCCAGGCCCGCGTCAAGCTGTTTTGTTGCCTTGAAGATATTGCCGTAAACGCGGTATTTATTCTGCTTTTCAATGCCTGGAATATTGCCATTGAGCGGTGCCAGCGTAGCCCCCTTCAGAACCCATGTTCCCGCTGGTGCAGTGCGACGCGGGTCGGGCCCGGTGGGCAAGGTGCCGGTCCAGGTAGGGTCGGTTGAGGAGACGGTCTGGTTGTTGTAGGCGTAGGTGTACAACTGGTTGTCAATGTTCCAGCCGGCACCCAAGTCACTGCGCAGGCGGATGTAACTGAAGTCCGTGTCTTTCACCGTGCCGTTGTAGCCCTGGTAATTCATGCTCTTTGGGTCATTGTTGAGCTGAAAGTTTTTACCAAACGCGGCGATCTGCGTCAGCGTTGCGCCTTTGTTGCTGTCGGGCTGGGCGTAGGTGGTTTTGTTCACAGACGTAAAAACAGTCAGCAGCGAAGCGTCGCCCACCGGTCGCTCAAACTTGAGCGTGTAATTGTTGCTTTTGATCGGGCTGTAGCTGAGGTAGCCGTCAGACGTTTCACGCTGATAGTTGAGTTGCAGCGTGGCGTCACCAAAGTTGGGCAAGCGACCGCTCTCATAAGAAACCCCGTACAAACGGGTATTCCAGGTGCCCAGTGATGTGAATACGCTGGTGGTTTGTTCTTGCGACGGTTTTTTGGAAAACAGATTAATCGAGCCGCCAAACGTGGCATAACCGATATCGCTCGCCTTGCCCGGGCCGCGCTCGACCACCGCGCCACCAATGACAGAGGCGGGGAAAAACGAAGTTGAGTGATGCGACGGATTATTGGTATCGCCCCAAGGTATGCCGTCGAAGGTGATATTGTACTGGTCGTCCTTGAAGCCGCGCAGCGTGGTCTTGGTTTCGCTCAAGCCAGGGCCGTTGGCCGAGTCGCCAGACAAGCTCGGAGCGATGTTCACGATGCGGCTGTATTCGGCGGTCGGTGCAACGGACAGATCAATAAATTCCCGCGTGATGATGGACTGCGGCTGCGTGGCCTGCAAGCTGGCCTGCGTAGGGGCTATGGCGGATGCCGTGCCCTTGGCGGCCTCGTCGGGTCGGTAGGCGCCTGCTGCAGTGCTGGCGCCTATGGTGCCTAGATCAACTGCGGCATTGCCGGTCTGAGCCAGTGCAATAGGGCCGGCGGAAATAGACAGCATGGCCAACGACACCAGACGTGCAAGGGTTTTAGGCTGGAGGGCGCGCGAGTTTTTCATGGTGCAAGTTTTTTTGGTTAAGAAAACGGTTGCCTTATCTTTCATCCCAAAAAGGCCATGAAACATTTGGCAAGGTTGTAGCGTAATTACTTTTAATGACAATTTTGTGGCATGTCACAGGAACTATTTGAGGATTAAGTTTTCACGCGCCTGTCACATACACGGGCTATGGTTTACGGCTTTACCTGAAAATCCAAGGACACAAATGAAATTTGACTTTCTCCCATTGGCGCTTGCCATCGCTGCGGCCCTGACCGGATGTGCACTGCCTGCTCCTGCCATTGCGCCAGCGGCCGCGTCTCGCGTGCTGCTGCTCAGCGTGGACGGCCTGCACCAGCAGGACCTTGCAAACTGCATGGCAGCCAAGACCTGCCCCGCCATCAGCAGCCTGGCGCAAACCGGTGTCACCTACAGCAACGCACTGACGCCGGGCTTGTCCGACTCATTCCCAGGTCTTGCTGCGCTGCTGACAGGTGGCTCCGCCAAAAGTACCGGCCTTTTTTACGACGTGACGTATGACCGTACGCTTTATTCGCCTGCCGACAACACCTGCAGCGGTCCGCAGGGATGGAATATCGTTTTGGACGGCACCACCGGCTTTGACGGGATCAACGGTGGCGCACTCACCCATCTCGATGGCGGAGGCAAATTCAATCCGCAGTCAATACCGCACGCCAGGATCAATGGCAGTTGCATTGCTGTCTACCCCCACAACTACCTGCAGACCAACACCATTTTTGAAGTCATCAAGGAGCGGATTTCTGGTGCTAGAACTGCTTGGGCCGACAAGCACGCATGGGCATACGACTGGGTCAATGGCCCTTCAGGCAAGGGCGTGGATGACCTGTCCCGCACCGAGATTGATTCGATTGACGCAGTGACCGGCACCAGCTACGCCGACCGCCACACGCACACCCAGGTGTTCGATAACTTGCACGTCCAGACCGTTCTCCACCAGATCAATGGCAAGGACTCAACGGGCCTGCAGGCGGCGGCGGTACCAACTGTTTTTGGCACCAATTTTCAAACACTCAGTGTTGCCCAAAAAGCGCTTAACGCTAACGGCGGTGGCTACACAGGCGCCCACTTCACGCCAGGCCCGCAGGTAACCGAGGCGATCGCCTACGTCGATGCATCGGTCGCCAAAATAGTCGCTGAACTCAGGGCAAAAAACCTGCTGAACTCGACCTTGATCATCATTACAGCCAAGCACGGACAGTCGCCGGGCGACTTCAGCAAGCTGGTAAAAGTTGGTGACACCCTCACGGCGCTAATGGAGGCCAATGGCTACGTCGATGCCAAAGGCAAATGGGGTCAACATGCGACCACCAGCGGAAAGCTCAATGACGGCACGGGGCTGGCCGGGACGGGTGCCATCGAAACCGACACCATAGGGCTGATCTGGCTTAAAAACCAAAATCAACTCGCCGCCGCACTGACCACCTTGAACGCCAATCTGGGCTGCAAGCCACCGGGCATTTGTGCCGATGGACCGCAGGCGCTGATTCTTTCGGGCGCAGCGCTCGTGAGCCGCTTCGGTAACCCGGCGCTCGGTCGCACGCCCGACATCGTCGTGCAGCCCAATCCAGGCGTGATCTATTCCGGCAGCAAAAAGAAAGACGCGGAGCATGGCGGCAATTCACCCGACGACACCCATGTGGCGCTGCTGGTTTCACTGCCTTCCATTTCAGCCAAAACCATCACCAGTGAGGTTGTCACGACGCAGGTTGCGCCGACTATTTTGTCGGCACTTAAGCTTGACCCGGCGCTGTTGAACTCCGTAAAGGTAGAGGGCACTCGCGTATTGCCCGGCCTGGGTTTTTAAAGTTTGACTGACGCCGTTGCGTGGGTGATCAATCCAGTCCGTCCAGCGTATCCGGGTCAGGCACATCACCCACCGCGTGCCGGGTCAGTGCCGCCTGCGCCTCGAGCCACTTGCAAAAGGCCACCACTTCAGGTCGCGCCACATTGCGCGGGCTGACCACCAGCCAGTACGCCATAGGGGAGTCAAGCCGCAGCTTGGGCAGTGGTTCGACCAGATCGCCCTGGGCCAGGCTTTCGGCAATCAGCGGCAGGCGCGCCAGCACCACGCCCTGGCCCGTGAGCGCGGCCTGCACCATCTGGTAGGCGTAGTTGAAGTAGAGCCAGCGTTTGGCCTCCAGTTTGGGCGCCGCATGCAGGTCCAGCCAGCGCCGCCAGGTCAACCACTCCAGGTGCGTGTGGTGGGCATCCCCGGCTTCAATCAGGGTGAAATGCGCCAGGTCATCGGGCTTTTTAAGACGCGGCCCGCTTTTGAGTAACCACGGGCTGACGACAGCAGTGATTTGTTCGCCAAACAGGCGAATCGCGTGCGGTGGCACATGGCTGGCGGGGGCATAGCGCAGGGCCAGGTCGATGTCTGAAATATCGAGGTCAACGGCAACGTCTGACGCATCAATGCGGATGTCGATGTCCGGGTGGTCCCGCTGAAATCCCTCCAGCCGGGGAATCAGCCACATCGAGGCAAGTGACGCAAAGGTGGTGAGTGCCACGCTTTTGCGACCGGCGCTCTGGCGAATCTGCCGCACCGCGCCGTCGATGCGCTCCAGCGATGGCGTGACGGCGCGCAAAAGTATGGCACCGGCCGTGGTGAGTTCCACCGCACGCGTGTGGCGATGAAACAGCGAAACGCCGACATCCTCTTCCAGGCCCTGGATCTGGCGGCTTACAGCCGACTGCGTGAGGGCCAGTTCCTCCGATGCCGCCCGGAAGTTCAGGTGGCGCGCCACCGCTTCAAAAGCACGCAGTTGACCGGCCGAAATCGGCCTTGAACGCAGATGGGTTTGTGAATGCAGCATGACAGAAGTGGATGAGTCAGTTGATTGATTAATGCGTTTATAGAATGAATAGCGTACCGCGAATTCATTGGACCGGAAAGCCCCCCTGACGGATCATTGCATCTCTTTCCACGAATTTCGGTCTTTTTTTGGAGAACACCATGGACCACCACCTCACTACGCACCGCACGGCCATTGCCACCACCCTGCCCGCACAACATACGGCCGATACCGACCCGGCCTCAAGCTACCGCAAACTGGACGCCGGCAAGGCTGTCACATTGCGTGCCACGCAGCTCAGTGTGTTGCGTATTGCGCATGGCCGTGTGTGGGCCACCCTGAGCGACGACGGCCCCTACAGCCGGGTGCTGGCTGGTGACCACTTTTTAAGCCGGGGTCAAAGCCTGACCCTGCTGCCCGGCCAGGAACTGGTGATGGAATCCTTCGAATCATCGGCCAGCAGCCGCACCGCAACGGCGCACTTCAGCTGGGAAACCCCCGGTGTGGCAGCCAGCGCATTGCAAGATGCCCAGCCTGTGCACCAGGCTGTCGGTTTGGGTGTGCTCCAGCCACTGCGTGATTTACGTCACGCACTGGGCCTGGTGGCGGGCGCTTCCGGTCGGCTGGTGCAGAGGCTCGTCCATGGCGCAGCGGCTGCCTCTGTCATGCTGCTTAATCGGGTTGCTATGCCTTTTGTAGCAGCACGCCCCGGTACTTTGTGCCCAGACGGGTCTTTTGGCATCACAAAAAAGCATGGTGCAACGCGAGCAGCCCGCTGCAGCGCACGCTAACTCAACACACCCAAAAGCGGCTGCAATCGCGAGTCCGGCGCGCATGGTCATAATTCGGCCATGCCTACTCCTTGCGCAACCCCCGCCCCAGCAGCTTCTGCGGCCGCCTTGCATGGCAGGGGGCCAGGCATTCAGGTGGTGGTGATGGGCGTTTCAGGTTGCGGAAAGTCCGCTGTCGCCCAGCGGATAGCGCTGCAACTGGCTCTGCCTCTGATCGAGGGCGATGACTTTCACCCGGCCAGCAACATCGCCAAAATGCAGCAAGGCAACGCCCTGACAGACGATGACCGCGCCCAATGGCTGCGCACCCTGGGCACCGAATTGACGCGTCACCCCGACGGCGCGGTGCTGACCTGCTCGGCCCTGAAAACCACCTACAGAAGCACCTTGCGCGCCGCTGCACCCCGGCTGCGTTTTGTGCATCTGGCCATTACGCAGGCCGAGTCCCTGCGGCGTGTGGGCAGCAGGCCCAGTCACTTTTACCCACCCAGTCTGGTGGCAAGCCAGTTTGAGGCTCTGCAGGACCCTGCGGGTGAATACGGCGTCTTGAGCCTGGCAGCCGATGCGCCACTCGATGAACTGGCGCAAAAGGCTGTGGCCTGGTTGATTGCTTTTAAATTCAACAATGCGTAATCAATTACGAATAGGTAAAATTTAGTCTTTTCGCCAAGCATTTCACAGGAATCCTCCATGTCCAAGGCATTCGCCAGTCAGTCCGATCTCACCGACAAAACCATTACCTTTGAGCAGCTCAGTGCCCACTGCTGGGCCTACACCGCCGAGGGCGACCCCAACTCCGGCGTGATCATCGGCGACAAGTTCATCATGGTCAGCGACGCCACCGCGACCCCGGCCATGGCGCAAGACCTGATTGCCCGAATTCGCGCCGTCAGCGACAATCCCATCAAATATGTTCTGCTGACCCACTACCACGCCGTCAGGGTGCTGGGCGCCAGCGCCTACATTGCAGAGGGTGCCACCGAAATCATCGCCAGCCAGGGCACCTATGAGCTGATCGTGGAGCGCGGTGCGCAGGACATGCAAAGCGAGATGGAGCGCTTTCCAAGGCTGTTTCGCAACGCAGACAGCGTGCCTGGCCTGACCTGGCCCACGATGGTGATTGGCGGCGGCAACCCCGCAAGCCTGGTAACTGACGCGGATGGCCGCGTCAGGGGCGAAGTCCCCGGCAAGCTGCTGCTGGATCTGGGGGGCGTCAAGGTGCAGATCTGGCACCCGGGGCCTGGTCATACACGCGGCGACACGATTGCCTGGGTTGAAGAAGAAAAAGTACTGTTTTCAGGCGACCTGGTCGAGTACGAAGCAGGCGTGTACACCGGCGATGCACAGCTCGCGGAATGGCCCGCCACGCTGGAAGCCCTGCGCGCCCTGAACGCCGAAGCCATCGTGCCCGGCCGGGGCGAAGCCATGAAAGGCGCTGCCAATGTCCATAAAGCGCTTGATTACACCAAGCGCTGGGTCGAAACGCTGTTTCAGGCGGGCAAGGAAGCGGCGCATGTTGGCATGGACCTGAAGGCCGCCATGGCCCACACGCGCAAGGCCATGGACCCCATTTTCGGCCATGTCTTTATTTACGAGCACTGCCTGCCATTTGACGTGAGCCGCGCGTTTGACGAAGCCAGCGGCATCAAAAACCCGCGCATCTGGACCGCCGAGCGGGACAAGGCCATGTGGGACGCGCTTCAAGCCTGAAGTGGGGTGCCCGGAACGGGCTTCAGGCTTCAGGCTTCAGGCTTCAGGCTTCAGGCTTCAGGCTTCAGGCTTCAGGCTTCAGGCTTGCAGGTTCAGGGTGGCGATCAAGGCCATGAACACGTCAACCCCCTGTTGCCCGTTGAGTTGCTCCAGCCGCTCCAGCACACCGATTTCTTCTATGTTCGAGAAAGCCATTGAGAAATGGTTGAACCGGCGCCCGGGCAGCGGGCCGTGGTGAAACATTTCAATGTTGAAATGACGCGCGTCCTGGTAGATACGCTCCATCAGTGCCAGCACGTCCTTTTGTCTGCCTTCAATTTGCTGGCAAAAGCGTACGCCATCAAAAATCAGTACCCCTGTGATGTCGCAAGCCGCATTGGCAATGCGCGCATGCGCGGCCACGGCCCCCACAATAGCAAGCGGCGCGTCAGCCGCCATGGTGCTCACGTAAAGAATTTCATACGTTTTTGAGGCTGTTTTCATCACGGCTGGTCAATTGAGTGGGCTGGTGTCACGTGGCCATGTTAGGCGACGCGGCACTTTTACATTCAGACCGATGGCTGGAGCGCCCCAACTTCTGGTGGCACAGTTTCTGGTAACACGACGCCCCGCGGCACACCGCCGACGCGCTGGGCAGCCCACCGCTGCACACCAGAAAAACAGTGCGCAAGCAACACCGCGAGGGCCTGCACGGGATGAGAAACGGGCGGCTGCCCTTGCTCAATATCAACGCACTCAAACGCATTGCCAACCATGCCGACAGGTCGCCCAAAAAAGTGCCTTTGCTGTCGCGTCAACCGGTGTTAGCCGTCGATTTGGTTCGCCAGCGCGCGGAAGTCCTGCTCATAGCCTTTGAGTACACCCAGCGCTTTTCTGCGCTGCGATGCAGTGGTGCTGTTGTGCAGTTCAGCCATGGCCCGGCAGCCTTCCTGGGTGATCTTTTCAAGGTAGTCGCGGTAGGCTGCGTCAGGCGAGTCCAGCGTTCGCTCCAACAGTGCCCGCACATCTGTCCGGGCTGCGGCCAGATTGCCCGGCGTCAATGCGCGCAGGGTTTGCAGCGCGTCTTGCTGGCGGCGCACCCTCTCGGCGTAGGCCAGCGCGGCATTGAAACCCGTCTGGTCTATCAACTGGCCAATGCGCTTGAGCTGCTGATTGTCCAATGGGCCGTACAGCATGTCAGCGCGGCTGACGGCCTGCTCGTAGCGCCTGGTGCGTACGGCGTCTGGCGTCGCGTCTATAAAGTCTTTGCGGTAGTCAGCATTGCCGCGGGAAAACTTGCGTTGCATGTGCTGCAGCTGTTCCGCTTGAAGGCTGATGGCCAGTGCCGCCACGGCGGGCTCGGCCCGGCTGGACACCACCTGCAACTTGCGGCGCACGTCCAGCACCACCGTACAGGCCTGGGCGGGGGTGATGTTTACCTGCATGAGGGGCTGCAGCTTGTACAGCAGATCGGCATATGCGGGAAGCTGGGTCTGACGGTGCCAGCCTTGCAAGCGGTTCAGGTCAGCCTTGACCTGCAGGCTTTGGGCGTCCGTGAAGTCTGCATACCCGTCGAGGTACCAATAGGCGAGCGACGGTGCCTGGCTGTAGCCAATTTTCACGGCGCTGCAAGCTGACACCAGAGCGGCCAGCGCCAGCACAGAGATAATCCCGAACCGACAGCAGATGGCTGGCAGAATCTGCCCTGCAAGCCGGGTTTTTAGACCCGAACCCAACCTCGAAAAATTCACAGGAAACAGCATGGCAATCCAGATTGATGTCGTCATCATGGCCGCAGGCAAGGGCACGCGGATGAAAAGCACGTTGCCCAAAGTGTTACACCGATTGGGCGGCCGCGCTTTGCTGGGCCATGTGCTGGACTGCGCTGCACAGTTATCGGCGCGGCAAGCGGTCGTTGTCACGGGCCACGGCGCTATCGAAGTTGAAGCAGCCTGCGCAGCCATGGCAAGCCGTAGCGGCTATTTTGACTTAAATTTTGCGCGCCAGGACCCGCAGCTGGGAACCGGCCACGCCGTGCAACAGGCTGTGCCCCTGCTTCTCGACGACGGCGTGACGCTGGTGCTGTCAGGCGACGTGCCCTTGACCCAGGCTGCTACCCTGACGTCCCTGCTGGACCAGTGCGACGGCCAGCGGCTGGCACTGCTGACCTTGAGCATGCTCGACCCCGCAGGCTACGGCCGCATCGTGCGCGCGCAAGCGCACGTTTCCGATCCTTTGCGCAGCGGCAGCGAAGCCTCAGCCCAGGTGCGCGCCATCGTCGAGCACAAGGACGCCACGCCAGCGCAGCGCCAGATCACCGAGATCTACAGCGGCATCATGGCCGTGCCCACGCGCCTGCTGCGCAGTTGGTTGGCCCGACTTGACAACAAAAATGCACAAAGCGAGTACTACCTGACCGACATCGTGAAATTTGCGGTGGCCGATGGTGTGGCCGTGGTGGCGCACCAGATTCTTGATGCCGCACAGGTCGCAGGCGTCAACAGCCCGGTGCAACTGGCCGAACTGGAGCGCGTCTACCAGGGCCGGCTGGCCACCGCCTTTATGGAGCAAGGCGTGCGCCTGGCCGACCCGGCGCGGTTTGATGTGCGCGGCACACTGAGCTGTGGGCGCGATGTCGAGATCGACGTGAACTGCGTATTTGAAGGTACTGTTACTTTGGGCGATGGCGTACGCATCAGCGCCAACTGCGTGATCGCCAATTGCACCATTGCAGCTGGCGCCATGATTCACCCCTTCACCCACATTGACGGCGAAAAGCTCGGCGTGCAGGTGGGTGAAGGTGCGCTGGTTGGCCCGTTTGCACGCCTTCGTCCCGGCGCACAACTGGGCGCTGAAGTGCATATCGGCAACTTTGTCGAAGTCAAAAACTCCACACTTGCCAAAGGTGCCAAGGCCAACCACCTGGCGTATCTGGGCGATGCCACCGTGGGCGAGCGCGTCAACTACGGCGCCGGCAGCATCACCGCCAACTACGACGGTGCCAACAAGCACCGCACCGTGATTGAGGCGGACGTGCACATTGGCAGCAACTGCGTGCTGGTGGCACCCGTGACGATTGGCGCGGGCGGCACTGTCGGTGGTGGTTCGACCATCACCAAAAGTACGCCGCAGGGCGCGCTTAGCGTTGCGCGTGGCCGGCAGGTCAGTCTGCCAAACTGGAAGCGACCTGCAAAGCAGCCCAAGTCTTGAGCCACTACGAGAAGCCCTGTGCGAATAGAACATTAATTCCAATGGTTTTTTGCATCAATTTCTTTCCTCTTGCGCGCTAGCATGTAAACGTCTTCGCATCTGCAATATCTCTAAGGAAACCCCTGCATGCTTAAGCTCTATATTGGCAATAAAAACTATTCCTCATGGTCCATGCGGCCATGGGTTCTGCTGCGGCAGGCGGACATCGCCTTTGAAGAGGTCAAGGTTCGCTTTGACTCCTTTGACAGCAGCTCCAGCTTCAAAAAGACCATCGGTGACGTGACGCCGGTTGGCAAGGTACCCGCCCTTGTTGACGATGGCTTTGTAGTTTGGGACACGCTGGCAATTGCTGAGTACCTGGCCGAGAAATTTCCGACTAAAACGCTCTGGCCGCAGGATATGCAGGCCAGAGCCAGAGCGCGCAGCCTGTGCGCCGAGATGCACAGCGGCTTCGGCGCGCTGCGCGCGGCCTGCCCCATGAACATCGAAGCCGATCTGGCCGCCACTGGCCAGTTGATCTGGCGTGACAAACCGGCTGTTCGCGCGGATGTTGCGCGCATCGTCGCCATGTGGCGTGAACTGCTTGCGCAACACAAAGGCCCGATGCTCATGGGTAAGTTCGGTATTGTGGATGCGTTTTTTGCACCGGTGTGCATGCGCCTGAAAAGCTATGCTCTGCCGGTACCCGCCGAGATTACAGCCTACATTGAACGCCTCTGCCTGCTGCCCGGCGTGAAGGCGTGGATAGACGACGCGCTGCTCGAAAACGACTTTCGTGATTTTGAAGAGCCTTACCGCATTGCACCTGCGAAGGCTGCATGAGCATGGTGACCATCTACCTGCGTTACGTTTTGAATACTGCCAAACTGGCCGAGTTTGAACACTACGGAAAACTCTGGGTTCCGCTGGTTGAAAAATTCGGCGGCCAACACCATGGTTACTTTTTACCCAGTGAAGGTGCCAACAACATTGCGCTGGCACTGTTCACGTTTGACAGCCTAGCAGCCTACGAGATTTATCGGCAACGCTCATTTGAGGATGCAGATTGCAAGGCGGCCTTCAAATATGCGGCAGATACGCAATGCATCGTCAGCTATGAGCGCAGCTTTTTCAGGCCGGTATTTAGCTGACCTGCACGGACCGCTAAACTG
>JANXTM010000192.1 GCA_025352405.1 Polaromonas sp.
GTGCCCGCACAACCCGAGCTGTCAATTGACTGCGACCGCCAAGTCAATTTGATTGAAAATACCCACGAGGTCAAGAACCTTTAAACCGTCCGCGGAAACGGGGTAAGTCCAAGTTCACAGACTCAGGTTGAACTTGATGCGCATATCCGCAATGGGTACGGTATTGCCGCACAAATAAACCACGCCTTTGATATTCGGGGGAAAGTTCGCGAGACCCGCGAACGCGCCATATCCTCGGGGCTCTTGTACGTTATGACTATCAACGCTGTATTCGACTCAACAGGCTGCTGATTTGCTGAGAATTTGACCCGTCTGTCAGGTCATTTTCTTCATGATTTGAACCAGCTTTCCACCGTATTGCGGATCTGTGGCGTAACCGGCTCGCTGCAAACCGTGCGCGGCTTCAACGGCGTCGCTGGATGCCACGACGTTGGCGTAACGGGGGTTGCTGACAATAAAACGGGCATAGTCGGAAAACGCCTCTTCATAAGACCCATAGGCACGAAAGTTCGCTTTTGTCTTTTGTGCAATTCCGTCGACGTACTCAGTTGTAGTTGCACTCACGACTGAGCCTTTCCAATTCTTGCCAGCCTTGATGCCAAACAGGTTGTAACTGGTGCTGCCGTCTTCGGCACGAATCTGGCGTCTTCCCCAACCAGACTCGAGCGCTGCCTGCGCCATGATGAGTTGCGCTGGGATGCCGCTCTCCCGGCTTGCACGCTGCGCAGCAACGGAAATTTTCGATACGAAGTCCTCAACATCTACCGGTGGTGAGCCTCCGCCTTTAGCGCTCGCGGTACCCGACCCTGCAGCTTCATACAGAGAAAGGTCTGCAGCTCTGCTGCGTACGGGCGGAACGGCGTATCCGTTTTGAATGGAAGAACTGTTTCTTTCAGCGGGTGCAGAAAATGCACCCGCTGGACTTATTTGCCCTGCTGGTCCAGTCAAGGCGGCAGGCATAGGCTGCATACCCTCGGGGGATATTGCACGGTTCAGCTGCGTCAACATGGCTTCGGCCAGTCCGAGGCCTCGCCCCGATAAATTTTGTGCCAATTGTTGGTCGAGCATGGAGGTGTATGTCTTTTCCTGCTGGCCGCCCAACAAGCCGTCCGAGGGCGTGGCCTCGCGCATGCTTTTGAGCATCATTTGCATGAACATCACTTCAAACTGCTTGGCTGCCTGCTTGGCACCTTCTTGCGGCGCTGTTCGCACCGTTCGCCGCAGCGCATCGACGCCCTGCACGTCCAGAGAAAGTCGCTGATCAAGCACGCCGCCGCCGGGCGCACCGACATTTGCAAAATTGGAAGATAGCGCGTTGCTCATAATTGGACCTAGATAATTTCAAGTTCGGCACGCAAGGCGCCCACAGCCTTCAAGGCTTGCAAAATAGAAACCAGGTCCTGGGGATTCGCGCCCAACGCATTCAGCCCTTTAATCACGTCCGCCAGAGAGGCGCCGCCGCGTATTACCTGCAAGGCCCCCCCGGCCTGACTCACTTCAATCTGCGATTTCTGGGTAGCCACAGTAACTCCACCCGAAAGCGGTGCGGGCTGACTGACGACTGGCTCCGTGTTGATCACGACGGACAAGCTGCCATGCGCCACGGCGCAGTCGTTCAACCGGACGGACTGGTTCATCACCACGGAACCAGTGCGCGCGTTAATGACTACCCGGGCTACGCCCTGTACGGGTACAACGTCAATATTCTGGATTCGTGCCAGGAAACTGACGCGCTCGTCCGGCTTCAACGGCGGGGATATTTGTATCACACGTGCGTCAATGGCGACGGCGGTACCAGGGCCTAAATTGCGGTTAATGGCATCCACCGCCAATTGCGCTGTGCCAAAGTCGCTGGTATTAAGTTCCAGCAAAAAAGGCGAACTGCCGTCACCAAGCGACGAGTTGACCGCGCGCTCGACTATGGCACCAGCAGGAATCCGGCCGGCGCTAAGCTGGTTAATCTTGACAGAACTGCCGCCTGCCGAAGCGCCCACTCCGCCAAGGACCATGTTGCCCTGGGCTAGCGCGTAGACCTGACCGTCGGCGCCCTTCAATGGCGTCATGAGCAAAGTGCCGCCGCGCAAACTTTTCGCGTTTCCCAACGACGAGACAGTGATGTCGATAGTCTGCCCGGGCCGGACAAATGCAGGCAAGACCGCAGTCACCATGACCGCAGCGACGTTCTTCAGCTGCATGCTCGTGCCCGGCGGTAGGGTGACGCCGAGCTGCCCCAGCATATTATTCAGGCTTTGCGTGGTGAACGGCGTCTGCATCGTCTGGTCGCCCGTACCGTCGAGGCCCACCATCAGTCCGTACCCAATTAAGGGGTTATCACGTACACCCTGAATGCTGGCCAGGTCCTTGATGCGCTCCGCTTGCACGGGCAACGCAAACAGCGCTGCACACAACAGGAGGTGTTTCCAACCATTGGGCGTTTCAAGTTGCTGCTTTTTCTGGCAGATTGTTTGCGGTGATGTGGTGGACGGCATGGTTAGAAGGGGAGAACATTAAGAAAGAAACGCTGCATCCACCCCATGGTCTGCGCTTCGTCGATATAGCCCTTGGCGCTGTACTCGATCCGTGCGTCAGCCACTTGATTGGAGGCAATGGTGTTGTTGGCACTCACCATGCGCGGATTGATCACGCCCGAAAGCCGGATGAACTCGGTGCCCTGATTGATGAGCATCTGCTTTTCACCGCTGACCAGCAAGTTGCCGTTCGCCAGCAGCTGGATCACACTTACCGTGATGACACCATTGAAGGTGTTGGTCGCATTGGCACCGCCTTTGGCCGTGAGCGTGTTGTTGCCACTTCCATTTGCATTCTGGTCGCTGGAGATAAGGCCACCGATCAGTTTGGGAATCAATGACAGTGCGGAACTAGCGCTACCGCTGCGACTTGCATTGGCGGCAGAAGCCTTACTGGCATTGACGTTTTCACTAACCAGAATCGTCAAAGTGTCGCCTATGTTGCGCGGTCTCCGGTCTTCAAGTAGCGCCTGTGCGCCATAGCCGGCCTGGTAAATCGCACCATTGACTGGTGCCGGCGGCGGCGCCGGCGTTTGCACACTTGCGGTCATCGGCTGGTGGGTAAATGGCTCGCGCGGGACCTGCGCGCAGCCAGCCAGCAGGACCACGCCTGCTACGCTCGAAAGCGCAGCCACCCGCATCACAGTTGAGCCAATCGCGCCAGCATCTGGTCGGAAGTCTGAACCGCCTTGCTGTTGATTTCATATGCCCGTTGCGTCTGGATCATGTTGACCAGCTCTTCTACAACATTCACGTTCGATGCCTCGACAAATCCCTGGTTTAAAAGTCCTACGCCGTTTTGGCCTGGCGCCGTCTGATTGGCGGCGCCCGAAGCATCGGTGCCAACATACAGATTTTCGCCGTTGCTTTGCAAGCCCGCCGGGTTCATAAACATGGTCAGCTGAATTTGCCCAATTTGCACACTTGCCGTATTGCCGGCCTGAACGACCGACACAGTGCCGTCACGTCCAATCGTCATGCTGGTCGTGTTCTGCGGCAAAGTAATGGCCGGCTGTAACGGGAAACCACTGGCCGTTACCAGTTGCCCCGCAGAATCAGTTTGAAACGAGCCATCCCGAGTGTAAGCAGCTGAGCCGTCTGGCATCAAAACCTGAAAAAAGCCACTTCCATTAATCGCGACGTCCTTCGGATTTTCTGTTTTGGTTGGATTGCCTTGGGTGTGGATACGCTCAGTCGCCACAATACGAACGCCCGTTCCCACCTGAAGGCCAGAAGGCATGCGCGTCTGGTCAGATGTCTGGCCTCCACTCTGGCGAAGGTTCTGGTACATCAGGTCCTCGAACACGGCGCGGCTACGCTTGAAACCGGTGGTGCCGACGTTGGCGAGGTTGTTGGCAACCACATCGAGTTGCGCCTGTTGCGCATCAAGTCCGGTTTTAGCTATTGAAAGGGAACGAATCATAAAAATTCCTGAAATTGGGCTCAGTGGCCAATTGAAAAATTGAACGAAAAAGCTGGAGATGCCGCTACTGGTAAAGCAAATGAACCAGGCCCGATTCCTAGCTTGTGGACAACAGCTTGTTGGCCTGCTGGTCGTTACTTTCGGCTGTTTGCACCGTTTTCATCTGCAACTCGAACAGGCGTGCATTGGTAATCATGTTGACCATCACCTCGACTGAATTCACATTGCTACCTTCCAACGAACCAGTGGCGAGCCGAACGTCCGGGTCCGGCTGTGGAGCGGCAGCGCCTGACTTCGTTCGAAACAGTCCATCGTCGCCGCGCTCCAGATCAGATGCGCGAGGATTTACCAGCTTCAGCCGTCCAACCTCAGTGGCGCCCACCACTGCGCCATCGGGTGGTAGCGTAGTCACCAGGCCTTCAGCCGTGATCGTGACCGCCGAGCCCGGCGGCACAACCAGTGGGCCAGCATCGCCAAGCACTGGTCGTGAATCCATAGTCGTCAGTTCTCCCCCAGGCCCCAACTGGAGATTGCCAGCGCGGGTATAGGCCTCGCCGCCATTTGGCAGCTGCACGACCAGCCAGCCGTCTCCGCGGACAGCGACGTCAAGTGCGCGCCCGGTTTGAATCATCGGACCCGCTCGCATGTCCGCCGCTGGAGTCACGGCCACAGCCATGGCACGGGTACCGGTCTCGACACCGACCACTGGAACGGCGCGAAACTGGTTAATTTGGGCGCGAAAGCCCGGCGTGGAAGCGTTGGCCATATTGTTTGCCACCGAAGCCTGTTGCTCCATGGCCTGCTTAGCCCCCCCCATGCCGACATAAATCATGCGGTCCATCATTTACTCCTGTTTTTACAAGCTCGCGCAGACTGCTTGATTCGAATCCAGCATCAGCGCAGGTTGATCAAGGTTTGCGATACCTGGTCTTGCGTTTTGATCGTTTGCGCGTTAGCCTGGTAGGCCCGCTGAGCGATGATGAGGTTGACCAGCTCGGCGGTCAGATCGACGTTGGACGCCTCGACGACACCTGAAGTCAGTGAGCCAACCTTGGCGCCGCTCCCCGGACTTGCCGTTGTAGGCTGGCCAGACGCGGTTGCCTCAGCATAGATGTTGTCGCCTTTGTACTGCAACCCGTTTGGATTGGCAAAAGAGGCCAGCACAATCTGTCCTAGCGTCTTGCTCTGCTCATTGGAATACTTCCCACTGATGGTGCCGTCTTGACCGATAGCAAACGAGGCCAGTTGTCCCGCAGTAAAGCCGTCCTGGCTCAGTTTTTTCACATCATTGGCACTGCCAAATTGGGTCGTTCCGTTCAGGTCTACGGAAAAATTCAGGGGTTTTGAACCGTTGGCAAAATCAAGACCAGCAAATGAAACGGGACTGGTCCCAAGGAATGCGCCACTGCTGCTAAAAGTCAACGCACCTGAAGTCAGCGCCGCACTGTTAACAACCGCAGGAGGACCAGCGGCTGTGGGCGGAGCGGCCATCGCACCAGTAGCTGTTAGCGGGTAACCGTCGGCAGTCGCGTAAACACTCCAGGTATTTGCGGCGGTTTTAGCGAAAAAAGTCGAGAGTTCGTGGGAGCTGCCAAGTGAATCGAAAACGGTAACTGAATTGGCATAGTTGTAGGTAGCAGACTTGTTCGCATCAAAGGCCGGGGTTGCAGGTATCTGTGCACTGCGCGAATCGAGATTGAACTGCGCCTTGACACCACTGGTTGGGTTGGGCGCCATCGCAGACGGCGGCAACTGTAGTGCTGATGGCGTACCGGGAACGACCAAGCCATTGCTGCTCGCCTGATAGCCGGTCAGCTGCATACCTGCGGCACTGACGATGTACCCATCTTTGTCCATATTGAACTGCCCGTTGCGCGTAAAACCGACTTCACCACTAGGTCCCCTTACGCGAAAAAAACCGTCCCCATTGGTGATAGCGACATCAAGCGGCCGGGTGCTGGTTTGCATCGCACCTGCCGAGAAATTTTGCATGACACCTGACACCCGGGTTCCCAAACCGATTTTGGATCCAGCGTAGAGATCAGAAAATTGAACACTACCGGATTTGAATCCCACAGTGGCCGAATTGGCGATGTTGTTGCCAATGACATCGAGATTGCTTGCTGCGGCGCTCAGACCGCTCACGCCTTGCGAAAAAGCCATGGTATGTTCTTTCCTGTTTCAATAGATAAATGGCAGCTTGGACTTGCGGGGGTTATCAGAGAATCAGCTTGACGTCCGTCAAGCTGGCTTTTCGGCCGCCACCGAGATTGAGTTCTACGCCGCTGGCGCCTTGCGACACGCTGGAAACAGTGGCGTAGCCCAGTGCGCTTGCCGCAACAGTCGCGCCACCAGCCAATGCCGTCACCTGAAGGTTATAGGTGCCGGCTGGCGTCTGTACGCCCTTGTCGTTCAGACCATCCCAGGACAGTGTCTTCACCCCGGGTGGCAGGCCTCCGAGGTCAAAGCTACGAACGGTGTCGCCCGCAGCATTGGTGACCGTGACTTTCACCGACTCAGCGGCTAAAGGCAGGTTCACGGCGAAGGGCGTTTCAGTACCTTGCTTCGACACCAGGCTAGTTCCAGGGACCAGCACGTCGCGGCCAATCAGGGCAGCAGACTGCAATACCTGTCCGGATCCGCTTTGATCGATCAAGGACTGAAAAGCGGTGTTCAGCTTCTCAATGCCGCTGACGGTACTCATCTGCGCCAGCTGCGACGTCAGCTGCGCGTTGTCCAGAGGATTGAGCGGATCCTGGTTGTTCAATTGGGTGACAAGCAGCTTCAAAAAACGTTGCTCGCTGTCTTTGCTGGCCGGGGCAGAAGCGGCAGTGCCGCTTGCGACGCTGGCGGCGCCAGTCGCGGTGGTTGCATTAATGGCCATGGTTGGCTTCCTTCAGGTTCAAGTTGAGGTCAAGCCGACTTCGGCAAATAACGGTTGAGGACGCTGCATCTGGTTTAGTGGTCACTGACGCAAGTAAAAAGGCCTACTGCCCAATCGTCAAAGTCTTCAACATCAGCGTTTTGGCGGTATTGAGCACTTCCACGTTGGCTTGGTAAGAACGGGACGCCGAAATCATGTTGACCATCTCCTCGACCACATTGACATTGGACGATGTGACGTATCCATCGGCGTTAGCCATTGGATTTTTGGGGTCGTGCACCAGTCGCAGCGGCGACTGGTCTTCAATCACCCGCGCCACCCTTACGCCGCCAGCCTCCTTACCACCCAAAGCGGCCATTTCAAATACGACCTGACGGGCACGGTAGGGTTGCCCATCAGGGCCTGCCACGCTATCTGCATTTGCCAGATTGCTGGCGGTGACGTTCATGCGTTGCGACTGGGCAGTCATCGCTGAACCTGCAATGCCGAAGATGCTGGACGATTGATTATTAAATGCGGGCATCAATTTGGCTCCGGGTCATCATTACTGAACAGCTGACAATATCGACTTGATTTTTGAGCTGAGTACCGTCAAGTTGGCCTCATAGCGCATGGCGTTTTCGGCAAAGTTAACGCGCTCCACATCCATCTCCACCGTGTTGCCGTCGATGCTCGACTGGACCGGCGTTCGGTACAGCATTTCTGCCTGGGCAGTTGCCTGGCCGGAGGCTTGCGTGTCAAGTTGCAGATGCCGCGAGGATGTCGTGGACAGCGACAGGGATGAAGATCCCCTGCCCCGCTCAACCGCCTGGCTTAAAGTTGTGCTGAAATCGAAGTCGCGCGCCTTGAAGCCAGGGGTATCCGCATGGGCAATATTGGCGGACAGGACCTCCTGTCTGCGGACACGCAGATTGAGTGCCTCCTGATGAAAGCGCAGGGCTGAATCAAGCTTGTCTAGCATTTGTGGCTCCATCGTTTAACAGCATGTTGGATTGCTTTGGCGTTATGTATGAAAATAATTGTAGGCAGGCGCTTGTGCGGCAATCACCTGAACAGATGGCCTTTCGCAGTTCTGTTCAAACCTTTTCTAGAGGACTGACCGGCGTTATCCAATTACCTGAATAGCCACAATATGGCGCTGCAATTCAACCCTTACACCGGGGTGGAACTCAATAAAATAAGTCGTATAAAAATATCCCTGCTTCATCACCACCGCTTGCGAAACGTCCATTCATCGCTATGTCCATCCCTAGAAATTTGTGCTTATGCCTCGTAACAATGTTGACCTGGCTCGTGCTGGGGCCAATGCCTGCAGCCTCGGCAGGGACGGCTGAAAGCAGAGAGCCAAAACTTTTTTCAGAACACGCCCGGGCCGTGATTGATGTGTATTTGCGTCAGCAAACTGCCGGCTTACCCGGAAAGACAGTGCTCACTATCGAGATGCCCAAATCGGGGGATTTGCCGCCATGCGATGCGATAGAAGCCTTCTTACCTAGCGGTGTGCGACCGTGGGGCAGGTTTTCGGTGGGCGTCCGGTGCACGGCAGGACGAATGTGGACGCGTTATGTGACTGTCAATGTTTCTGTGTTGGGTTCCTACTACGCCGCTGCACGGCTGATCAGGGCTGGAGAGGCCATCACCGCCGTCGATGTTGAGGCACGCGAGGGCGACCTTACGTCACTTCCCGCCAGCGTGGTTGTAGATTCTGCACAGATCAATGGTGCGATCGCCCTCAATCAGATCGCTTCTGGTGCGCCTTTGCGCCGGGAGCTACTGCGTGCCGCTGTTGTTGTGCAGCAGGGGCAAGTCATTAAAATGATCACTCAGGGCAGGGGGTTTACAGTCAGTACTGAAGGGAAGGCCATGACCAGCGCTGCGATTGGTGCCGTGGTGCAGGTCAAGCTGGAGGGGGGGCAGTTGGTCAGCGGCACGGTAAGGGCAGACGGCCTGGTGGAAAAAGGCAACTGAAGTGCAAAAAATTTGACCGCCGGCTTTTTGAAGATTTGCTTTAAGTTTTGCCAGCCCCTGCCGTTACTAAAGTAATATTTGTTTGAGGAAGCATCATGAAAATCGATTCAAACCTTGCGTACCCCATATATCCGTCCAGCCCACCAAATGTAACGCCGGGCGGAGATGGATTTAACGTCACTCGTCCAGTGTCAAAAACGCCAGGGACTGAAAATACGTCCCCGACAGACACAACATCGCCGCAGTTCCCTTCCACAAAAGGAGATTTTGACGCGACTCGCGTTGCGGCGATCAAAGCAAGCATCAGTGCCGCCCGCTACACGGTGAACACGGCGAAGATTGCAGATGGGCTTGTGGTCGTTGTTCGCCAATTGCTGATCGGCAAGAACATATGAGTCGTGCATTGATGGCCCGCTTGGCTAACGAGTGCGAGGCTGTTGGTCAGTTTGTAGTGTTACTGGATCAGGAAGCGGAGGCAATGACCAGCGGCGCTTTTTCCACTTTGGGCACACTGGCCGAGCAAAAGCTGAAGCTGGTCGACGCGATTGCAATGTTGGATTGCCAGCGGGAAGCGGAACAGCAGGCTCTGGGATTTTCCGCAGATCGCCGCGGTGCAGATGCTGCAGTGGCAGGTAACCCGGAAATGCAAACCATCTGGCAAGACCTTTGCAAACGTGCTGCACAGGCGCATGAGAGAAATCACCGCAATGGCGTAATGATTCACACCCATCTGGGATTTATCACGCAGTCGATCAGGTTTTTGCAGGCTGGTGGACAGCCCATGTATGGTCGGGACGGCGTACAGCATTCAGGCGCAGGCAACGGCAATCGTATTGCCATCGGCTGACCTGGCGACCTTCTTCGCGGCTCTGACAAGTCCCGGGCAGCCGAAAAATATCTGCTTTGATGCAAGACGATTTTTCTCACCAAAAGTCGAACAATCCGCGAAAGTAGCGGCAGAGCCTCCAGGTTTGGACAATCGCAGTCTGCGGAGAGTTACGCAGAGCCTCCTTGGATCGAATATTTGAGCCCCGGGACTTTTTTTGAACCATGAATACCGTGCTGATCTGGTCGACGAGCCGAGGGGATCGGAAAGACTGGCGGACTCCGTAGCGCACAGCATTCATCTAAAACCGCAACGTTTGCTGAAGTCTGGCCAAAATCGTCAATCCGACGTCGAGCTGCAATTAGCGAGGTGATATTTTGCTATTTTTTTATAGCGGATAGACCCCGCAAATGCTGCCTAAGCGCCTTATTTTATGCAGCATTCAGACAACCCAAGCAAACCATTAAAACAGGTACCTACCCCCGGCCTCGATCCAGCGCTTACGCACTCGGTTTTAGCCAGCCAAGGTCGTATGCAGGCTGGCGCGCAATCGGTTAATCGCCTGGCTATGGAGCTGGCAAACCCGGGATTGAGTAACTTCCAGTATGGCGCCGATCTCGCGAAGGTTGAGCTCCTCTTCGTAATACAAACCCAGTAGCAGGCGCTCCCGCTCCGGCATGGCGTCGATGGCGGCGATCAGTTGACGACGAAAATCACCCTGCAAGAGCTTCGTCAGCGGCTCTTCCGCCAAATTTTGCAGGCCCTGATTTTGCCGGTCCAGAAAGCAGTTTTCACCACCACCCTCCTGGTCACTGTGGTCAAAATCTTCGTAGTACACCAGCTGGCACCCGTGGATTTCTTGCAACAACTGTTGATAGGCTTGCAGTGGAAGTTGCATCTCCATGGCAATTTCTGCTTCGGTCGGGGCTCGTCCGAGCTTGTGCTCCTGAACTTGAACCGCATGGGACACACCGCGTGACGATTTACGGAGTCCGCGCGACGCCCAATCACCGGCGCGCAGCTCGTCCAGCATGGCGCCCCGAATACGCTGACTGGCGTAGGTTTCAAATTTGGCACCTTGATCGTCCTGATAACGTTCGACTGCCTCCAGCAAACCCATCATACCGACCTGAATCAAGTCGTCCAACTCGACACTTGCAGGCAGTTTTGCAATCATCTGCAACGCAAGACGACGCACCAGCGGCGCATGTTGAGCCAGCATGTCAGATGGTCCAGATTTATCGAGTTTTCCCTGGGCTGTATACATGGAGGATTTCTCCTGCTTTCTTAACGAAATTGAGGCAAAAAATGAGCTCTTGCATCCAGACGAATGCAGGGCCAATGCACGCCTGGCGCGTGAACGGCATGGCTTGAAAAATTTGTCACCACGCGTAGACGGCGAAGTGCGTGCACACCGTGAAAAATTTTGATGCACACGTACTCGGCGGCACTCGATTGAACTTTCCCCACAAGATCACGCTGGGCATGGGCATGGGGATTGTTAGTCATGTGACCTGGACTGCATCTATCCCGATGCCCTGGGTCAGACCATATGTCGACAGGTGCTCATAAACACGCCTACGGTAGCAGTCTGTCATAAGAATTGCGAGCTGGCTGGTGCCAAAGCGGGTCACACAACCAGCGGCCAGATTTACAAGGGTGATGCGGGGCATCTTGTTGCCAAAGCCAACAGCGGTATGTGTTCTCAGCCATGGGGCACGGCTCAGATCGCTTCCCGGCCTGTCATTCCACACCAGGCTGGCGCGATCATCTTCAATCAAGCTGCGCGGGAACTGCAAATCCTGCAGCAAGTTGTCAGCGGCACGAGCATTGAAGATACTTGCATCCAACGTTTGCGCCTGATTAGCAGACAACTTGTGAGGCGCAGTCTTGTCCGGAGAAGGGCAAACTTTGGCATGGTCCGTAACACTGGCCTCAGCGCCTCCGAGTATCGCCACGATCTCCACACCTGGCGCAAAAGCGGCAGGCACAACAATGACCGCGTTCAGGCCTAGTTTCTTGCGCGTCAGCGGAAGTACCAGGCGCATCGAAGACGCAACTATTTTGCTGGTTTTGACAACAGCTTCAGGACTGTCGTTCAAGCTCTTCCTCCGATAATTGCGGTAACTTTGATGGTCCGCGTATCAGGGATTTCAGAATGTGAGAGAACCTTGAGGAGTGGAAGGCTGCGGCGTAAAAATCGGGCAAGCAATACACGAAGGGCATGCTGCACCACCAGCACCGGCACCAACCCAAGTTGCGTTTGTTGATCCATAGCTACCTGGGCTTCGCGCAGCAAGTTGTTCGCCAGGGTTGGTTCAAGGCCGCTGCTGTTGCTCAGGGCCTGTAGCAAGACACGGTCCAATGAGGGATCCAGGCCAATAACCTGCAGCTCCTCGCCACCTGGAAATATCTGCTGAACGATGGCGCGGCCCAAAGACAGCCGAATCAGAGTCGTCAGTTCGGTAGTGTCCGTCACACCAGGGGCGTGTTCGGAAAGCACATCAAGAATTGTGCGCATGTCGCGAATGGGCACCCCTTCGTCCAGCAGGTTTTGCAAAACCTTTTGTAAAGTGGTCAAAGACAGCGCCTTGGGCACCAAATCCTGGATCAGCATGGGCGACTCCTTGCCGATGCGGTCCATCAACTGCTGCACTTCCTGACGTCCCAGCAACTCGCCCGCGTGGGCATGTATGAGGTGATTCAAATGGGTCGCGACAACGGTACTGGCGTCCACAACGGTGTAGCCGTATATTTGCGCCTGTTCGCGCAGGCTGCTGTCAATCCAGATGGCGGGCAGGCCAAATGCCGGGTCTTTGGTGGGTACGCCTGGCAGCGTTGCACTAACTTGCCCAGGGTTGATGGCCATCCACTGACCTGGTGTGGCTTCGCCATGGCCGATCGGCACGCCCTTGAGCTTGATCACGTACGCGTTGGGTCTGATCTCCAGGTTGTCCCGGATATGAACCACCGGAACCAGGTAGCCGATGTCCTGTGCGAATTTTTTGCGGATGCTTTTGATACGGCCCAGTAGTTCGCCGTTCTGATTTATGTCCACCAGTGATATTAGACGGTAGCCTACTTCGAGACCTAACGGCTCCACCAGAGCCACATCATCCCAGCTTGCCTCCTGTGAGTCGGCCACCGGCGGCGCAGGCGCAGGTGCGGCAGCGGCTATGGCTTCACCGCTGGCTTTATTTTTGGTCACACGCATACCCATCCAGACCAGGCCACCCGCAATGATCAGGAACGCGAGGTTGGGCATGCCAGGAATCAAACCCATCATGCCAATAACACCGGCTGTCAGGAAAAGCACCTGCGGGTTGGCAAAGAGCTGGCCTGTGAGCTGGGAGCCTACGTCCTCGTCCGTGGTAACCCGTGACACGATCACGCCAGCGGCGGTAGAAACCACCAGAGCCGGTATCTGCGCGACCAGACCATCGCCAATCGCCAGCAGCGTGTAGGTGGTTGCCGCGCCGGAAAAACTCATGTCGTGCTGGGCCACACCCACAACAAGGCCGCCAATAATATTGATCACAAGGATCAACAACCCCGCTACCGCATCGCCACGCACGAACTTGCTCGCGCCGTCCATGGAACCGTAGAAGTCCGCCTCCTGTGCTACTTCGGCGCGGCGTTTGCGAGCGACATCTTCGCCAATCAACCCGGCATTGAGGTCAGCATCAATCGCCATTTGTTTGCCGGGCATTGCATCAAGCGTAAATCGTGCACCAACCTCTGCAATTCGGCCCGCACCTTTGGTGATAACCATGAAATTGATCACGACCAAAATAATGAAAACCATGACGCCAACCGCAAAATTGCCGCCCACCAGGAAATGACCGAAGGCCTCAATCACCTTGCCAGCGGCGTCTGGTCCGGTATGACCATCCATCAGAATCACCCGGGTGGACGCCACATTGAGCGATAAACGAAGCAGTGTAGTGAATAAAAGTACGGCTGGAAACGCTGCGAAGTCGAGCGCTTTCATGGTGTACATGCTGACGAGCAGAACCATGATGGACAGTGCAATATTGAAGGTAAAAAGCAAGTCCAGCAAGAACGGAGGCAATGGCAAAACCATCATGCTGAGAATCAGAATGATCAGGATCGGACCAACCAGTCCTTTGCCCTGCCTTCCGCCCAGCAACGGTTTGGCAAGGCGGCTCAATGAAGCCATGATGGTCATGCGGCAGCTCCCAGCGGATCAAGGGACTGCGGCACCGGAAGGTTTTCCGGCGCACGTGGAACCGTACCACCTTCGCTGCCTGCACGTTGCAGCTGATAAGCCCATGCCAGCACTTCTGCGGCGGCGGCGTAAAGGGCAGCTGGAATTTCATCGCCCAGCTGGGTGTGGCGAAAAAGCGCCCGCGTCAGCGGCGGCGCTTCAAGGATCGGTACGTTGTGCTCCATGGCCATGGTACGGATACGCAGGGCCACCAGATCCGCCCCTTTGGCGACCACGCGCGGTGCACGCATTTCTTTGTCCCGGTATTTCAGTGCTACCGCAAAGTGCGTCGGATTGGTGACGATGATGTCGGCCTTGGGAACTTCAGCCATCATGCGACGTTTCGCCACCTGTTGCTGTTGCCGGCGTATCTGGGCCTTTATTTGCGGATCGCCATCGTTTTCCTTTTGCTCCTGGCGCAAATCTTCGCGCGACATGCGCAACTTATGAGCGTGGCTCCACAGCTGGTAGGGCACATCAATTGCCGCCACCAGCAACAGCGACCCAATAATCGAAGCACAACAGGTTGCCACAAGGCGCATGGTGTGCGGTAGAGCCTGGTGCAGTGGCTCCCTCATCAGACCCATGATTTGGCCCAGGTTCCCCGAAATGACCCACCACGCAACGCCGCCCACCAGAATCGACTTGACAATCGTCTTGATCAGTTCAGCCAGCGATTCCGTTGAAAACATACGGCCCAACCCCGCCACCGGATTGAGCTTGGAGAAATTAGGCACAAGCGATTTACTGGAAAAAAGCCACCCGCCCAACAGCATGGGCGCCACCAGAGCGGCAACCAGCATCACAAAGAAAAGGGGCACGAGTGCGTGCAAGGCCCGCATGACCACGACACCCGACTGCACCATCATGTGTGCGGGGTCGAAAGCGCTGGCACGTTCGAACGTCAAGCTATTGGAAAGTGCACCACCGAGGTCACCGCCAATCGTTTCTCCCATGATCCACGTTCCCGCCAAGCCTGCGGAAAGCATCACGAAGGTGACCAGTTCGCGAGATCTGGCGACCTGCCCTTCTTCACGCGCCTTTTCCAGACGCCCGGGAGAGGCTGGTTCGGTTTTTTCAAGATCACTTTCATCCGCCATTCAAACTCCAGATCTCCGGGCGCAGGAGCGCCTCGTTCTGTGAATTATTGAATCAAAAGGCCCGAGTCGATACCAGAAACAAGCCGCAATAGCGCCTGTTATTTGGCGCATTGCTGCTGCTTCGCCAAATTTGCAAACATTCACCCGTCATTCGTTGAGCATGGTTTGAATCGCTCACTGAGACGCGAATTAGCCGTGCGTCAAGTTTTAAACGGTGGTGATCAGACCCAATTCTCCGTATAAAAACAGATTTCTAAGGAAGGTCTGAATAACCCACACTTTCGCGAGAGCTGATAGCCAAAAAGTTATTCAATGAAACACGCATCTTCGTTTCATTGAATTAGGACCTACTTTGGCTCGAATTCCCAACCTTTTTGTGGCGGTCTGCGGCCTCTGAGCGCACTGCGGACGCACTCATGCCTTGGGCCTGTTCAAAAGCTCGCCTCGGGCCATCCACAAATTGCCCAGTGCAAACAGCGTCATCAATTGCGCCGTATTCTTTGCCAGCCCTTTGTAGCGAACTTTGGTGAATCCAAATTGGCACTTCAAAACCCGAAACGGATGTTCCACCTTGGCTCGCACGCTGGCCTTGAGTTGCTCGGCTTGGTCCAACAGCTTGCCCCAGGGCGAGTTCTTGTCCAGCACTCGGCGCTTGCCCGGACGCATGGCCACATGCCATTTCACGCCCGTCGCATCTTCGCGCTTATCCGCTCCTTGATAACCCGCATCAGCGAACACCACAGACTCTTCGCCATGCAAAAGCGCATGGCCTTGTGTGACATCGTTGACGTTGGCGGCCGTGCCAATAACGGTGTGCACCAGGCCCGAATCGGCGTCCACACCGATATGCGCCTTCATGCCGAAGTACCACTGATTACCCTTCTTGGTTTGGTGCATCTCAGGGTCGCGTTCACCGCTGTCGTTCTTGGTGGAACTTGGAGCGGCAATCAAGGTGGCATCGACTGCCGTGCCGGCTTTGAGCAGCAAGCCTTTGGTGGCCAAGGTGGCGTTGATTGTGGCCAGCAATTGAATGCTCAGGTTGTTCTCTTCGAGCATATGGCGGAACCGCAAAATGGTGCTCTCATCGGGTAGTCGTGTGGCGCCGGGGTCAAGGTGTGCGAATTCGCAGTACAGCGAAACGTCATGCAGCGCCTCTTCCATCGCCGGGTCGCTCAGACCAAACCATTGCTGCAGAAAGTGAATCCGCAGCATGGTCTCCACGGGAAACGGCGGGCGTCCGCCCTTGGCTCCACCAGACTTTTCAGCAAAGGGTTGAATCAGACTGACCAGTTCCCGCCAGGGCACCACCAAATTCATTTCATCAAGGAACACCCGCTTGCGCGTGCGCTTGGTGACCAATCCAAACCCAGCGGTGGCGAGTGTGCTTTGCTTCATAAACATAGTGTCACCCAATCAGCATTCAACGGGAGGGGTTTTGCAGACCTTCCTTAAGTAATTCAAAACTTAGATAATTCACCATAAATTAATATGAAATTTTATTTCATATTAATTTATTTTGTTTGTGCGAGCAAATCAAACCATCGTTTTTGATCAATCACGCCATGAATAAATACTGAGCAGTGATCGGCCAGAGCACCCGCGTCAATCGTTTCAACTGATGCACCGCCAGGTAGTTTTTGAGTTTGTTCGGGTAGTCTCGCGATATACGTTGGTGTCACTTCGTCCATACCACCGTAGTAAACTCTGAGGGGCGTCACTGTGCGCCAGCGATATGCGTCGTTGTTGCCCAACACCGTCCAAAAAGGTGTACCACCGACCAAGCCACTGTGTGCAAATTCTTCACGTATGAAACCGGATAACTTGGACGGTGTAATTTTTTTAAACTGTTCCCAATTTATAATATTATTAAATAAATCGCGGGAAGCTTTTAAGTATTGTGGATGAATCGCACTCTCAGTCAAACCGAGCTGCTCATGATAAAACTCTTGTGCCTGTAGCAGAAGCGCCACACAACCGGGCAAATACACCGCATCAACTGGCTGATAATTGTTTAGCCACCTGTTTGCTGTGGGGCTGATATCCACGGGTGCACTGGCTATGGCTGCGGCCGTGACTTTAATATTCAACGACTCGAGCTTTTTCAAGTCTGCATGGTGACCCAACCACCTTGCGACCAACCGCTTAAAAACAAATGTGTAGTTTTTATATTCAAGTTCCCGAGCATGTCAAGCGCAGCAAAAAACATGTCGGAACCCGCTTGCTGGGTGCTGCCTTTCACTAGATAACTGTCGGGCAAGTCGGATACGCCGCGGCCAAAATAGTCTGCTGCGACCACCACATAGCCCTGCGCGGCGAATTGGGCAATCATGATTCTGGTTTCTGACGAGGCGTCAGGGTTTGAAGGTACCTCATTTTTTCCAAATACGGTGCCATGCTGATAGGACACTACGGGCATGGCGTTGGCGCCTGTGTCGGGAACAGCCACCAGTCCGGATGCGATCGTCGGTCGGTTGTTCAATTCGGGCACGACGGAGCGGTATTTCACCCGGTACAGCCTGACGGGGTATTTGGCGCTTGTGAATTTTCCGCGAAACGCCGTCGGCATGGTTGAAGAGTGCATGAATTCATCGAGTTCACCACTTAATATCTTATTCAAACGCTCTGTACTATAAACGTCGATCAACTGATACTCACTTCCTGAGGGAATAGATGTGAATTTCTGTATTTGCTGTGAATTTGCGACCGTTATTGTCAAAATAGACGCTAGAAAAAATGAAAATTTTTTGAGGAATTTATTCATGGTGTGTGCAAATATATAAATCGACTATCAATTTAAATCTAATAATAAAAATTTATGCAGAAAAAAATTTGCGCATGATTACTATTAGTTGTTTTTATTTTCATCAAACACCATCTGAATTAGCGGTTTTGATTACCGATTTATGCAGATTTCCCCATTTCAATTTCAAGCCTCAAAACTGATTTACCACACCAGTTGGCGCCTCTTGGTGCTTGCTTTGGCATTTCGGCACCACTAGATGGCCCCACTTTATGATCAGGCAACAATTCAATTTTTATTTTGCCAAGCAGGCTGTTTTTCCAAACCCCGATGATCGAGGGGAAATGCCCGCTTTTTACTTGATCGGCGCGCGATTAAGTTTTATTTAAAAAAACAATTTAAGCTCGCGGCGAATTGCACGCGCTTGCCGTGGTCGGCGTGACCATTCCACTTTGCGCGGAAGTTTACTGCTGGTGGTCCTGCGCCCACGCGATTGCCGCCATGTGGGCCTGGTTAACCTGCGATGGCGTCAGGTTCAAGTTATCGGCGAGCACTGTTGCATCGGCTTCGTCTTGCTCGCACGCTGTTATCAGCGCCAGGAAAGGCGTAAATACGGCGTGATGGGAGTTCAGCGCCTCCTGCACCGGTTGTGGCAAGGAAATTTGCGCCAACACTTCATGCATGGGAATGCCCAACAACTGATCAAGCAAAGAAAACATTCCCACAAAAAACATATTTTCGGCTTCATTTTTTGTGAGCGACCCATGACCCAGCAATTCGCCAAAGCGGCCACGCACCATCGCCGCCTGCAAAAGTGCAGATGAAAAGCCTGTGGGGCTGCTTATTGCCAGCATGGTGGACAGCCAGCGAAACAGCGGCATGTAACCCATCATGGTCACAGCATGCCGCAAGGACTGAATTTCGACCCGCATTCCGAATCCAGCAGAGCTGATGTATTTGAAAAGTTTAAAAGACAATGCTGCATCGCGTTTGAGTGCAGCCTCCAGCTGGCGCACGTCGGCATTTTCTTGAACCATTTGCATTAACTGCAAAATTAGTCCGGCTTGCGCACTTAGCGGTTTTGAAACACCATCAAGGCGGGACGACACGCACAGCTTGCTGAAAAATCCGTACATCCCCATGTCACCGTTTTTGATGACTTGCGGCCAGCTATCCAGATGATTGACAACAATAACAAGAGGTGGCGCGGTGTTCCGGCCAAACAATGCCGTGAGTCCCAGGTCAGGCTGGTCTGCTTGCACTTCGACATAGCCGACAAAGCGAAGCAGCGCCCGGTTTGCCTTCAAGAAGGCGAGATCGGCATTGCGGATGCCAAAACCAAAACCTGATTTGCGTAATTGCGGCAACAGCGGCAAATCCGCCAGTTCCAGCAACTCTTCCCGGTCGAGCATTATCACGGTGTGAGCTGGGGACAACATCTGCACGGCAGGAGTCACCAGCGATGCGGCATTTCCCTCAATAAAAAGCAGGCCGGAAGTAGAGTGATTGACGCACGGAGCGATGCATTCAATCAGCTGGACTGGATCATTGCCGTGACTCGCACCACTGTCGTCAAAACAATTTTGCCACGCAAGCTTGTACCCAATGATATTTTGCCGTGCATCAAGCACGGGCGTTCGCACGAGAATTTTGTTTTCGGAAGTCAAGCTCAGACCCAGGTTATAAGAGAAACAGTCCCTCCTGAAGTCAGCAAGGCGGTGGCAATTCATCCCAAGCTTTAAAGACAGCAGCCCGAAAGGATGGACTTAACACCCAAACGATTGTCTCTCTGTTTCGAAATTACAAAGTTAGGGCCAAATTCGGCGATGTCCATCAGGCTTTACTGGCCGCCGGTCTAGCAGTCATTGGCTTTGGGGTTGGGGTTGGGAGGCCAGATATCCGGCCACCCACCCACTTGAAGTCTTAACGCCGGAGTTCATCAATGGCGCGATCACAACACACCACTGGGTGTGCTTCCCTTCAGGCGCTCACACCGTCGACTGCCTGGAACATTGACGCTCTGGCCTGGTCGATGATCTGATTTTTCCAGGTGTCTGTATCGACATAGAAAGCGTCCATCATTTGCTGCCGAATCTGGCTGGCCAGCGCTGGCGGGGCTTCTTTGTGAATATTGAGCCAATGCTCCGCGCGCAAGGCCTGCATCATTTCAAAGGGCGGCAGGGTGCCGTACTCCATGGCAATGCCGGTGTACTCCGCGTCAGGGCATTCTTCATAGATAGAGTTCCACATCAGGCCGGTCAAAAACGCTGAACTCGACGAGCCGTCGTAGATGGACGTGACAGGCGTGGTGCCGTCGGCATTCCACCAGGCGCGCGCTCTG
>JANXTM010000199.1 GCA_025352405.1 Polaromonas sp.
GCCTTGTCTGTGCAGCCTCACGACCTGCTTGCGCCTTTCGTGAAGTTGCTCCAGTGTTTGATCTCGCGCACTTTCTTTTTCCATGACTCTCTGATCATGAATAGCTGATAAAGTTCAGACTTTATTGGGCCTTATCTATAACACTCTTGCGGATATTGCTCGCTAGAAGTTTAGTCTTTGTGAACGGTTTGGTTATCCTTTGTTTGGGAAGTTATGGCGCTGTGGGCGATGCACCAGTGTGTGCACCACACTGGTTTTGGGCAGCTATTGCAACAGCCCGATTTGACACCGATTGGGTAAATTCGAGCGCCTCATCCAGTGTGTGCGCTTTTGCAGTGTGGGGCATAGCCTGTTTTTTTGGAAGGTACAACGGTTGTGCTGACAAGCGACAGCCGCCAGGCACGTGTAAAAATATTTATTAATAGTTACAGGTCTGTAGGAAAACGTCTGTGCGCCAGCACACATAGGCAGTCCAAAGTTAAAGGACGCTGCCCGGACGCATGGTGGCAGGCGGTAAAAGCAGGCCGTCACAGTCAGGCTATTCTTCACAAGCTCGTTGTTTTTTAAATTTCTTACCCTCATGACCTCTAAAACCCTTTGCGCCGCGCTAATTGCAGCCAGCCTGTGTCTCACTGGTTGCACTGATGCAACGCCTCCCGCTGACGTGAGAAACGCCAAAGTCGCCTCAATCCCGGTGTCAATCGCAGCAATTGCTGCCGGTGCCAACGGGTTTACGGTCGGCTCCCCCATGAGCACCCGTACGGTTTATGTATTTTTTGACGCGCAGTGTTCGCACTGCGGTGAGCTTTGGTACGCCGCTCAGCCTCTGAAGTCGCAGGCCCGGTTCATCTGGATTCCCGTCGGTATCCTGAACGCCGCCAGCACCTCACAAGGCGCGGCCTTGCTGGCCGCAAGCGACCCGGCAGCGGCGATGGATCAGCACGAGGCGTCGATGATGTCCCGTGGTGGTGGCATCAGCGCAAACAGCAGCGCAGACGCACAGAAAGCCCAGATCGCCAAAAACACCGAGCTCATGACTCGTTTTGGCTTCGTCTCGATTCCCACCATTGTGGGAACCAACGCGCAGACCGGTACGCTGGTAACTAGAGAAGGCGCGCTGCCCACAACAGCCCTGGCCGAATTGTTAGGGTTGCAGGTGCCAGGGCGTTGAGCTGGCGATGCCTTAACCTTGGAATCGTTTTTTGCGGAGAAAAAAGGCCGTTGCGGCTGTGAATACGGGGCCATGCGCTATGTATTTTGTAGCGTTTGGCAGTCGTCGCCAGTACACCGCGTTGGTTCCCTAAAATAGCACCCGGCTCCGGATGGTTCCCGGCACATCATGCAATTTGGCCAGCGCCACATCTGAATGCGCGGCGTCAATGTCGATCACCACATAGCCAATATCGCCGTGGGTCTGCAAATATTGCGCGGCGATGTTGATACCGTTGCCTGCAAACACCTGGTTGATCTCTGACAACACGCCGGGCACATTACGGTGAATGTGCAGCAGCCGGTGTTTGCCGGGGTGGGCGGGCAGGGCGACTTCAGGAAAGTTGACGGACGAGGTAGAGGTGCCGTTGTCGCTGTACTTGACGAGTTTTTCAGCAACTTCGATGCCTATGTTTTCTTGCGCTTCCATGGTGGAGCCGCCCACGTGGGGTGTCAAAATCACGTTGTCGAGGCCGCGCAGGGGCGACTCAAACGGCTCTTTGTTGCTACTGGGCTCAATCGGGAACACATCAATCGCTGCGCCCAGCAGTTTCTTGCTTCGCAGGGCCTCTGCCAGCGGCTCAATCACCACCACCGTACCGCGTGAGGCGTTGATGAGCACGCTGCCAGGCTTCATGGCGGCGATTTGCGGGGCGCCCATCATCCACTGGGTGGCGGGCGTTTCGGGCACATGCAGGCTGACCACGTCAGACTGGGCGAGCAAATCGTTCAACACCGGTATCTGGCGCGCGTTGCCGAGCGCCAGCTTGGTTACAACGTCAAAAAAAACCACCTGCATGCCCAGAGCCTCGGCCAGCACAGACAACTGGGTGCCAATCGAGCCGTAGCCAACGATACCCAGCGTTTTGCCGCGAATCTCGTAGGCGTTATCGGCTGATTTAAGCCAACCGCCGCGATGTGCGGCAGCGCTTTTCTCAGGCACGCCACGCAGTAACAAAATCGCCTCGGCCAGTACCAGTTCAGCGACTGAACGGGTGTTTGAGAATGGCGCGTTGAACACGGCAATGCCACGCTCACGTGCGGCTTCAAGGTCTACTTGATTTGTCCCTATGCAAAAGCAGCCCACAGCCGCCAGCCGGGTAGCGTGTGCGAACACGTCCGCCGTCAGCTGGGTACGTGAGCGAATGCCGACAAAATGCACATCGGCAATTTTGGCCAACAGCGCGTCACCATCCAGCGCGCTACTGAGGCTTTCTATCTGGGTGTAACCGGCTGCCTTGAGCACCCTGACGGCAGAAGGATGGATACCTTCCAGTAGTAAAAACTTGATTTGGGCTTTGTCGAGTGAAGTTTTGGTCATTTTTTAAGTGTCAATCAAACTACATGAAGCAGACGTTGTTACGGCCACTTGCCCTTACACGTTGTCCAGAATTTTTGTGTCACCAAACGAACCTGTAATTTAAATTTACGCATCGCACACCAGATCGCTGACGCTCGTACTTGCGTTAGTGTGCGGTCTTTCCAGCGCTTCCACGGCCCGTACAAACGCGCAAACCAGGCTAGGCGCATCAATGCGGGTTCCGTCAGCTGAAACAGGCGCGCGGCCAGCGCGGTGCCGGTCACTTTTGCTGCGATCACCAGTGTCAAACCCGTTGCCATATGGCCTTGGCTAAACAAATAAAGGGCCAATAATTTGACCGGTATCAGCATGATGGCAGGCACGCCAAACGCCAGCAGTGCGGCCCACGGTGGCAAGCGGGTTATCAGGTCTTCAAACTTGGCCCACAGGGGTAATTTACGCAGTCTGGCAAATGCCCTGGCCAGTGGCTCCCAACCCCATTCTTCAAACAGTAGCGCCAGCACAACTGGTGCCAGCAAGATGTTGCGGAAGATTTTTTTAATGAACGGGCGCATTCAGCAGAAGCATACCCTCGGTAGGGTCGTGTCAAACGGTGCATAGCAGGCTCACGGCCTGTAGGGTTTTACCGGTTTTGGCGTCAAACACCACCAGGTTCACCTGACGCTGGTGGCCAGGGGTGGACACAATGCTGCGAAACGTGAGCTTCTGCAGAGCGGCATCGCCCGTCTTGTACTCACCAGCCTGCACAAGCTGGCGCACGACAAAGTCGTGCTTGAGGAATTCGCCTGCGTTCTCACCCGCCTGCACTTTGGAGTTGTGGCCATGCTCGGTGATCGTCCAGTAGGCTGACCAGGTGCTGGCGTTTTGCAATGCGGGCAGCGGCACGACGCTCGCTTCAAACTGGTCGGTACCCAGTTGCTTGAGCGCAATACTGGCTTTGGCTGGCTCAATGGCTTTGGGTGGAATCCCCCAGTTGGGCCAATCTTTGCCATTGAGCACTGCTTGCGGGGTGTAGATGCTGCGCAAGTTGTTTCTGGCTGCAACATCGCGCTGCCGGTTGGTGTAGGCCGGTGCTGCAAAGCGGTCTACCCAGCCGATGTAGTCCCAGTAGCCGACGTGGAAAGCCTGCACCACTGCCCCGCTGCCCTTCAGAGACGACGCCCACTTGTCAGCTGGCGGGCATGAACTGCAACCTTCCGACGTGTACAGCTCGACCACTGGCGTGATGGTTGGGCCGGAATTGACGGCGCACTGGCTGGTCTGGGCGAATGCACTTGCAGTCGCGACCACCAGCGCCACTGCGGCGATGCCATGCGCCGCTTTGAACGACCTCAAGGATGGGTTGGAAAAAACATTGAAAGAGCGCATAGCGGTCATCTCCAGATGAGCAGGTGGGCTGAATACCAGGGCTTGAATGCCCCAGCGTGTGTGTTTTTAGTCGCTGCGCAGCAGAATTTCTTACACCGTGGCGGAAAGCCGCACGGATTTGCCCGACGGGCTGTCGGGTGTCAGGTCAAACACCTGCACGCCGGTTGCACTGTGGCCGCGCTTGAGCCAGCGCGGGTCGTGCAGGGTGTGGGCCATGTCGGTATGGCCGGCGTCCCAATGTTCCTGCATCGACAAACGTGAGAACTCATAGTCTTTCGACTGGCTTTCGTAATGTTTGCGCCTGTAAATCAGGTGCACCACCTCGACCGCATGCGCGCTGCGCACGCTGGCCAGCGCCAGCACGTCCGGGTCATCCTGCAGGGCGGGCGGGAGTTTGGCAATTAGGCGCTGGGCGGCTTGCGCGATCACCTGCAGATCAAGCTCCATGGTGGTATTCAGACGGGTGCGGCTTGAAAACCGGATGTCTTTTTCCCGTTCTGTGACTTCCGCCAGGGTGGCGGGCAGCTCGCCCGTTGCGGCAAACAAATCAACTTGAAAGACCACGCGCCGCCGCTTGCCGGGTTGGTCAAGCACGTACTGCAGAGGCGTGTTGGAGACCAGCCCACCATCCCAATAATGCTCGCCATCAATTTCTACCGGTGCAAAGCCCGGCGGTAGCGCGCCGCTTGCCATGATGTGGCGTGCATCAATGCGCTGCCGGGTGGAGTCAAAATACTCAAAATTGCCGCTGCGTATATTGACAGCGCCCACCGACAGCCGCACCTGGCCGGCGTTGATGCGGTCAAAGTCAATCAGCCGCTCCAGGGTTTGGCGCAACGGTGTGGTGTCGTAATAGCTGATGGCTGCCAGGGTGCCGCGCGGCTGATATGGCGCGGGGGGGAAACGCGGCGAGAAAAAACCAGGCACGCCGCACAGCATGACCTGCGCAGCGCTGGCTTCGTTCAGGCTTTGCCGGGCAGTGGCGTTGGCATACATGCCAAATCCTGGCGCCTGAAGGGACGAACTCAGCAACTCCCAGAATTCGCGCAACCTGTTAACACGAGTGCTCGCCGGATTACCGGCGATCAATGCTGCATTGACAGCGCCAATGGAGATGCCCGCTACCCAGTCGGGTTCACGGGAAACGCTGCTCAGGGCGTCGAATACGCCTGCCTGGTAAGCACCCAGTGCGCCTCCGCCCTGCAGCACAAGAATGCAGTCTTCGTCTGCGTTTGGGGGCGAGGTTTTGGCCAAGTTCAGGTACTCCAGCTGATTGAATACGGCACCGTGGCAGCAGGCGCTGTGGCGCCTTTGCCAGCCTGGCGGTATCTCGGCAGGCGCTATTAGCCTAACAGCATATGGGCGCTGTCGTGATCGCTGGTGTGCCAACGCCAGTTAGACGCTGGCACGCGGGGGGGTAAAAGCCGAACCTCGTTCCAGACGGTCCTCAAGCTGGCCCAGGTAGGCCGCAGTAGTGTTGTCGGAGACGTCCAGTCGGCTTAACAAGGCGGCCTGCGCCTGTGCCAGGCGCTCATTGTGAACCGTGGCAGTAGCGGCCTCCCGCTGTTGGCTGGCGGCGACCTGAGTTTCAATGTATTGGCGCAATTCAGTAAAGCGGGATGCCTCGGCCCGGTCTGCCAGCACGCGCTGGGTGCTCAGTTCGCGGGCGTACTGGCGGGTTTCAATCAGGTGGGCGCTTTGTATATAAATAGTGGTGGCCAGAAAAACCAGCATGGTCGCTACCAGCAAGGCCAGCATTACCAGCCCCAAAGGCACCTGAACCGTGGTGAACCCGAGGCTGAGCACACTGATGCGTGTGAACTCATCGATATTGAGCGCAGCAAAGGCCGCGACCAGTACGATGCCGATAATCAGTAAAAGGGTGCGAATGCGCATGGCGGACTCCTTCAATGGGGTTTTGGAATGCACTTGAGTGTGGTGTCAAACAGCCGTTTTGGCTGTGGGACAATGCCTCCCCGAGACGTCAGTTTGCGCAGAACACACTGGCAACAAAGACCACAAGCTAAAGGCAACATGCAAAAAATCATTCGCCAGATCGCGCTGGAAATCAAGGTCTACGAGCATCAAATCCAGACGGCAGTAGATCTGCTGGACGGGGGCGCAACGGTACCGTTTATTGCCAGATACCGAAAAGAAGCCACCGGTGGTCTGGACGATATTCAGTTGCGCGAGCTGGAGTATCGGCTCGGCTATTTGCGCGAGCTGGAAGACCGCCGCGAAGCCGTTTTAAAAAGCATCGGTGAGCAGGGCAAACTCACTCCTGAACTGCATGCATCCATAGCACTGGCCGCGACCAAGCAAGACCTTGAAGACCTGTATTTGCCGTACAAGCAAAAACGCCGTACCAAGGGCCAGATTGCCCGTGAGGCCGGCATTGAGCCGCTGGCGGACATTCTCTTTGCTGACCCGATGCTGGTGCCCGCGGATGAGGCCACGGCTTACGTCAAGCTGGAAAAGAACGAAACCGGGGACGACTTCACCACCGTGCAGGCCGTACTTGACGGTGTACGCGATATTTTGAGCGAGCGTTGGGCTGAAGATGCTGCGCTGGTGCAGCTGCTGCGCGGCTGGCTCTGGAGCGACGGGCTGTTCAGCGCCAAACTGGTGACGGGCAAAGACGAAAATGCGCCAGACAACGCCAAGTTCCGTGATTATTTTGATTACGACGAGCCGATTGGCCGCGTCCCTTCGCATCGGGCGTTGGCTGTATTCAGGGGGCGTGGGCTTGAGATTCTGGACGCCAAGCTGGTGTTGCCGGCCCTGCCGGAGCTGGCCCCCCTTGCCAGCGGCAAGGCCGCGCCGGTGATTTTTTTGGCAGAGGGAAAAATCGCCCTGCACCTGGGTTGGAGCCACAAAGCGCGACCGGCTGACGATTTGATCCGCAAATGTGTGGGCTGGGCCTGGCGCGTCAAACTCAGTTTGTCATTGGAACGCGATTTGTTCACCAAGCTCAGGGAAGACGCGGAAAAAGTAGCTATCAAGGTGTTTGCAGACAACCTGCGTGATCTGCTGCTGGCTGCACCAGCCGGTCCGCGCGTGGTGATGGGGCTGGATCCGGGCATTCGCACCGGTGTGAAAGTCGCGGTGGTCGACCGCACGGGCAAGCTGGTTGAAACCGCCACGGTGTTCCCGCACGAGCCACGCAAAGACTGGGAAGGATCGCTGCACACGCTGGGGAAACTGTGCGAAAAGCATGGCGTTAATCTGATCGCCATTGGCAACGGTACCGCCAGCCGCGAGACCGAAAAATTGGCCGCTGACTTGATGAAACGCCTGCATGACATGAACAGCGGCATGCAACGGGTGGTCGTCAGTGAGGCCGGCGCATCCGTTTACTCTGCCAGCGAGTTCGCCAGCCAGGAAATGCCCGATGTGGACGTGAGCCTGCGCGGTGCGGCCAGCATTGCTCGGCGTCTGCAAGACCCGCTGGCCGAACTCGTCAAGATTGACCCGAAATCCATCGGCGTGGGCCAGTACCAGCACGATGTGAACCAGAGTGACCTGGCGCGCAGCCTGGACACCGTGGTGGAAGATTGCGTCAACAGCGTTGGGGTCGATCTGAACACCGCCAGCGTACCCCTGCTGGCGCGCGTGTCGGGCCTGAGCCAGACGGTGGCGAAATCAGTGGTGCGCTGGCGCGATGCCAATGGCGCGTTCGCCTCAAGGGCTGACTTGCTGAAAGTCACGGGGCTGGGTGCCAAAACCTTCGAGCAAAGCGCTGGTTTTTTACGCCTGCATGCCAGCACCAACCCGCTCGACATGACCGGCGTTCACCCCGAGACCTACCCAGTGGTGGAACAAATCATGCTGCATACCGGCAAGCCTGTGGCCGAGCTGATGGGCCGCGCCGACATGCTTAAAGCCCTTAAGCCCGAGTTGTTTGCCAACGACAAGTTTGGTGTGATCACGGTTAAAGACATCATTGCTGAGCTTGAAAAGCCGGGCCGTGACCCGCGTCCGGACTTTAAAGTGGCGCGTTTCAACGATGGCGTGGAAGACATTAAAGATTTGCGCGAAGGCATGGAGCTGGAAGGCACGGTGAGCAACGTCGCAGCTTTTGGTGCATTCATTGACATTGGCGTGCACCAGGACGGTTTGGTCCATGTCAGCCAGCTCAGCCACAAGTTCACCACCGATGCCCGGGAAGTCGTTAAAACCGGCGACATCGTGAAAGTGCGCGTAACGGAAGTGGATGTGGCTCGCAAGCGCATTGGGCTGACCATGAAGCTGGGCGACGCACCAGCGCGTAGGGATGCGCCGCGAGATAACCGGTTTGAGGGGGGGCGCGTAGGGCAGGGACAAAGCCGCGGGGGCAGGGGCGACAGCTATGGCGTTCAACCGCGTGAAGCCCAGGAGGCGCAAGGAACGGCTATGGCATCAGCTTTTGGAAAACTGGCGCAGTTGAAGAAATGAGTTGGCCATGGCAATGACAACGGCCAAATTAGCCGTTGTCCAAGTGATGCTCGAGCCTTAGGGCTTTGGCGGGACCACAACAATTGTGCTGCCGCCGCTTCCGGTTCTGCCGGTGGCGCCAGTTGCCCCGGTGTAGCCGGTGTCGCCGGTGGCGCCTGTCGCACCAGTGGCGCCGGTGTAGCCGGGACTTCCGGTAGCGCCCGTGTAGCCAGTGTTGCCCTGGTTGCCTGTCGCACCAGTCGCGCCGGTGTAACCCGTATTGCCGGTTTCCCCTTGCGCGCCGGTGTAGCCAGTGTTACCGGTGTTGCCCTGTGGACCCATCGGGCCGGTACATGCGCCTAGGCCCAGCAGAGAAACCAGGAGGAGGGAGTTAGTTGTGAGTTTCATATCGATTCCTGTGAGTTGTATCAGTTGCCCCGAAACGGAGCCATACCGAAGCTTTCATGTGAACACGCGACGAGCAGAACAACGGTGGGCGTTTATCGTGCGCGCTAGTAGGACAACACGGCGCATGTTTCAGGCCGGTGCGGTCGGAAATCGCCGAACCGGCTATCCTCTAACATCAGAGCCATGAAAGCCCTACGCATTTACGCTGGCCCCAAAGCCCGTCAGCACCTTGAGAAAAACGGTTTGCAGCCGCACGACATTGGCGTGGTTCCTGCTGCGGCGGGTGGCCCCAAGGGGCTGATTCTGGGCGCGCTAGACCGTTTTATTTTTGGCCAGTGGCTAACGCAAAGTACGCAGGCTGTGCATCTGGTCGGTGCGTCGATTGGTGCCTGGCGTATGGCAACGGCCTGCCTGAATGAGCCACTGGCGGCGTTCAACCGCCTGGAGCATGACTACATTCACCAGCACTACGCGCTGCAGCCGGGTCAAAAGCGGCCAACGGCTGACTTTGTGAGTGAACAGTTTGCCAAAAGCCTGGCTGACTTTTATGCGGGCAGGGTAGCTGAAGTGCTGGTGCACCCGCGCTACAAGCTGCACATCGTCACCTCCCGGGGTCGCCACTTGCTGGGACGCGAGCACAAAGTGGCCACGCCGCTCGGCTACCTGGGAGCATTTTTGACCAACAGCTTGCACCGCAAAGCCATGGGCGCGTGGCTTGAGCGGGTGGTTTTTTCAAGCCAGAACGCCAGGCTTCCCTTTGCCACGACGGACTACCGCACCCGGCAGGTTGCCCTGAGCGCGGCGAACTTTAACCTGGCGCTGCAAGCCAGTTGTTCGATCCCCTTTGTGCTGCGCTCAGTACACAACATTCCCGGTGCGCCGCCCGGTGCCTACTGGGACGGCGGCATCACCGACTACCATCTGCACTTGAATTATGCTTCTTATTTGATAGCGAATAGTCCCCGTAAAATATGCAAAAAAGACCTAAATGACTTGAAATTTGGACTTGATCAGCAGCCGGGCGCCGGGTTGGTGCTGTACCCCCATTTCCAGCAAGCAGTGGTGCCCGGCTGGCTCGACAAAGGCCTCAAGTGGCGGCACAAGGCGACGTATTTTCTGGACAACACGGTGCTGCTGGCGCCCGACCCGTCATGGGTTAAAACCCTGCCCAACGGCAAGCTGCCGGACCGCAACGACTTCACGCACTATGGGCCGGATTTGCCCGGTCGCGTCAAGGCTTGGCGCGCGGCGGCCTCCCAGGCGGAGCAGCTCGCCGATGAATACGCCGAGTGGCTGCACAAGCCGGACATGTCCAGCGTCAGCGCTTTATGACACCGTCTGAACGGGTACTTGGCTGGGACTTGCTCCGGGGCCTGTGCGCTGTGGCTGTGGCCTGCTACCACCTGTTGCTCTGGCAGGACGTGGCGGCACTGCACAGTTTCGGCAGCTACGGGGTGTATATGTTTTTTGTGCTGTCGGGCGCCAGCCTGGCATACACCTACGGGCCCCGCATCGCAGCCCATGGTTTTTCGTTGGGCGATTTTTTATGGGTGCGCTATTTACGGCTGGCGCCGCTGTACCTGGCGCTGATGGCCGTGGTACTGCCCTGGAAGCTGCTTAAAGAAGGCGCAACGGCAGATTTGGCGCTGACCTACCTGCTCAACGCCGCGCTGGTGTTCGGTTTTTACAATCCCTCGACGCATGCGGTACTTGTGGGCGGCTGGTCCCTGGGCATCGAGGTGATTTATTACCTGCTGTTTCCCGGGCTCATGCTGAGCTTTCGCTGGCGCGGGCTGGCCTGGGCTGTTTTTGGCGTTTTACTGGTGGTTCAAGCGACATGGATTGTGGCCACGCTGGGCCAGGCGACCGGCTATGCGCACAACGCACAGGCCTACCACCAGGCACCGGCTTTCGCGGCTTACTTCATGGGCGGGTGCCTGATGGGTGTTGCCAAGCGTCAGGGGGTGTTTAAAAACCTGCCACTGAACCGGGGGCTTGCCGGTTTGGTGGCCGGTTTCGCACTGTTGCTGGTCGTCAATCCGGTGCAACAGGGGGACGAGCTGACAGGCTGGCGCGGTGTGTTGCTGTTTGGCCTTTGTTTTGCATTGGTTCATTTGGCAGGGCGGCTTAATTTGACGGGCCGCATGGCCAGCGTGGCGCGCACTTTGGGTGATGCGACTTACGGCGTGTATCTACTGCACCCGGTGGTGTTTTTTAGTCTGACGTTTGTGGTGCTGCCACGCTTGGGCATCGCCAGCCCGGGCAGTTGGACCACGCCAGGCCGTTTGTTGCTGGCTGCGATGGTGTTGCTGACTGCTTTTGCCTTGGCACTGGTCAGTGAAAAGTACTTTGAAAAACCACTGCGCGCGCTTGGCAAACGCTGGCTGTGCGTGGCTTAACAACTTTTTGCCAACAATTTACGCCGCGACCAGCCTTTTGCTCAAAGCGCTTACATCGAGCGCTCCAGCATCGCCTCGTAGTCGTGTGCCGAGGCCAGACGCGGATTGGTGGCGTGGCAATGGTCAGCCAAGGCACCTTGGATAATTTTTTCAAACGAGGCGGACTGGACGCCCATTTCAGCCAACCCAGCGGGCAGGCCCAGCCGGGCGTTCATGTCTGTGATGGCTTCGGCAATGTCACCGCCTGAATGCAAGCTCATGGCCCGCGCCATGCGCTCAAGCCGCCGGTCTTTTTGCACTGAACCGGCACTGGCGTTAAACCGCACCACGGCGGGTAAAAACATGGCATTCAGGGTGCCGTGGTGCAGGCGGGGGTCAACGCCGCCCAGACTGTGGCTCAGCGAATGCACGCAGCCCAGTCCTTTTTGAAACGCCATCGCCCCTTGCATGGATGCACTCATGAGGTTAAAGCGCGCCTCGCGGTCGCTGCCGTCGCGTGTAGCGCGCTCGATGTGGGCCCAGCCGCGCTCCAGGCCATCAAGTGCAATGCCGTCGGCTGGCGGGTTGAAGGCAGCGGACATGAAGGTTTCCATGCAATGCGCAATCGCGTCCATGCCAGTGGCGGCGGTGAGTTTGGCGGGCAGCCCAAGGGTCAGTTCAGGGTCGCAAATAGCCGCCCGGGGCACCAGATGCCACGAGTGAAAACCCAGCTTGCGGTGGTCGTCCACGATGATGATGGCGCCTCGGGCGACCTCACTGCCGGTGCCACTGGTGGTAGGCACCGCAATCAGCGGGGCAGCACGTTCGGTGATTTTTAAGGAACCTCCTTCAATCGTTGCATAAGTGGTCAATGGCCCTTCGTGTGTCGCCGCAATTGC
>JANXTM010000203.1 GCA_025352405.1 Polaromonas sp.
TCTGGCGAATTGGGACCCGTTGACCCGCCCCATCATCACTGAATTCGCCGGTAAGGCGCAGTTCGAGAATGTGGAAGAAGGCGTGACAGTCGCCAAGCAGGTCGATGAAGTGACCGGTTTGTCTACCCTGGTGGTGATTGATCCAAAACGCCGCGGTGCGACCAAGGTGATCCGTCCAGGTGTCAAGCTGATTGATGCCAACGGCAATGAAGTCAAAATCCCTGGCACCGATCATTCGGTGACGATCGGCTTCCAGATCGGTGCGCTGGTTCAGGTGCGTGATGGTCAGGATGTGGGCCCCGGCGAAGTGCTGGCCCGGATCCCGATCGAAGGTCAGAAAACTCGCGACATCACCGGCGGTTTGCCGCGTGTGGCCGAGTTGTTTGAAGCCCGCACGCCAAAAGACAAGGGCACACTGGCTGAAATGACCGGTACCGTGTCGTTTGGTAAAGAAACCAAAGGCAAGATCCGCCTGCAGATCACCGACCCTGAGGGCAAGGTCTGGGAAGACCTGGTGCCAAAAGAGAAAAACATTCTCGTGCACGAAGGCCAGGTTGTGAACAAGGGCGAATCGATTGTGGACGGCCCGGCCGACCCGCAAGACATTTTGCGTTTGCTGGGCATGGAAGAGCTGGCCCGTTACATCGTCGACGAAGTGCAGGACGTGTACCGTCTGCAGGGTGTGAAGATCAACGACAAACACATCGAAGTGATTGTTCGTCAGATGCTGCGCCGCGTGGTGATTGAAAACGTCGGTGAGTCTGCCTACATTGCGGGTGAGCAGGTCGAGCGTTCGGTATTGCTGGACATGAACGATGCCCTGCAGGCCGCTGGCAAGATCCCTGCGACTTTCAGCAATCTGTTGCTCGGTATTACCAAGGCATCGCTGTCTACCGATTCGTTCATCTCTGCGGCTTCCTTCCAGGAAACCACTCGGGTACTCACCGAAGCAGCGATCATGGGCAAGCGCGACGAGTTGCGTGGCCTGAAAGAGAACGTTATTGTCGGTCGCCTGATTCCTGCCGGCACCGGCATGGCCTACCACGACGCGCGCAAGGCCAAGGATCTGATGGACGACGCCGAGCGCCGCGCCATCGCCGAAGCCGAAGCCGCTGAACTCGAAGCCGTGCCTGCTGGCACCGATGGCGAAAGCGCATCGGCCGAGTAGTTGCGCGCCGCCCTGGACCTGGCTTAAACCCTCAAGCTCGGGCACCCCAGCCAATACGAAAAGCCCCGCACCTCTTTAAAGAGGTACGGGGCTTTTTTACGACTGGTCTGGCCGGACCTTCACCTGCCAATCTGCCGGGTACGCTTGCTCCTCCCGGGGTCGTTGCGATAGAGTGGGGTGGTCTTCCATCCGAATGAGGCCACCATGACCAGTCAAAACTTTACCGTCACCCACGCAGCGGACGCTCCTTTTCAGCGTGGCCTGCGTTCGTTCTTTGAGTACCGCGATCTTGGTATCCAGCAAGCAACGGGTGGCCGAGTCAATGCACACGTTATCCGTGCAGCTGCAGGCACTGACTTTTCAAGCCAGGCGCATTTCCACACAACGAATTTTCAGTTGGTGTATGTGCTCAAGGGCTGGATTGAGTTCGAATACGAAGGTCAGGGAATCGTGCGGCTGGAGGCGGGTTCCTGCGTTTACCAGCCGCCTGAAATTCGCCACCGCGAGGTGGGGCACAGCGAAGACGTAGAAATGCTGGAGGTGGTGATGCCGGGTGATTTCAAGACGCAGGAAGTACCTTCTGTACAAGTTTAAATTTACACAACCAAGCTTTTTGCGTGAAATAGGCCGTTCCGGTAGCAACTACGGACGCCATTAGCTATTAAAGTGATAGCGCTTTGGGCGGGGTAAAAAAAACACGTTACAAGCGTCACACGCGCTGCGGATGCTTTCTTGCAGGCGGTCGCCAAAACCAGTTAACCTTGCCACAATTCAACCCAGAGCCGGCAGGAGCACCGCATGTCATCCAGCAATCTGATCTTTATTGCGCTTTTTGCCATGCTCGTGTTCTGGGCCGTTGGTGCCTACAACCGCTTGACCCGGCTTAAAAATACCATTGCCAATGCCTTTGGCCAGATTGACGTGCAGTTCAAGCGCCGCTATGACCTGATCCCCAGCCTGGTGGAAGCCGCCAAAAAATACCTGCAGCATGAGCAGGCCACGCTGGAAGCCGTGATGACCGCGCGCTACCAGGCGCTGGCCGCCAGAGACGTGGCGCGCAGCCGCCCGGCGAATGCACTGGCGGTCATCACGCTGGCCTCGGCCGAGCAGGCTCTGGGTGGTAGCCTCGGACGTTTGTTTGCGGTGGCGGAGGCATACCCCGAACTCAAGGCGGATCAAACCATCCGTGAACTCAGCGAAGAGCTGACCAGTGCCGAAAACAAGGTCACCTTTGCCCGCCAGGCCTTTAACGATGCCGTGCTCGACTACAACAACGCACAGGGTCAGTTCCCCGCTGTGCTGGTGGCGCGCGTGTTCAGTTTTGCACCGTCTGCCATGCTGCAGGCCACCGAAAGCCCGACAGAGCGCCAGGCGGTACGCATTCAGATGTAGATTTGTGGCCCCCACGCTTTTCACTTCGTGTCATACGCTGCCTCCTCAGTGGGCAGGCAGCTTGCGCGGTGTACGCGATCGTGGGGGCCTGACACATGCGGTTTTTTTAACAGCAGGAAAACGCCCGCACCGGGACCATGCGGCTGCTGGTGCTGTTTGCATTGACGGTGCTGGCGCTGGTGATGGCCGTCAACCTCGCGCTGGCCCTGACGTGACGTCTGCTTGCACAGGGCAGCAGCGCTTATCCCCAGTATTTTTTCACCGTCAATACGGTGATGATGCTGATTTTTGTACTCGGCGGCTGTTGGATTGAGACATCTTCACTCGATGGTGGCGGTGAAGGTCTGGCCCGCTCGACCACCTCAAGGGCGCATCCATGCCGCTGCACCCGTCGGTGCAGCACATGCTGCTGGTCACCTCGGGCAGTCCGTCGCGGTGGTTTGCCACCCACCCGCCGCTGGCCGAGCGTATTCGCCGCATCTATGGCCGGCCCATGGCTGCTCTGCATTCGCAGCAGGATAAAGACCTTGCCACGCGGCCTGACGCGATTTGTTAAACCTTGCGCGTACAGGTTAATTTGGCATAAGTAAATGGCTAATCAGTCGAATCGGCAAGCTCGCCAGACCGCCCAAGTACTGGATACTCCCCATGCGGACTGACAAATACCGCGCTAAATTGCATTGAACAGAAACTTGAAACCGCCCGGAGAAGTCATGAAAGTCAAAATCATTGTGAGCGCTGCGATGGCTCTGCTCGGCATGCTGCCAGGCGCACGGGCGCAGGACAAAGAGGCTTTGTACGTTAAAAGCCTGGCCGCCACTTGCGCCAGCTGTCACGGCACCAACGGCAAGGCCGTCGATGGCTCCAGTGTTGTATCGCTTGCGGGCTTGGACAAGGCCTACACCATCGCGCAGATGAAAGCCTTTAAAACTGGTACGAGGCCCGCTACGGTGATGCACCAGCTCAGCAAGGGCTACAGTGACGCGCAAATTGAATCGCTTGCAACGTACTTTGCAGCCCAAAAGAAATAAGGCATCCGCACCATGGCCAACTCTATGCAATCGAATCGCCGCGCATTTCTTCAATCGTCTGCAGCGCTCAGCCTTCTGGGGTTGGGTGGGCTTGCGGGCTGCAGCAGCCTATCGGGCGTGCCATCCAAGGCCAAAGTGGTGGTCATTGGCGGCGGCTATGGCGGGGCCACAGCCGCCAAGTACGTGCGCCTGCTGTCTGACTACAAAATCGACGTGGTACTGATTGAGCCACAAGCGGCGTTTGTCTCTTGTCCGATGTCCAACCTGGTGGTCAGTGGTGTCAAGCAGCTCGATTTTTTGACCACGTCGTATGCGGGCCTGTCTAAAAACCACGGCATTACCGTCGTCAAGGACTTTGCTGACCAGGTCGACACCGCCAGAAAAACCGTTACGCTGCGCGGCGGTGGCACGATTTCCTACGACAAACTCGTGGTTTCACCGGGCGTGGACCTCATATTTGGCAGTATCGAGGGCCTGCAGGCCGCCAACGCCAGCGGCCAGATACTGCAAGCCTGGAAAGCCGGCGCCGAAACCCTGGCGCTGCGCAAACAGCTCGAAGCCATGCCCGATGGCGGCGTCTATGCCATTACCATCCCCGAGGCACCCTACCGCTGCCCACCCGGTCCGTATGAGCGGGCCTCGGTGATTGCAGGGTATTTCAAGGCGGCCAAACCGCGCAGCAAGGTGCTGATTCTGGACGCCAACCCGGACGTCACTTCGAAGGGGCCGTTGTTCAAAAAAGTCTGGGCCGAGCAGTACAAGGGCATGGTGGAATACCGCAGCCAGCACAAGGCGATTGCCGTGGATGCCAAGGCGGGCATCATCAGGTTTGATGTGCAGGACGATGTCAAGGCCAACGTGCTCAATGTGCTGCCAGCCATGCGTGCAGGTGCCATTGCCGTGCAGACAGGGCTGAACAACCAAGCCAACAACCGCTGGTGCGGGGTCAACTTCCTGACGTTTGAATCAACCGCCGCCAAAGACGTGCACGTGTTGGGCGACTCGATTCAGGTCGCTCCGGCCATGCCGAAAAGTGGTCACATGGCTAATAACCACGGCAAGGTAGCCGCCGCCGCCATCGTCGCCGAGTTCTCGGGCTGGGATGTGAACCCCGCGCCGATGCTCACCAATACCTGTTACAGCTTCATAGACGATAAAAATGTGGTGCACGTGGCCAGCGTGCACGAATACGTTGCGGCGGAGAAAACCTTCAAGGCCGTGGCCGGGTCGGGCGGCGTCAGCACCGGGCCTACAGAGCTTGAAGGGGTATATGCCCTGAACTGGGCCAGCAATATCTGGGCTGACACTCTGACTTAGCCACGGGACACCTCACCGGCCAAGCCGAATTGCCAGCAGGGGCCGCGAGACAGGCTTCGCCGAACCGCAGGCGCAGCGGCGCCCTCGGGGCTGGAGCTTGCGGCTCCAAATCTGCGTGAGCAGGTTTGGACGGGTGACAGAAGCGAAGCCTCTGGCGAGCTGCGGCTGCAAGGTGCAGGGAGCCCATGCAGTGAGCGACCGTGGGGGTATTTTGACTGGTCTAATAGGCGCCATGCAAGACACCCCGACCCAAGTCCCTCTCTGGCGCCAGCTTCAGGGTGCCGCTTCGCTGTTGATGGCGGTTCGAGATGGTCAGTCCATGACCGCCGCCCTTGAAGACGTAGACGCCGTCTTGCGGCCCGGTGTTCAATCACTAGGTTTTCATGCGCTGCGCTGGCTGGGTCGTGCAGAAGCGCTGCGCCAGCAACTTGCCAATCGCCCGCCGCCG
>JANXTM010000208.1 GCA_025352405.1 Polaromonas sp.
CTTGAAGTGGGGCACGCGCTTTTCCGGAATTGCAACGCTTTCACCAGAGCGTGGGTTTCTCCCCATGCGCGGTGGGCGCCGGTTGACAGAAAAACTGCCAAAACCGCGAATTTCGATCCTGTGTCCGCGCACCAGTGCGTCGCTTACCGCATCAAGAATTGTCTTGACGGCGTATTCAGCGTCGCGATGCGTCAACTGGCTGAATCGCGCAGCCAGTTCCTCTACAAGATCGCTTCTGGTCATAAAAAAAAGAGGGACAACGAAATGGCGTGCAAAAGTTGTATGTAAGTACAACCATGCACGCCATTGCGCGGGGGGTCCGTTTATTTCTCGGTGTTTTCCATCTTGGCGCGCAGCAGTGCGCCAAGGTTGGTCAAACCTGCATTGTCACGTGACGACTGCTGGCTCAGGGTAGCCATGGCTTCCTGCTGGTCAGCATTGTCTTTGGCTTTGACTGAAAGCTGAATGTTACGGGTCTTGCGATCCACATTCACCACGACTGCAGAGACTTCGTCACCTTCTTTGAGCACGTTGCGCGCATCTTCAACGCGGTCACGGCTGATTTCGCTGGCGCGCAGGTAACCAATGATGTCTTCGCCCAGATCGATTTCAGCACCTTTGGCGTCAACTGTCTTGACCTTGCCAGTCACAATCGCGCCTTTGTCGTTGATCGACACAAACGTGGTGAACGGGTCGGAATCAAGCTGCTTGATACCCAGGGAGATACGCTCGCGGTCAACATCAACAGCCAATACGATGGCTTCAACTTCCTGACCCTTTTTATAGTTACGAACGGCGGCTTCGCCGGTTTCGTTCCATGAGAGGTCAGACAGGTGAACCAGACCGTCGATGCCAGCGGCCAGGCCAACAAACACACCGAAATCGGTGATCGACTTGATCGGACCCTTGACGCGGTCGCCGCGCTTGGTGTCTTGCGCAAACTCTTGCCAAGGGTTAGCTTTGCACTGCTTCATGCCCAGGCTGATGCGGCGTTTGTCTTCGTCGATCTCAAGGACCATGACTTCAACTTCATCGCCCAATGCCACGAGCTTGCTCGGTGCCACGTTCTTGTTGGTCCAGTCCATCTCGGACACGTGGACCAGGCCTTCGATACCCGGCTCGAGTTCAACAAACGCGCCGTAATCAGCGATGTTGGTGATCTTGCCAAACAGACGTGTGGTCTGTGGGTAGCGGCGGTTCACACCCATCCATGGATCGTCACCCATTTGTTTCAGACCCAGAGATACGCGGTTTTTCTCGGTGTCGAACTTTAGGATCTTGGCGACAATTTCCTGGCCAGCCGTCACCACTTCGCTTGGGTGACGCACGCGACGCCAAGCCATGTCTGTGATGTGCAGCAGGCCGTCAATGCCGCCGAGGTCAACGAAAGCACCGTACTCGGTGATGTTCTTGACAATGCCCTTGACGGAAGAACCTTCCTTGAGGGTTTCCATCAGCTTGGCGCGCTCTTCGCCCATGGATGCTTCGACAACCGCACGGCGTGACAGCACGACGTTGTTGCGCTTGCGATCCAGCTTGATGACCTTGAATTCCATGGTCTTGTTCTCATAAGGAGACAAGTCCTTGATGGGACGGGTATCGATGAGTGAACCGGGCAGGAAAGCGCGGATGCCGTTGACGAGGACGGTAAGGCCGCCCTTGACTTTGCCGCTGGTCTGGCCGGTGACAAATTCGCCGGATTCCAGTGCTTTTTCCAGGCTCATCCACGATGCCAAACGCTTGGCCTTGTCACGAGAGAGCAAGGTGTCGCCGTAGCCGTTTTCGACGGAGTCGATGGCAACAGACACAAAGTCGCCAACCTGGACTTCGAGTTCGCCCTGGTCGTTTTTGAATTCTTCGAGCGGCACGTAGGCCTCGGACTTCAGTCCGGCGTTGACAACGACATGGTTGTGGTCGATGCGAACGACTTCAGCGGTGATAACTTCACCGGTACGCATTTCAGAGCGTTTCAGCGATTCTTCAAATAGGGCGGCAAAAGATTCAGACATTGATTTTCCTAATCCACACAACAGAATTCCAATAGCGGGATTGCTACTGTTTTTATAGCTGCAGGCGGCGGTTGGGTA
>JANXTM010000295.1 GCA_025352405.1 Polaromonas sp.
CTGCCCCACCATGCGCGCCATGGCACCCCGGTCACGCACCACATCCACCCTGAAAGACGAGCGCGTCAGCAGGCTCCATAGCAAGCCTGCAGTCACAGCGGCCAGCACGGCGGTATAGAGCAGCACCCTGGGGCGCAACACCCTTTTAAACATCGCCGCTCGGGTGAGCTTCTGTTCAACACCGTTTTGCGTGCTGTTACGAATCAGGCCTGGTGGGTAATGCATTTTCTCCATCACACCGTCACACACATCAATACATGCAGAGCAGCTGATGCATTCGTACTGCAGGCCTTTTCGGATATCAATTCCTGTCGGGCACACCTGCACACACAGGCCACAGTCAATGCAGTCACCCAGGCCCTTGGCGTGATATTCGGCAGGTGTGTCGCTGCGCGGGCGGGAGCCACGGCCTTCGCCACGCGATGTGTCATAGGTCACGATCAGGGTGTCGCGGTCAAACATGGCGCTTTGAAAGCGTGCGTAGGGGCACATGTATTTGCAGACCTGCTCACGCATCCAGCCCGCATTACCGTAAGTTGCAAAGCCATAAAACAGCACCCAGAAAAGCTCCCACGGCCCCAGTGAAAAGGCCATCACTTCGGTCGCCAGTTCCCTGATGGGCGTGAAGTAGCCGACAAAGGTAAAGCCGGTCCACAAGCCAATCGCTATCCACACGGCATGTTTTGCGCCCTTGCGTGCCAGCTTGGCAAGACCAAAAGGCGTTTTATCAAGCCGCATGCGGGCGATGCGGTCGCCCTCAATCTTGCGCTCCACCCACATGAAGATTTCGGTGTAAACCGTTTGCGGGCAGGTGTAGCCGCACCACAGGCGGCCTGCCACTGCGGTGAATAAAAAAAGCGACAGCGCGCTGATAACCAGCAGGCCGGTCAGGTAGATCAGATCCTGCGGATAAAGCACCAGATTGAAAATATAAAACCGCCGTGCACCCAGATCAAACAGCATGGCCTGACGGTCGTTCATCGACAACCAGGGCAGCCCATAAAACACCAGCTGCGTGGCCCACACCATGGCCCAGCGCCAATAGTTGAACCAGCCAGACACGCTGCGCGCGTAAATCTTGCTGTCAGCCTGGTACAGCGACACCACTGCGGACGAGTCGTCCACAGCCAGAATCGGGATGACCCGCTGCGGCTTGGGTGGGCTGACGGGGTTCAGTGACACCTGGGGTCTTTCTTGCTATGCATCTGGTGATCAGGGCGTTTTGACAGCGCCAATCGGGGTAGCCCCATCAGCCGTCGGGAAGCTGCTTTTTGAAAGGCTCAAAACATAAGCTGCCACCACCTGAATCTGCTCGGCACTCAGCTTGGGTGACTGGCTGGGCATGACATTGGTTTTGCCGTTTTTAATCATGCTGACAATCGCGGCCTCACCCCAGCCATGCAGCCAGTACTGGTCGGTCAGGTTAGGCGCACCGAGCGCCTTGTTGCCCTTGCCATCGACGCCATGGCATGCCGCACAAGCGGTGAACAGTTTTTTACCGCTGTAGGCCTTGATCTCGTTATGCGGGCTTGCCGACAAGGACAAAACGTAGTTGGCGACTTCGCTCATCTCCGGCTCACCACCAATAGCTGCGCCCATGGGCGGCATCATGCCGGTGCGGCCGTTCGTTACTGTTTGCACAATATGATCTGACGTGCGTTCACCCAGCCACGCCGCATTGGCGTTGGTCAAATTGGGGAAGCCCTTGCTGCCGGCCCCATCAGACGCATGGCACTGTGCGCAGTTGTTCATAAACAGGCGCTCGCCGACGGCCAATGCGCGAGGGTCTTTAGAAAGTGCATCCACACTCTGCGCAGAAAATGCTGCATAAAGCGGCGCGACCTCGACACTGAGCTGGGTCACGTCCTGCTTGTGCTCGCCCTCAGTAGACCAGTTAAGTAAACCCTTGAAGCTTCCGAGCCCGGGAAAAATCACCAGATACGCCAGCGAAAAAGCCACGGTGATGATGAACAGCCACATCCACCAGCGCGGCAAGGGGTTGTTGAGTTCCCGCAAGTCGCCGTCCCAGACATGCCCGGTGGTGTTGTCGTCTGGCTGGCCCGGCGGCGCAGTCACTGTGGCTTTGCCTGCAATCCACAGCAAGAACGCGCAGGCCAGAATTGACAGCAGGCTGATGACGCCCACATACCAAGGCCAGAATCCACTTGTGAAATCACTCATGGCATTACTCCCTTGCTCTCGTTAATCATAAAGAAACGGCAACTGCGCCGCTTCGTCAAACTGCGCCTTGCGCGATGGCCTGTAGGCCCACACCAGGATTGAAACGAAACCGACAAACGCGGCGACAGTCATCAGGCTGCGCATCAGGTTGATATCCATGTAATGTCCTTTGTTTGTGTTTGTGTTTGTGTTTGTTTATATTTTTTTATTTGAGTGCAAGGCCCAGGCCCTGCAGGTACGCCACCATGGCGTCCATCTCGGTTTTGCCTTTAAGCTCGGCCGGCGCGGCTGCAATCTCTGCATCGGAATAGGGCACGCCGACGGTACGCAATGCGCGCATGTGCTGCTGGATCGAGTCCGCATCGGCGGGCGTTTTCTCAAGCCACGGATAAGCGGGCATGATGGACTCGGGTACCAAATCACGCGGATTGACCAGGTGCAGGCGCTGCCATTCGTCGCTGTACTTGCCGCCTACGCGGTGCAGATCAGGACCCGTACGCTTGCTTCCCCATTGAAACGGGTGGTCATATACAAACTCACCCGCCACCGAGTAATGCCCGTATCGCAGCGTCTCGGCCACCAGCGGGCGAATCATTTGTGAGTGGCAGTTGTAGCAACCTTCTCGTATATAAATATCGCGGCCCGCAATTTTCAAGGGTGAGTCCGGCATGACGCCTTTGATAGGCTGTGTGGTGGACTTCTGAAAAAAGAGTGGAACAATTTCGACCAGTCCGCCAACGGCAAGAACGATCAGAATCAGTATGATCATCAGCGTGTTGTTGGTTTCAACTTTTTCGTGTGAGAAAGACATAGGGTTTCTTTCAGGCGTGGGCCAGGGCAGCGGGAATAGTGGTCTCGGTGGGCTTTCCGGCCATGGCCGTCATGGCGACATTCCAGGCCATCAACACCATTCCGCTCAGGTACAAAATACCGCCAAAAAAGCGCACAACGTAGAAGGGAAATGTCGCCTTGACGCTCTCTACAAAGGTGTAGGTCAGTGACCCGTCCGGGTTGATGGCGCGCCACATCAGGCCCTGCATCACGCCGGCAATCCACATCGCTGCGATGTACAGCACGATGCCTATGGTGGCAATCCAGAAATGGACCTCAATCGCCTTGATGCTGTGCATTTTGGTTTGCCCAAACATGCGCGGTGCCAGGTAATACAGCGCACCCATCGAAATAAAGCCTACCCAGCCCAGCGTGCCGCCGTGCACATGTGCAATGTTCCAGTCGGTGTAGTGCGACAAGGCATTGACGGTTTTGATGGACAGCATGGGCCCTTCAAAGGTGGCAATGCCGTAGAAAGACAGCGCCACGATCATGAAACGCAAAATCGGGTCTTCACGCAGCTTGTGCCAAGCGCCTGACAAGGTCATCACGCCGTTGATCATGCCGCCCCAGCTGGGCGCAAGCAAAATCAGCGAAAACACCATGCCGATTGATTGCGTCCAGTCGGGCAGCGCGGTGTAGTGCAAATGGTGTGGGCCTGCCCACATGTAGGTAAAAATCAGCGCCCAAAAATGCACGATGGACAAGCGGTATGAGTACACCGGTCGTTCGGCCTGCTTGGGAATGAAGTAGTAAACAATGCCCAGAAAACCAGCCGTCAGCAAAAAGCCCACCGCGTTATGCCCGTACCACCACTGGACCATGGCGTCCTGAACACCGGCGTAAGCTGAATAAGACTTCATCCACCCGGCCGGCACCAATGCCGCGTTAACGATGTGCAGCATGGCCACCGCAATAATGAACGCACCATAAAACCAGTTGGCAACGTAAATATGCCTGACCTTGCGAATACCTATGGTGCCAAAAAACACGATGGCGTAGGCCACCCAGGCCAATGCTATCAATATGGCAATCGGCCATTCCAGTTCAGCATATTCCTTGCCGCGGGTAAAGCCCATGGGCAGCGAAATGGCGGCCGCCACAATCACCGCCTGCCAACCCCAGAAATGAAACGCGGCCAGCTTGTCCGAGATGATCCGCACCTGGCAGGTACGCTGCACCACGTAGTAACTGGTGGCAAACAGCGCACAACCACCAAAGGCAAAAATGGCCGCATTGGTGTGCAGGGGGCGCAGGCGCCCGAACGACAGCCACGGGATGCCAAAGTTAAGTTCTGGCCACGCCATCTGCGCTGCAATAAACACCCCCACCAGCATGCTCACCACGCCCCACACCACCGCCATCACAGTGAACTGGCGCACGATCTTGTCGTTGTAGGTGGTGGCCTGCGATGCTGCCCAGCGCATGGCCGGAAGCTGCACCTGCGGCGTCGAAAGTACTGCACTCATTTGGAAGCCCTCTGCTTGGTAGTCGCTGTTTTATTGCTGTGTGTCTAAGCTCAGGCCCTAGTGTGTCGATGACGCGGCATGCCTGTGTTGATGTGGATCAATCTTGTGCGTCGGGCAACGATTTCAGTTTGTTTTTTTTACGTCGTCCTGAAGGATCCGTTCGCCTTCACGCTCCATATCCTCAAACTGCCCTGACCAGACGGCCCATGCCAGCACGCCCATGACGGCAAGCGCCAGCAACACCGACAGCGGAACTAGTAGAAACAAGATATCCATCAAATAACTCCTTTGAGTTGTGACAGACGAGCCGCATTGGCGATAACTAAAAGCGAGCTGAGCGCCATGCCCAGCCCAGCTAGCCATGCGGGCAACCATCCGGCCAGCGCCAACGGTACACAGGTGGCGTTATAGATGGCAGCCCACCACAGGTTTTGCCGCACGATGCGCATTGTGCGGCGCGCATGGGTCAGCATGGCTGGCAACATTAACAACCGAGCGCCAGGAATGACAAAATCAGCCTGCGCCTGTGCCAGCGGTACCGCCAGACCGACCGCCACAGACACATTTGCAGCAGCCAGTACCGGACCATCATTGAGGCCGTCACCCACCATCAAAACTCTGCGACCCCGTTGCTGCATCGCCTGCATCAGCTCCAGCTTCGTTTGTGGTGTGCAGTCACCCTGCACCCTGCTGGCGTCAATGCCAAGCCTGCTGGCAACACGGCGTGCCGTGGCCGCCCTGTCACCTGACAGCATGTGAACCTCAAACCCTCTGGCCTGTAAAACAGCAACCGCTTTTGCAGCGTCGGCACGCACGGTTTCGTCAAGCTCAAACCGAGCGATCCAGCCAGCGTCATCAGCAAGCCAGACCTGCATCACATCAGATGGCAAAGAGTCAACATGGCAAAAGCGGGCTGACCCTAGGCGCAGCTTTCCAGACAAGCCCGCCATCTCCACGCCGGTCAGTTGCCCTTCGAGGCCTTGCCCTGCAATCGCCTTAACCTGAATCACTTCAACACACTTGCACAGCGACGACGCATTGGCTGCAGCCATCAACGCACGTGACACGGGATGCAGCGAATGCATCGCCAGACCTGAAGCAAGTTGCAAAGCCTGCTCGCGCGTGACTCCCTCGCGTGTCTGCAAATCCTGCAAACCCATGGCCGCCTCGGTCAACGTACCGGTCTTGTCGAAAATAATGGTCTCAACGCCAGCCAGCGATTCAATCGCCTGCAGATGCCGCACCAGTACGCCATGACGTGCCAGTAGCCCGGCAGATGTCAGCATGGCTGTGGGCGTAGCCAGTGATAGCGCGCACGGGCAGGTCACTACCAGCACAGCGACTGCAGCCATTAGCGCACGCGAGGGGTCGGTGCTCCACCAGAACGCGGCCGCCAGGGCTGCGGCAAGCAATACAAACATTAAAAAAGGTTTGGCGACTTTGTCGGCCAGTACTGCCAGTCGCGGTTTGTCTACTGAAGCGCGCTGCATCAGGGCTACGATTTGTGCATAGCGTGTATCAACGCCGAGTTGATCGACTCGGACCTGTACGGCGTTGGCTAGGTTGTAGCTTCCGGCCATCACCGATGCTCCGCGGGCACGCACCATGGGGCGAGACTCGCCTGTGAGGAGCGCTTCATCGGCCAGCGTATCACCGACAACAATAGTGCCATCCGCAGCAAAAGCCTCACCCGGCATCACGCGCATCACGTCGCCGACTCGCAACCGCCGGGTTGCCACGCGCTCAAAAGTCCCGTCTGTCGCCTCCCGCTCCACGCTGGCTTGCAAGCGTTGCACCAACACACCGAGCGAGCCGGCAGTGCGGCTACGCAGGCGCTGCTCAAGCAAGCGGCCCGTCAGCAGAAAAAACACAAACATGCTGAGCGAGTCAAAGTAGACCTCGCGCCCCCACCAACCGTGCGGCTCAAAGGTGGCGGCTGTGCTGACGGCAAAGGTCACGGCAATACCCAGCGCTACCGGTAAATCCATGCTGATACTGCGTTGCCGCAGATCGCGCAGGGCGCTGGTGAAAAACGGCCGACATGAAAAAATCAGTACTGGCAGGCAAAGTACCCAAGAGGCCCAACGCAGCAGCTTTTCAATGTCTGGCGTGATGTCGCCGGGCTGTGAAAAGTACGCCGGGGCCGCGTACATCATGACCTGCATCATGCAGAACCCAGCCACCAACCAGCGCCACAGCACCAGACGATGTTGCTGACGGCTATCACCGGGGTCAAAAGCATCCGATGCGGGCACCAGCTGGTAGCCCAGCATCAGCGGTGCAGCCATCCACACGGAAGGCTTGGTCAAGGCAGCTGACCACGTGATGCTGGCACGTCCGCTGGCTGCACTGACATGCGCTGCCGTAACGCCCTTTACGCCCAGAAGCGCCTGCTCAAGCGTCAGTGAGCAGGCCGCGCAATGCATGCCGCGAACCAATAACTGCGACTCCCAATGATCGACATTCGAAGCCTCGCCGGTTAAGTCGACAGGCCTGCTGAAAGCCGCCCAGTCCTCAGGGTCGTCAAACACCTCTAGGTGCGCAGATGCGGACCCGTCCGGCAAGACAGCTTGCTCAAACGCGGCTTTCTCGAAATCCAATGGGGTCGAAAAGATAGCAGCATGCATGGCTCAAGACTAGCGTTAGCAAGTACACCAATCTTTGATATGGATCAAACCGCGCCGCATCTTACTGATTTACTGTGGAAGCCTAACTACAGGAGCAAACCATGTACCAACGCATTTTGATTGCCACCGATGGATCTACCCTCTCCCGCAAGGCCGTTGACAGCGGCATTGAAATGGCCGAGCTGACAGGTGCCCAGATCGTTGCCCTCAAGGTGGTGCCGCGCTATCCGGTCAGCTATTTTGAAGGTGGCGTAGCTTTGCCTATTAATAACGTGGCGGCCATTGAAAAGCAGTGGGCAGAGGCCGCGCTGGCCGTCGTGACGGCTGTGAAAGTCAAAGCCGAAGCCAGAGGAATCAAGGCCAAAGCAATCACGCACATTTCCGATCTGGTGGCAGAGTCCATAGTTGCAGCCGCCAAAAAGCACAAATGCGATTTGATCGTCATGGCATCGCACGGTCGGCGCGGCCTTAAGCGGGTGTTGATGGGCAGTGAAACCATGCATGTACTGACGCACTCGCACATTCCGGTTCTTGTTTTGAGGTAAAAAAACCGGTACGGCTGGCGTTGCGGACGCTATTTGCTATTTAATTTGCAGCAATCTTGAGCATGCGAATCAGGCAAAAAATGCCTTATGCTGATTGCGCAGCAGGTTTTTTTGTACTTTCCCCATGATGTTGCGCGGCAGCTCTTCAACTACAAAGCATTGCTTGGGAATCTTGAAATTGGCGAGCTGTGACTTGAGTGCTCCCAGGATCGCGCCAGCGTCCAGCGTGGCACCAGCCTTGGCCACCACGACCGCTACCCCCACTTCCCCAAAATCCGGGTGCGGTACACCGACCAGCGCGCTCTCGGCCACGCCGGGCAGGTCGTTGATGTAACCCTCAATTTCAGCTGGGTATACGTTGTAACCACCGCTGATGATCAGGTCTTTGCTGCGCCCGACGATGGTGATGTAGCCCCGGTCGTCAATCTTGCCGATATCGCCGGTTTTGAAATAACCATCGGACGTGAATTCTTCCGCTGTTTTCTCGGGCATGCGCCAATAGCCTTTGAAAATATTCGGCCCTTTGACCTGAATACCGCCGATCTCGCCTGTGGCCAGCGGCTTGTCGTCTTCACCGTGCACGCGCAAATCAACGCCTGGCAGCGCAAAGCCGACCGTACCGCCACGTCGCTCGCCACCTTGCGACGGTTCGTAGGGGTTTGACGTCAGCATGGCGGTCTCACTCATGCCATAGCGCTCCAAAATTGTGTGGCCAGTGCGCGCTTGCCAGTCAGTGAAGGTTTCAATCAACAAAGGCGCGGAGCCCGCCACGAACAGGCGCATGTTGCGCACGGCATGCCGGTCAAGGCCAGGCTCGGCCAGCAAGCGCACATACAAAGTGGGCACGCCCATGAAAACGGTCGCTTCAGGCAGCTTTTCAAGCACCAGCGCGGGGTCAAACCTCGACAGCCAGATCATTTTGCTGCCGTTAATCAATGCACCATGCAGCGCCACAAACAAGCCATGCACATGAAAAATCGGCAGGGCGTGGATCAGCACATCGCCCGGCTGCCAGCCCCAGTAGTCTTTAAGCACCAGCGCATTACTAAGCATGTTGCCATGCGAGAGCATCGCGCCCTTGCTGCGGCCGGTAGTACCACTGGTGTACAAAATCGCCGCCAGATCGTCGGCCTGCTTCACGGCAACCATGTGCTGGTCGCTGCAATGCGCCGCACGCTCAAGCAGCGAGCCCGTGCGGTCATCATCCAGCGTAAACACGTTTTGCGTGCCCGCCTTGAAGGCAATTTTGCTGACCCAGCCAAAATTTTTACTGCTGCACACAACCACGGCGGGCTCGGCATTGCTAACGAAATACTCAATTTCTGAACTTTGGTAGGCCGTATTGAGCGGCAAAAACACATAGCCCGCACGCAAGGTGGCCAGGTAAAGCACCATGGCTTCAACTGATTTTTCGACCTGCACGGCAACCCTTGCCCCTGCAGGAAGGTGAAGCGATTCAAGCAGATTGGCCATCATTGCCGTGGCGCGTTCCAGGTCACACCAGGAATAGACCAGGCCGCTGTCCGTTTCAACCGCCGCAGCATCGAGATTTTTTGGAAATGCAGCGCGCAGCGCCGCAAACAGGTTGTTATTTTTCATGGGAAGAATGTTGGTGATGTTGTGATTTTTTTGGTGTCGTGGTCAAAGGGTCATCACAAAAACTGCGGCGGGCGCTTTTCAACAAATGCATTCACGCCTTCGCGGTGTTCAACCGTGTCAGCATAGCGGTAGACGTTTGCTATTAAATCAATAGCTGGTAGCGCCCGTATTTGCTGCCGCAGAGCCCTGAAAGACTGCTTGTTTAGCCGGGCCGCGCCCGGTGCCAGCCCGCAGATACGCTCAACGCTGGTCTGCGTCGCCTGGCCGATGTCGGCCTCCGGCACCACGCAGTTTAAAAAGCCGCGCTGTTTCATCTCGTGCGCATCGAGCACGCTGGCAGCCAGCAGCATCTCGCGCGCCGTCAACTCACCTACCGAACCGAGCACCAGCGCTGCCTCGCGCGGTGCCATAGGAAAGCCGAGCTTGGCAATCGGCGCGCCGAAACGGGCTGACGTGGTGGCCAGGCGCAGGTCGCAGCAACTGGCGATCTCAAGGCCCGCACCCATGCAGTTACCCTCAATCTGCGCAACGATAGGCGCGTCGCAATCCAGCATGGCTTGCAGGCCGCCCCACACGTCGCCCTCGTGAAAATCGCGCAGTAATGGTTCCTCAAAGCGAAAACCAGCGTATTCAGAAATATCGCCGCCAGCGCAAAAATGCCCGCCCTCGCCTTTTATTAGTACACAGCGAATATTCGCATCTTGTTGAATGGCCTCAAACGCCCCGCGCAAATCGCGCCACATGGCGCGCGACATCGCGTTTAGCTTTCCGGGGTGGGAGAGCATGACATGCGCCACGTCACCGACCAGCACGAAAGAGACCAAACCATTCATTCCAGTTTGGCGCCTGAAGCTTTCACCACAGCCGTCCAGCGCTTGACCTCACTGCTTACAAACGAACCGAACTGTGCCGGTGTCAGGTTGCCGAAATCAGCACCGTTACTGGCCCAGATTGTCTTGAGCTCCTCAGTCGCGGTGGCTTTGCGAAGCTCTTCAACAATGCGCGTTTGCACGTCCGGCGGTGTGCCCTTGGGTGCCCACAGGCCGTACCAGGTGGTCACGGTGTAGTCAGGCAGCCCTACTTCCAGCGCACAGGGAACGTCGGGGAAAGCCGGGTTACGTTTGCTACCCGACACCATCAACGCCTTGATACGACCGCCTTTGATGTGAGTAGCTGAGGAACCGAGACCGTCAAACATCATGTCTACGTTGCCAGAGATCAGGTCCTGCAGCGCCGGACCAGCGCCGCGGTACGGAATATGCGTGATAAAAGTGTTCGTCTGCATTTTGAACAGCTCACCTGCCAGATGGTGGGACGTGCCAGCGCCGGCTGAGCCATAGTTAAGCTTGCCCGGATTTTTTCGGACGTATTCTATAAACGCCTTGATGTTTTGTGCTCCGACGCGCTTGGGATTGACCACCACCACCTGCGGTACGTTAGCCATCAAGGCGAGCGGGACAAAATCCTTTTCAATGTCGTAGTCCAGCTTCGGGTACATCGATGGCGCGATCGCATGATGAACCGCCCCCATGAACAGCGTGTAACCGTCAGGTGCAGCCTTCGCCGCAATACTGGCACCCAACGTGCCGCCCGCACCGCCGCGGTTATCAATGATCAGCGGTTTACCTGAAAGTTTGGCGAACTGAGCGGAAAAGGGTCGGGCAAAGGCGTCGGTCCCGCCGCCGGCCGGGAAAGGCACGATCACGGTCACTGTTTTCGCCGGCCAAACCGACTGGGCAGAGGTGCCGAAAGCGGAAGCGGCTGCGGTAGCCGCTGCAATGCGCAACATGGCGCGTCTTGGAATAGGGTGGATCAATTGGGGCTCCTTTAAATTTCGGATCGACAAAGCGCACCGGTGCGCTTTGTCACTAAGTTCCGGTGCCCAGCCAACATCTGGTTATGGCAACGAGGCGAACCCTGCCTGCACACTTTGCGAAACAGCACGGTTCTTGTAGTCGGCTGCATCGTCTACGCCGAACGCACCTTTCAAAACAAAGCCTTTGGCAACCAGGTCATCCACCGCCGCATTGACTGCAGCCACGTAACCGGCTTTACTGCCATACAGCTCCTGCACAGTCTTGCGCATATCGCCCAACTGCCGGGTGGCGTTGGTGCTGGCAAAAGCCAGTTGTGAGCCGGTTAGGCTGTTTTGATCTCCCGCGACAAAGCCGGACCGGCGCAGGCTGTAGCCCGTAAAGGTGGCCAAAGGCACGGCCGACTCGGGCATTTTCACGCCCGCAACCGCGTTGCCTTGTCCGTCCATCTTAGGCTGGTGCACCACATAAAACTTGTTTGATGCAATTGCAGGAATGACGCTGTAGTCGTTGACACTGAGGTCATTAAAGACGCCATTAAAAGAAAGCCCAGGCGTGCCAGTGGCCCCGGTAAAGCTCACAGCTGACAGGTCCGGTCCGCCAAGGCTTGCAGCCGAAGAGGTTGGCACCGCCAGCGTACCGGCAGCCACCGATGGCCAGTTACTGGCCAGTGGTGCAGCAGTACCCTTGGCCCAGCCCTCCAGATTAAGGTAAAGCGCACGCACCAGCGAAGTGCTTGAATTCAGCACACTTGGTGCGGCCGACACAGCTGTCGCAGCCACCACGCGGTTAATGGACATGTCCGGCTGGGTGGCCGCGTTTGACGCCAGCTGACTGGGGCCGTGCTGCGTGCCAGGCACGTAGAACAAACGCACGTTGTCAGGCTGTGCAACATCGTTGCCTGCGCCGTCAGTAGCGACCAGGGAAGCGCGCGCTCCTCCGAACTCGATGGGGCTGTCGTACTGGATGACCTTGGGGCAGGTGTTGATTTCTGTGCACTGCTTTAACAAGCCGTCCGATTTACCAGTCAACGGGTCTGTCAAGGTGGCGTAGCCAAACGGAAACTGGTCGCCGGGCGTGAAGTGATTTTCGTGTTGACGCGAATAGTCACCGGGCTTGGACCATCGAAAGTTGGTGTAGGTTTTGCGCGAGCCGCCCACCAGCGGCAACATGCCATCAAACACTTTTCGCTTTTGTGCATCGGTGTTGTAGCCCTGCCAAAGAAAATCGCGCACGTAGCGCCCTGACTGCGAAATACCGCCCATCAACGTGGTCTTGATTCGCCCGGCGATGGGGTTGGCATTACCCGCCTTGTCGGCCGTTCCGTAGCGCAAGTAAGACACCAGGTCGCGCGTTGCCAAAAAGCCCAAACCCATGACCTTTGGCTCAACCGCCGTGTAGTTGAAGTGGTAGATAGAGCCGTTGTCCAGGCCCGCATCGAGCGCATTGGCGTTGGCAGCCAAGGCCCTGACCCCGGCCCGGTCAATGGTGACAAACCCATAGCCAGTAGCCGTGGTGTTGCCGCCCTCAGCCACGGCTGTTCCAGCGGTGTACGTCCACAAAGAAGGGGGCACAACAATGGGGTCCGACTTGGGCGTCTTGCGAATCGTCAGCGTGGCTGTCGGCAAGGTGCCCGGTGCCAGCTTGTAGTAAGTACCCAGCAAGTTGGCGCTGGCGTTGTCTGCAATGAACTCATCCTGAACGACACCCGTGATGGGTGCGTTATTCCTGGTCACGTCTACGGCAATGGGCAGCGTCATACCGGGCGCAAACCATTTGGTGGTGGATGTGATGGCAGCTGAAGCGCCCGTCAGCGTCTGCGGCCGGTCACCCTGCCAGCCGGCCCAGACAATACTCGCCCCCTGGTTCATCATGAAACCATTGCCCGCACCCACGCCGGCAGATACGCCGGTCACAGACGCTGTGACCACCGGCCTGGAATTTAGAAATAAGTCGTTGGCGGTGCCGTCGTTCAGCGCTGCCATCAATGGTGAACTGGTCCGGTTGGACACTTCATAGAACAAGGTGCCATTGGCCTTACTGGCGTCACTCGGCGTGAGCAGGACCACATCGAACGTATAGCGGACATTGCCCGCCGCATCGGGCAGCGCATTTTTGAGGTCAACAATGGTGGCTGCGCAGGCGTCTCCGGGTGCCACTTTTCCTGTGGCTTCGGCCAGGTAGTAGGTGTAGGTGCCGATGCTGCCGAAAGCCGCACCATTGAAGGCCGTACCGGTGCCTTTGATGTTGAGTGAATCAATCGACGAGCTGGTGATGGGGCACGAACTGAGCGCTACCGGAAAAGGTGTCAGTGCCGGGTTGCCGCTGCCCGAGCAGGCTGCAAGCGCGCTGGCAGCACCGATGACGGACAGTGCGCGTAACGCACTGCCCTTGTAAAACGAATTCATGGTTTGTCTCCTGCTTTGATTTAATAGTTAAAACGCACCCATGCCAACCATCATTTTTGGCTGCACAGCACAATTCACCGGTTTGAATTTACAAGCCGGATCTCTTGCAACATGGCAATCCGCGCAGGCGGATGCCGACATTCGTTTGCCCGCCATGGCCACGTTTCAAAAGGCCAGCCATTCAATATCTGCTGAAACAGCGACTTTCCCCTGGGACAGCAAGGCCCGATGCTTCTCGAGTCGCCGCAGGTCATACAGGTAATTGACCATCACTCCATACGATTGTTTGACACCTTTGGCTGACGGGTCACCCGCAAAATTTAGCCGCTCGACCCGCGCGCCGTTACCCAGATGAAAGCGCGCCACAGCGTCAAGTGGTTTGCCGTTTTCCATGGTCTGGCCAAGGTAGCTGGCAGCGCAACGCAGAAGCATATGGCGAACCTTCGAGTTCTCCCTGAGTACCAGTGGGCTTTCGAGTGCGCCCAGAAAATGCCCTGGCCCCGGGGGCTCAAAGCCGATTTCACGGCCCAGCATACTGCGCGACTTGTCATCCAGCTTTTCCAGCATGGCGGTGGCGTTTTTTCCCAACCAGGTTCTGAAACCGGGAATCGGCGACAGCGTGGCAAAGGTCTTGAGTTTGGGAAACTCCTCTTTTAGCGTCTCCACCACACGCTTGATCAGCGAGTCACCAAAGCTCACGCCACGCAAGCCGGCCTGGGTGTTGCTGATGGAATAAAAAATCGCGGTAGTCGCTTTGTTCAGGTCCGCCGCGTCGGCCGACTCGTCCAGTAGCGGTGTGACGCAGCTGGCGATTTCGTCAATCAACGCGACCTCTACAAAAATCAACGGATCGTCGGGCAAACAAGGGTGAAAAAAACCATAGCAGCGTCGATCCGAGTCGAGCCGGTTTTTAACATCAGCCCAGCCTTTGATGTCGTGCACGGCCTCGTATTTGATGAGCTTTTCAATCAGCGATGCGGGCGAATCCCAGCTGATGCGCCGCAGATCCAGAAAACCCACGTCAAACCAGGTCGAAAACATGTATTCCATCTCGACATCGAGCGCCTGCAGCCGCTTGTCGGCCTTCAGGTGCGGCAGCATGTCGGCGCGCAAATCCACCAGAAAACGGATACCGTCGGGAAAGGCGCTGAAGCGCTGCAGCAGGCGCCGGCGCGGCGACACAGTGGCGCGGCGGTAGCGTACCTCGGCCACGGCTTCGTCGGGTGTGCCCACCGCCGCCGCAAACTGGGCTTGCGCAAGCTTTGTTTTTTGCGCATCGGCTACAAACTGCTCACTCATGAGCAGCCACATGTCGCGCCGCTCGTTCAGCGCGGCACCGGCATACCAGAGCGCCACGCCCTTGGCCCGCCGACCGCCCTCGACCTCACTGACCTGCGGATCGACAATCGCTTTGAGCTCCTCCAGCGTGCGGCGCAATACACGCGGCGACAGGGCTTCTTCTTGCCTGCGCAAGGTGGCCGTTAAACGCTCGCGGGTTGAACGCCCTGATGGCTGAGCCTCAAGTGCTGCTGCAGATACTATCTTTTTTGTAGCAGCTGGTCCTCTGCTTTCCTGCCCAAGAGACGTTTTTGATGACTTTTTTTCAGCCACGAATCGAGAAACACTGCGGTTAAGCCAATCTGGTGGGCTCATGATGCCAACCTCGAACGCTTGCTACGCTGCGCGCTGGCTAGTTCACGCAGGGCGTCACGCTGGCGTGTCAGGTGGGTGCGCATGGCCGCATCAGCGCCTTCACTGTCACGGCTTTTAAGGGCGGCAAACACCGTCATGTGTTCAGACAGGCTTTGCGCCAGCCTGCCGGGCGCGCCCAACGACTGCAGCCGCGACAGCTTCAGAATCTTGCGCAAGTCAGCAATCGCCTGGGCCAGCCAGCGGTTGTTGGCCAGCAAAATAATCGCTTCGTGAATGGCGAAATTGGTGGCGTAATAGTCGGTGATGCGCCCCGCCTGGGCGTGCCCGTTCAGCCGCTCATGCAAGGTGGTGAGTTCCGCCAAATCAGCATCGGTCGCGTTGCGGGCTGCTTCGTAGGCGCAGCGCCCTTCCAGCAGCGCAATGACCGGGAAAATATCATCCAAATCCTGTTCGGTGACCTCATTGACAAAACAGCCGCGACGTGGCTCATGGCGCAGCAGACCCTCAGATGTCAATACTTTCAGCGCTTCGCGCAGCGGCGTGCGCGAAATCTCCAGACGTGTACATAACGCCACCTCGTCGAGAAAGCTGCCAGGGGCCAGAGTGCCGGCAAATATCTGCTCGCGCAGCGTACTGGCGACTTCGTGGTGGAGTGAGCTTTGAACCAGGCGCATGGAGACAATGAGAGTGGAAGAAACCCAAGAAAATGCATTTGCCTGTTTTACAAAACACGATAACGCGTCAAAAATAAACAGCTTGAACTTGTTGTCACGGTCAAAGATTAGCATTTTTTTATTTTCTCATCACAGGTAATTACCCGTAATTACGAAAAACAGCTGAAGGTGGCGAGTAAAACTCACCGTTATCACATCCGTAGCCGGTGTGGCTGCTGCTGTACTTGAGCGCTTGCTGATCTTCGGCTTCGACTGGGACCCGGTCTGCACGGCCATAGCGACATTTATTGCGGGAATTGTGATGGTTGACGTGAACTGGGGATTTGGAACAGGTGCTTAAGCCAAATATTGTTTAGAAAAGCGAGGGGTGCTTTTGAAGGCGCTGAGATTTCCCCGTGTAGCCGCAACGCTTTAGCGGGCTGGGCAATGGCGACGAATCATCCTTGTGATGTTTTCTGCTTCATTTTCACTTTCACTTTCAGTAGGCGTAATCCTCGGATAGCCTTTGAGGCTAGTTGCCACAACCGCATGCACTCCGCCATAGTGGACAACTTAAAGGTTGTAGTTAGTTATGAATCGCCCCGGGTTTGAACTGACCCCCAGAAGTTGGACAAACTTCAAAGAGTTTCATGGAAAAGTACAAAACTGAGTTCAAGCTCAAGGTCGTCAAGAGCTTTTTAGCCAGTGACGGCGGGGCGAAGTTGCTGGCGCGTCGCTGGATAGTGCCCGAGGAAAAAATCCGTACTTGGGTTAGTCATTACCGCCTGCATGGCATCGAGGGCTTGCGCCCCAAGCGAAGCGCGTACAGTGCGCAGTTCAAGCTGTTAGTGCTGGCCCATCAGGATCGTGAACAGCTTTCGAGCCGTCAGGTGGCGGCAGTCTATGACATCCGTAATTCCAACCAGGTGGTGGTCTGGCGACGCAATTTCGATGAAGGCGGCGTGGAGGCTTTCTCGAAGGGGGAGCAAAGGCGCACCAATATGATGTCAGAACGACGCTGCCCAGCGCCACCCACACCCGTTATTACCGCTTCGGCGCAGGCCCTGCGTGAAGAGAACAAGCGACTGCGTGCGGAGGTGGCATACTTAAAAAATTGCAAGTCTTGATCCGGGCGAAGGGATCAGTTGCGCCGATAAGGCGCGCCTGATCGCCGGGTTGAGGCGTGAGCACAAACTGGCGGACTTACTGAAGGTAGCAGGCCTTGCCCGCAGCTCGTTCTACTACCAGTGCCAGGCTATCCAGCGTGTCGAGCCTAATGACATGGAGGCCAGGATCCGCGCCGTCTATGACAAGCACAAGGGCCGCTACGGCTACAGACGAATCACGGCAACGCTGTGCCGTTCAATGGCAGAACCCGTCAACCACAAGTGCGTGCAGCGTCTGATGCAAAAGATGGGACTGCGCGCGTTGATTAGGACGAAGAAGCGTTCCCGGAATGACCCAGGTATCAGCGATCTGCACGTACCAAACATCCTGAAACGCGACTTCTTCGCGAAGGCTCCGAATCAGAAGTGGGCGACTGACATCACCGAGTTCAACGTGCGCGGGCAGAAGCTTTATCTGTCGGCATGTATGGACCTATACAACGGCGAGATCATCGCGCACCGCATGGCGAGGCGCCCCGTTTTCGAGCTGGTCTCCAGCACGCTGGATGTGGCACTTTCGCGCTTAAAAGACACTACTGGACTGACCGTGCACTCGGATCAGGGCTGGCACTACAAAATGCAGCCGTATCGGGCGATGCTTGCGCATCGTGGGGTGACGCAAAGCATGAGCCGCAAGGGCAACTGCTTTGACAACGCGGTGATCGAGAGCTTCTTCGGCACCCTAAAGGCCGAGTATTTCCAATTGGCAATGCTTAACGGCCTTCATGATCTCGAAGTGGACGTGAATGACTATATCCACTACTACAACCACGAGCGCCTCAAACTCGGTCTGAAAGGACTCAGCCCGGTGGAATACCGAATGAAAAATGCCGCCTGATCGGCGGGAGCACAATGTCCAACTTCTGGGGGTCAGTTCAAATACGGGGCGATTCATTCCTGCTACGTCAGTTGCAGCAGTTACAGAACTTTGAAAATTACAGCAGTGCGCCTTTTGGCAGCGTAACGGTCAACAACATCGAGAATACTGGTGCCTGACAAGACAGAACTTTTTGACTTGAGTGTATGGACATGGTCTTCAAAGTTAACAGCATTGTTTAATACCGGGAAGCAATAATTATTTTTTACAGTGCACTGAGTTATCCAAACAAAGACTCAAATCCCTCAACAGGCTCAAACAACTTGTTCCGGTACCACAGCCGCGTAGGCCCAGGCATCGCCTTCGCCTTTACCGAATGCCGCTGGTCACCGGGGTAGCAAATAACCTGGGTGCCGTCGTGATCAAAGGGCTCTGGCTGAATGACAGGCGGCGTGCGGCCTCTGGCGTCTGCCATCGCTTGTTTTACATCAGCAAAGCGCGACAAATGAGCCAGGGTCATGATCTGGGGTGGCGCCAGCTCAATGACGCCGTCGCGATGCCGCTCCAGTGCACCTCTGGGCCTCAGCCAGACGCTTTCTGTTGCCTCGTGGTTGTCATGCGCAGCTATCTGGCCGGCGGGTACGGCTGCTACAAAGAAGCGGGTGTCAAAACGCTTGCTGGTCACTGACGGCATCACGGGCGTTATCCAGCGTGACCAGGGTGCAAGGCTGCGGGTTTGCAAACGCAGTTGCATTTGGGCCAGCACGGCGTCAAAAGGCTGGCCTTCACGCAGCAGTGCTGTGGCGCGCACCACATGTTCCTGGGTTGCACCGTGGGCAAACAAAATACCCGACTCTTCGAACACCTCGCGCACTGCCGCTACATACAGGCTTGCTGCAGTCAGCGTGTCAATATCGGGCTCGTTCAGCGCGGTGTGCAGGTCCATGAGTGGCTGGTCCATGTGGGAAGTCATATCAAGTTGTGCGTCAGCAGGGTCTACTTTGCCACCAGGAAACACAAACGCGCCGCCCAATACGTCGGACGAGACATGGCGCTTGAGCAGTAAAACCTCAAGACCACCAGCGCCATCACGCAACATGATGACGGTCGCAGCGGGCCGGGCAGGTCCAGTTACCCTGTGGCTATTAATTTCCATAGTTGATTTTTTCAAGCTTGGACAAGTTTAAAAGTCGCCGCCGCCGCTACCGTGCGCCAGACTCTCGAACTTGGTGATGCGGTTGATAAACGCAAGCTTGACGGTGCCGGTTGGACCGTTACGCTGCTTACTGATGATGACTTCGGCCACACCGGGCTCTTTGCAGGCTTCTTTGGTGTAATACTCGTCGCGGTAAATAAACATGATGATGTCGGCGTCTTGCTCAATCGCGCCGGATTCGCGCAGATCGCTCATCATGGGGCGCTTGTCGGTGCGGGACTCTACCCCCCGGCTTAACTGCGACAACGCAATCACGGGGCATTGCAACTCTTTTGCCAGCATTTTCAAACCGCGTGAAATCTCGCCCACTGCCGTGGCACGGTTTTCTTCACTCATGCTGCTCGAGACGCTCATCAGCTGCAGATAATCCACCACGATCAAGCCGAGTTTGCCGCAGCGCTTGGCTAGGCGGCGCGCGTTGGCACGCAATTCACTGACTGTAAGGCCCGGTGTCTCGTCGATGTGCAATGAGATGGTGCGCAGCTTTTCAATGGCTTCGGTCAGGCGTGGCCACTCCTCATCTGTTAGCGCGCCGGTGCGCAGGTGGGTCTGGTCAATGCGGCCAATGGAGCCGACGATACGGACGGCCAGCTGTGAGGCACCCATCTCCATCGAGAACACGGCAACGGGCAGGCCTTCGTTCAATGCAACGTGCTCGGCGATGTTGATGGCCAGGGCCGTTTTCCCCATACTCGGCCTTGCCGCCAAAATCACCAGATCACCTGCCTGAAAACCCGAGGTCATGCGGTCAAGATCGTAAAATCCGGTAGGTACACCGGTAACCTCATTAGGGTTTTCTGCCATCTCGGTGACGCGGTCGAGCAAGCTGACGACCAGAGTGTCCATACTCTGGAAACCCTCTTTCATTCGCGAACCCTGCTCGCCAATCTTGAAGATTGATTTTTCTGCATCGTCCAGAATGGTGGCGATGTCTTTGCCCTGCGGGTTAAATGCGTTGGTCGCAATCTCGTCGCTGGCCGCGACCAGCTTGCGCAGGATTGAGCGTTCGCGCACGATCTCCGCATAACGCCGGATATTGGCGGCGCTGGGCACGTACTGGGCCAGTGAGTTGAGGTAGCTGAGCCCCCCTACTTCGTCGGCCTTGCCCTGGTTTTGTAGGTGCTCGTACACGGTGATGACGTCAGCCGGTTTGGTGGCGTTGATCAATGCACCCACAGCGGCGTAAATCAGCTTGTGTTCGGCCCGGTAAAAGTCCTGGTCAGCGAGCAGGTCACCCACACGGTCCCAGGCAGCGTTGTCGAGCAGCAAGCCACCCAGCACGCTGGACTCACCCTCAATGGAGTGCGGCGGAATGCGCAGCTGGGCTATCTGGCGGTCGGGGCTGTAACCCGGCTGGCGTGATGAGTCGTCAAAGGTGGA
>JANXTM010000339.1 GCA_025352405.1 Polaromonas sp.
CGACTACGACCGTGAAAAACTGCAAGAGCGCGTGGCCAAGCTGGCCGGCGGTGTTGCTGTGATCAAGGTTGGCGCTGCCACCGAAGTCGAAATGAAAGAGAAAAAAGCCCGCGTTGAAGACGCCCTGCACGCGACCCGCGCTGCCGTGGAAGAAGGTATTGTGGCTGGCGGCGGCGTTGCATTTTTGCGCGCCAAGCAAGCGGTCGGCACCATCAAGGGCGACAACGCTGACCAGGACGCCGGTATCAAGCTGGTGATGAAAGCGATTGAAGCGCCGTTGCGCGAAATCGTTTACAACGCAGGCGGCGAAGCCTCTGTCGTGGTCGCAGCCGTGATGGCTGGCAAAGGTAACTACGGTTTCAATGCAGCCAATGACACCTACGGCGACATGATTGAAATGGGTATTCTGGACCCTACCAAAGTGACCCGCACCGCGTTGCAAAACGCAGCCTCGGTTGCCAGCCTGATGCTGACAACCGAGTGCATGATCTCCGAATCACCAAAAGACGACGCAGCTGGCGGCGGCATGGGTGGTGGCGGCGGTATGGGCGGCATGGGTGGTATGGGCGGCATGGACATGTAATGTCCGCCTGAGCCAGACCTGTTCTGGCTCAAAGCGTCGAAGCAAAAAGCCAAAAAGGGCTGCAGTGCGAAAGCGTTGCAGCCCTTTTTTAGTGCTTCAAAACTTATGCCGCAACCGCGTCGTGTAGGTTGCTGCCTTCAGCCGTGGGCTGTACCCACCAGTAAATCAGCACCAGCAAGCCGATACCCGTCAGGACAAGCAATTGCCACCAGCCGCTTTTACCGATGTCATGCAGGCGACGCACACCAACCGCAAGCGCAGGAAGCAGCAGCGCCAGACTGACCAGCGCGGCGACGGTGTCGCCCAGCATCGAGGCGGCGACGGAAGCCAGAATCTGAAACAGAAAGAACCACCAGAACTCGGGGCGCGATGCGCGGCCTGAAAACGTAGCGTATCTGGAAAGACATGTAGAAATAGCTTGACCAAAATTCATCTTTTCTCCTCCTCAGGATATGAACGGGGTAAATTCCCCGCCGCCATAATACGCTGCGGAAGTTACAAAAAGTAACTACCGGGTCAGCGCCGCAACTGGTTCTGGCCTCAGGACCACGGGGCCATACCAGGCCCGCAGAGGGCCAAGGTTTCGCTCGCCTTCGGTGAAAACGGCAAAACTAAGCAATGCGCCGGGCTCTTCGCCAAACACCTTTTGAAAATCGACCCGAACATCGCGCTCGTAACTTCGCCACTGGTTATAACCACCATCGCCCGACTCCACGACCAATTTACGAATTCTGTCAGTTTGGTCGTTGGCAATCACCACACCCGACGGGCTGACGCGTGACCATGAATAAATCAGGGTGGCATACGGCAAGGGCTCGCCAGTCAGCAGTTGGCTCAACTCCGAAAGCAGTGCGTTCTTCATGGAAAAACGCTTGCGGTCACCTTCAAAGGCCAGTACCACGCGAACCGGCACGTCGTCCAGCTTTGGCATGGACGCATTGGCACCTGACGCGGCGTCTGGCACATTCCATGAAAAACTGACACGGCCCAGACTGGATGGCTCCAGGCGCAGCCGGTGCCGCAAAATGCTGCCCGAGGCATCTGCCACCGCCAGTACGGCATCGCGGCCTTCGTGTTGTACGTGGCGGTAATCGGTGGACTGCTTGCCTGGCACGCGAAAAATCTCCCACTCCAGCGCTTCGGACTGGCTGTGTGCCTGACTGGCCGCTACCGACAGCGCTGCCCAGGGCGTGCCGCTGACGTTCAGGGCTGGCCCGAGCGTGGCGACGCTTTCAGGGGGATCGTCCGCCTCCAACTCAGCAGCCGATTTTTCGGATTTCGCCGACGTGGCACAGCCAGCCATCAGGGACACACCCGACATCAAGGCCAGCGCTACGCATACGGCAGGTGCAAAAGCGTACGGTCTGGCCGACACAGGGGAGGCAGGTGAAGCGCTCAAAGACAGCATAGTGCGTAAATTCAGGGGTTTTGGATGGGGTGAAACCAGCTACCCCGGAGCATACATATGAATTCTAGCTAACGCGCATGGCAATCGTGCGACAAGACACGTGCTTGCCAGCCTTATTCGCCGCGGCAAATAAGGCCAAGCAAGCCAGCGGTAGACCCGTCCAGTCCGCGCGCATCACCCGTGAGCAGCCTGGCCTGCATGTCGCGCGCCAGCACTTTACCGAGTTCCACGCCCCATTGATCAAAACTGTTGATGCCCCAGATGGCACCACTGACAAACACACGATGCTCTTGCAGCGCAAGCAGCGCGCCCAGGCTGGTGGGCGTCACTGCATCGAGCAGTAAAAAGGTACTGGGCCGGTTGCCAGGAAAGTACTTGTGCCCCCCTGGACGGATGGTGCCACCACGCTCGCCCACTACGTGTGACTCACTGCCCCCCGCGGGGGCTGTGTCGCCTTGGAGCGGCCCGGCGTCGCCGCGTTTTCCCACCATCAATGCCTGTGCTTGGGCCAGCGCGTTGGCAAGTAACTGGCTATGGTGGCCAGGCAGGCTGTGGGCTGCCTTTTTACTGGCCACAAACTCCACGGGTATAACGCTGGTGCCCTGGTGCAGCATCTGGAAATACGCGTGCTGGCCATTGGTGCCAGGTTCGCCCCAAAGCACGGGCGCGGTTTCAAAGGGCACAGTTTGGCCCTGGCTGTCGACGCGCTTGCCGTTACTTTCCATTTCGAGCTGCTGCAAATACGCGGGCAGGCGGCGC
>JANXTM010000024.1 GCA_025352405.1 Polaromonas sp.
ACCGTGGCCCCGAACGGCACCCAGGCCCCGTACTCGTTGCCTTGAGCCAGGCGCACCGGCAAGCGCTGCAGGCTGCGAAAAATGACGGCAAACAACACCGCCGTAGCCATCGGAATCGGCAGCAGCAACACGATATTGGGAAACGAAAACCATTTGAGAAAAATGCTGTGACTCACCAGCGGCGTAGCAATCGAGATGGCCGCAATACCGGCTACGGTAAAGATCAAACTGGCGCGCGCCCAGCGCACGGCCTGCAGTTGCAGAGCACCCTCGGACTTGATGATGAGCCAACCCGCACCCAGCAGGCAATAGGCTGCCAACAGCGCGAGTCCAATCACTGCATTGAATACAGTCGTCAGCCAACTGTCTTCAAACCCGGTGATCAGCGAGCCCAGCATGTAACCCTGGCTCCAGCTGGCCAGCACTGAACCAGTGTAGAAAAGGCGGTTCCACAAGGGCTTATGAGAGGCTCGTGCCTTGACCCGAAAGTCAAACGCTACCCCCCGCAATATCAACCCAATCAACATCAGGGCCACTGGCAAATACAGCGCCCCCAAAATCACGCCGTGCGCTTTGGGAAATACCGTGAGCAAAATACCCACACCCAGCACCAGCCAGGTTTCATTGGCATCCCAAAATGGCCCGATGCTGGCGATCATGGTGTCTTTGTCATCATCGCTGGCGCGTCGCATCAGCACGCCCACACCAAGGTCATAGCCGTCGAGAATCACATAGGCCAGCATCGCCAAACCCATTACTACCAAAAATACGATGGGCATCCAGCCAGCGGCAACCGTCAGGTCAGGCGCGAGATCAAGCATGGGCGGTTCCTTCTTTTTGCGGGTAGTTGACGACGTTGAGCTGGTCTTCGAGCCTGCCTTCACCGCCGGCTTCACCCAAGTCACCAAATGGCTTGTCTGCATGGGTTTTATGACGCGCCAGATAAAACACCACCGAGACATAGGCCACGATCAGCGCAGCATAAAGCGTGAGGTAGACAGACAGCGTGAGCGCAATACGCGGCGCCGTCACTTTTGAAGCCGCATCAGCTGCTGTCAAAATGCCCGATACCAGCCATGGCTGGCGACCAATTTCAGTTACATACCAACCAGCAATCAATGCAACCCACCCGGCAAAGGTCATGGCTACCAACACTCTGGCATGCCAAGTAGTGAGTGTTCGATCACTACTTTTTCTCCATGGCTTTAATTGGAATACGCTGGCCCAACTCACCAATAGCATCAACATGCCTACACCCACCATGATGCGAAAACCCCAGAATACCGGCGCCACGGGCGGGTGTTTGCCCTCAAATTGATCGAGTCCCTTGACCTCTCCGTCCAGGCTATGCGTGAGGTAGAGGGACGCCAGTTTGGGTATGGCAATTTCGTAGCGGTTGGAACGCGTCTTTTCATCGGGTAATGCGAACAATACGGCTGGCACACCCTTTTCGGTTTTCCAGATGCCCTCCATGGCGGCAAGCTTGGCTGGCTGGTGCTCCAGCGTGTTGAGACCATGCAGATCGCCCGCAATGATTTGCAGGGGAATAAGCATGGCAGCCAGGTAAATGCCAGTTTTCAAACCCGCCATCACCTCCAGGCCGCGGTCACTGCGCAGCCAGCGGTAACTGGACACGCCAGCCACCAAAAACGCAACCGTCAACCCTGACGCCAGCATCATGTGGGTGAATCGGTACGGAAAAGACGGGTTGAAAATCACCTGCAGCCAGCTCGTGACGTGCGCTTGCCCGTCCACCATCACAAAGCCTGCAGGGGTGTGCATCCAGGAGTTGAGCGCCAAAATCCAGAAGGCTGACAGCGTGGTGCCACCTGCGACCAGCAGAGTTGCTGTGGTGTGCATACGCTCGCTGACGCGCGCCCGACCAAACAGCATCACCCCCAACATGGTAGCCTCCAGAAAAAACGCTGTAAGTACCTCATAGGCCAGCAAAGGCCCGGCAATGTTGCCAACCTTTTCCATGTAGCCAGGCCAGTTGGTGCCAAACTGGAAACTCATGGTGATACCGCTGACCACACCCATGGCAAACGTCAGTGCAAAAATCTTGACCCAGAATTGGTAGGCATCCATCCAGTGCTGCTGGCCGGTTTTGACGAAACGTAACTTAAAAAACAGCAACACCCAACCCAGCGAAATGCTGATGGTCGGGAACAAGATATGAAAAGTCATGTTGGCCGCAAACTGAATGCGGGCCAATAAGATGGCATCAAGTCCGTCCATGCCTGGCTCCTGTCTTCATGTAAGAAAAACTCGTCTGGTGTGGCGCTCGCCACCAGCACTATCGTGTTCGATATGGCGCGACTTGTCAAACCAGCCTGGACTTTGCGGTTAATTTCGTCCTTCTTCATGCCGCTGGCGAGGCCTGAAAAGTTGGCCAGACGTCCTCAGTTGCTTGAAAATCACGGCGGTAGTGTGGTTGACGCCCCAGCGGCTGCCCAAGCCATAGGAATAAAGCGCCGAACGCTGGGCAAGCGGGCAAAGCCGACTGGCCTCTGGGTTACGTTTTCCTGAATGTCTTGATCGACAGACAACTCACCGGCTGGCGTCTTTTAGCGCGGTTTCAATGGTGGCTTTGATGGCGGCAGGCGCCTGTTGGTGCGCTGGTTTTTTCTGACGGGTGCCGGCCACGCCTCTGCCACCGGTTGAGTAGATTCAGGTACCAGCAACACGACCTCCTTGAAGCCCAGGCCCAGCATGCCCAGTTCTTCGGCGGCAACGCGGCTCACATCAATCACGCGGCTGCGGCTGAATGGCCCTCGGTCTGTGATGCGCACATCGACTTCCCGGCCATTGACCAGGCTGTGCACGCGCACCAGGGTACCAAACGGCAAAGTCCGGTGGGCAGCGGTGTAGGCATGCATGTCATAGCGCTCGCCGCTGGCCGTACGCCGGCCTTGAAAACCTGGACCGTACCAGGAGGCGCCGCCACGTTCAAACTCGCGCGCCGCTTCACCAGCCAACAAGGCTGGTCGTGGTCCGCTGCTTAAGGCAAGCTCGGCCAGTGGCGACACACCTGTCGGGCTGTCCACGGGCTCGGGAGGAATAGACAAAGGCGCTGGTTGGGCAATCAGCGAAGGACGTGAAGCCGCGCTGACCGCAGGCGTTGTCGGCAGTGGTGCAAGTGGTACCGACACAGGGCTGGTTGTACAGGCAGTCAGTCCCCCCAGCAGCCCAAACATGGCGACCAGACCACGAAGTCGCGACCTCAATGCGCCAACCAAAACAGTAACCAAGCTCAGACCAGCTGAAGACGCCGGGCAATTTCGAGAGTCGCCACAGATTGGTTCATGGTGTAAAAATGAACGCCGGGCACGCCGCCGTTGCGCAACTGGTCGCACAGGTCGGTGATGACATCCAGGCCAAAGCTTTTGATTGACGCGGTGTCGTCGCCAAAACCCTGCAGGCGCAGGCGTATCCAGCGAGGAATTTCTGCGCCACAGGCATCGCTGAAACGCATCAGCTGGGTAGAACTTGTGATGGGCATGATGCCAGGCACCACAGGCACGTCCGCGCCCAGTTTGTAGGCGTCATCAACAAAGCGAAAATAGGCATCGCTATTGAAAAAATACTGCGTGATGGCGGAATGTGCGCCCGCCTTGACCTTGGTGACGTAAGCCTGCAGATCGGCGTCAGCAGATTTAGCTTGCGGGTGAATTTCCGGGTAAGCGGCAACTTCGATGTGAAAGGCGTCACCGGTCTCTGACCGGATAAACGCCACCAGGTCACTGGCGTAATGAAATTCACCGCCCGCGCCATAGCCGCTAGGCAAATCACCGCGCAAAGCCACCAGCCGTTTGACACCCATGGTTTGCAAGGTGGCAAGTTGCTGACGCACCACAGCTTTGGTCGCACCGACACAGGAGAAATGGCTGGCAGCATCTACGCCTTCGGCCAGGATGTCGTGGACAGTGGCAAAGGTTCCCTCTTGCGTTGATCCGCCAGCGCCAAAGGTAACGGAACAAAACTCGGGCTTGAGCGTATACAGGTCCTGCCGAATAAGGCGCAACTTGGCTGCACCTTCGGGCGTTTTAGGCGGGAAAAATTCAAAGCTGATGGGGAGCGTCATGCGGACCTGCCGTGTCGTGTCGTGTATTAATCTTATTCGGGCTTGATGCGGCGCTTGGAGCGGGCCGGACCATGCTGGCCTGCATGGGCTTCTTCCGAGTCCTCATGCGCCGCATGCAGCGCGCGCTGCTCGCTGCGTGGTGTGCGTTTAGGCAGGTTGCGTGCGGGTGCTGCCACCAGCGGCAGGTCTTCACCCACGGCGTTGTGGCTTTTTTTGGCATGAATGAAAAATTCGCGGTTGCCGTCACCGCCCGTTATGGGCGACTCAAGCCACGCCAGCACATCCGCACCAAGTTCCGTACAGGTATCGCGCAGGCGCTTTTCAACAAACTCAAAGTGCACGGGATCACGCACAATGCCGCCCTTGCCGATTTGCCCAGGCTGTAATTCGAACTGCGGCTTCACAAGCATCAACAGGTGGCCGTCGGCTTTGAGCAGCCGGACCACGGCGGGCAATACCAACGTCAGCGAGATGAAAGACAAATCGCCCGTCAGGAAATCAAACAGCGGGTCAAACCCCTCGCCGTTCTCGTCGTCCGATGCGTCGGCGTATGAATCTTCCTCTTCACCACCGTTTCTCAGGTGCACGGCACGGCGGTAATGTTCTGCCAGATCGTCCGCTGTCAGAGCCCGGGCGTTGACGCCTTCAATGCAAACCACACGCGGATCATCACGCATGGTGGCATGCAACTGGCCGTGGCCTACATCGACACCCACCACCTGCGCAGCACCGTGTTGCAACAGGCAGTCGGTAAACCCGCCGGTCGACTGGCCAATATCAAGACAACGCAAGCCAGTCATATTCAGACCAGTGTGTTTGAGTGCGCCTTCCAGCTTGAGCCCACCGCGCGAGATGTACTTGGCCTCGGTGTTGTCGAGCACCTCTAACTCCGCGTTGTCGGGCACTTCATCGCCGTTTTTTGCCACGCGCTTCCACGGCGCATCGACTTCGGTGTCCACCATCACGCGCCATTGCACCCCGGATGCAATCAGGCGCTGGGCCTGGGAACGGGTGGTGGCAAAGCCGTGTTCAACGAGAAATAAGTCAGCGCGCATAGGTATCGGAGGTTCGGGTGTTAAAACGCAGAAACGCAGAAACGCAGGGAGCAAAATGGACTGCGTGAAAGGATTATAAAAATTCTTTTACTTCACCCCCGAACTTGCTCACGCTGCGTTCCCTGCACCTCTGCGTTGAATGCCCGCGCATTCAAACGCAGAACAATCAATAACGGTAAGCGTTGGCCTTGTACGGGCCTGCTTTGCTGACACCAATGTAGTCAGCCTGTTCCTGGCTCAATTCGCTGAGTACAGCGCCAACTTTTTTCAGGTGCAGACGCGCCACTTTTTCATCCAGATGTTTTGGCAACACATAGA
>JANXTM010000033.1 GCA_025352405.1 Polaromonas sp.
CGCAACCTTGCCAAACTCATCTGCCAAATGCACACGGGCAATTGTTGTCTGTGTTCCAGGCCCTATCATTTCCTGATTGTCATAATGGTGCATCGTTTCGGTCCACGATCATGAATACAAATCCAGGTAGGGTCTCTCGTCAGGTCTGGGAGATCTGAAGGGGCGCCAAGCAGCTTCCGCACGGCTGCAAGAACGTTCGTACGGTACCTTGTGTATCAGACTATGTGTTCTGGCAACCCAGTTCTTGAAGGGCCGTCTATAGTTTGCGGTTCATAACATTGGCGCTCTTGAAATTTGGAAAAACGTAGAAAGCCTGCACACAGCAGGCTTTTCGCTTAATTCGCTGCAGCGTTTAGCGCTGGTAATAAACCGGCGCGTAACGCTGACCGAAGTAGCCCGACCCATGACCCGGACGCGGTGCCTGCACATAGTAGCCACCGCCGCGATGCCCATGGCCGCGTGGCAGACCGTAATAAACGGGCGCGCCTTGGTAGTACACCGGCGCTTGCTGCACGTAGACGGGTGCAGGTTGTACGTACACAGGGCGCGGCTGCACATAAACTGGTTGCGCATACATAGGTTGCGCGTACACCGACTGCGAGTAAACCGGCTGCGTGTACACCGGATAAGCATTGTTCACCCCCAGAACAACGCCTGGTACACCGATACCCACAGAAAATGAAACGTTGTCGCGTGCCTGTGCAGCACCGGCAAAACCCATGGCACAAAGAGCCAGCAGCGCAGCGCTGCCTGCCACCAGGCCAGAGCGTGTTGTGTTGATTGCAGATTTCATACGTTTCTCCTACAGAGCAAATACAGGGCACAGAAAGCCATGCCACTATTAAACGCGGCCTCACTTGAAACGCCTACCGCCCTGATCGTGAAGAGCGTAGCCAAACGTAACGCCACTCCAGCCTAAAATGACTCGATGACATCCCCAGCCCCCTCCCAAGCCGCCACCGCTGTGACATCCGCATCGATTGACAAAGACAGCCAGAAGTCCAGCAACTTTTTGCGACAGATTATTGAGAAAGATTTGGCTGAAGGCATCTACAGCACCCGCCGTTGGGGCGGCAGCCCGGGCGACGCCACGCACCACGCCGCAGGCCAGCCCGACCCAGCCAAAATCCGCACCCGCTTTCCGCCCGAACCCAATGGTTACCTGCATGTAGGCCACGCCAAGAGCATCTGCATAAACTTTGGCCTGGCGCGTGACTATGGCGGCGTGTGCCACCTGCGCTTTGACGACACCAACCCCGAGAAGGAAGACACCGAATACGTCAATTCCATCATTGACTCAGTGAAGTGGCTCGGCTTTGACTGGAACGGCGCGCCCGATGCACCTGCCTACCAGGCCAGCGACTACTTTGGCTTTATGTACCGCGCGGCTGAATACCTGATTGAAGCCGGCCACGCCTATGTGGACGAACAGACCGCAGAGCAAATGCGCGTGAACCGCGGCGACTTTGGCAAGCCCGGCGTAGACAGCCCCTTTCGCGCCCGCACGCCGGAAGAAAATTTGCGAATCTTTCGCGAAATGCGTGATGGCACCCATGAAGACGGCAGCATGGTGCTGCGCGCCAAAATCGATATGGCCAGCCCCAACATCAACATGCGCGACCCGGCCATCTACCGCATTCGCCGCGCCACCCACCACAACACCGGCGACGCCTGGTGTATCTACCCGATGTATACCTACGCGCACCCCATTGAAGACGCGCTGGAACAGATCACCCACAGCCTGTGCACGCTGGAGTTTGAAGACCAGCGCCCGTTTTATGACTGGCTGATGGACCGCTTGTGCGAGGGTGGCCTGCTGGCCCACCCCGCGCCCAAACAATATGAGTTTGCCCGCCTGAACCTGACGTATGTGATCACCAGCAAACGCAAGCTGGCACAGCTGGTGTACGACCACAAGGTCAACGGCTGGGACGACCCCCGCATGCCCACCATCGTCGGCCTGCGCCGCCGTGGCTACACACCCGCAGCCATCCAGATGTTTGCCGAACGCATCGGCGTCACCAAGAGCGACAGCTGGATTGACTACAGCACGCTGGAAGGCTGCCTGCGCGAAGACCTGGAAGCCAAGGCCCACCGCGGCATGGCCGTCATCAACCCCGTGAAACTGGTGCTGACCAACTGGGATGAGGTGATGGGCGCAGGCCACCTGGAGCCCTGCACCCAGCCCGCCCTGCCGCACCCGCCCGAGGGTTTCGAATCGCCCACGCGTCACTTCACCATCGGCAAAGAAGTGTGGATCGAACGCGAAGACTTTGAAGAAGTGCCCCCCAAAGGCTACAAGCGTTTGATTCCCCCAAGCATTGACGCCAGCGGCAATGCGGTCCCAGGAAGCAAAGTGCGCCTAAAGGGCGGCTACGTGATCGAATGCACCGGCTGCAACAAGGATGCGAATGGCGTCATCACCGAAGTGCTGGCCACCGTCGTGCCTGACACCAAGAGCGGCACACCGGGCAGCGACCTCGTCAAGGTGAAAGCCGCGATCACATGGGTCGGCGTGGCCAACGGCGTCAACGCCGAAGTCCGCATGTACGATCGCTT
>JANXTM010000052.1 GCA_025352405.1 Polaromonas sp.
TTTCTTTGAAAACTGTGTCGGCCCTCACGACAACCACCTGCCGCCAGACAACCTTCAAATTGACCTTGAGCCCACGCTGGCTCACCGCACATCGCCCACCAACATTGGCCTGTATCTGCTGTCGGTGGCCTGCGCACGCCAGTTTGGCTGGATTACCACTGCAGAACTGGTCCGGCGCCTGCAATTGACACTGGGCACGATAGAACGCCTGCCTAAACATGAGGGACATTTGCTCAACTGGTACCAGACCGAAACACTGGAGGTGCTGCAACCCACCTATGTTTCCACGGTTGACAGCGGCAACCTGGCAGGTCACCTGCTGGCCGTGGCCGGGGCCTGCAATACGCTGGCGCTCAAGTCCGACTCGACCATAGAACAAAAAAAGGCATTGGCTGTCATTGCCGGGCAATGCACTCAACTGTGCATGGGCATGAACTTCCGCATGCTTTACAGCCCCAAGCGGCATCTGTTCCATATTGGTCTGCGGGTGCATGAGCATGTATTGGATGCAAGCTACTACGACCTGCTGGCGTCGGAGTCACGCCTGGCCAGCTTTCTGGCCATTGCCAAAGGCGATGTACCGCGCCGCCACTGGATGGCACTTGGCCGGGCCTTTTTGTGCGTCGGCGTCACGCCTGGGCTCAAGTCCTGGTCGGGTTCGATGTTCGAGTACCTCATGCCTTCACTGGTGATGCATGAACCCGACCATGGACTGCTGCGAATGTCTGGCCTGGCGGCAGTCGCCGAGCAGCAAATTTTTGGGCGCAGCCAAGGGCTTCCATGGGGCGTATCCGAGTCGGCTTATTTTGCGCAAGACCACTCACTGGCCTACCAGTATTCGCCGTTTGGCGTGCCCCGTCTAGCCTTGCGCCGAACGCCCGCAGCAGAACACGTGGTGGCACCATATGCAGCCATCATGGCCACGATGTTTGCACCCCGCGACTCAATTGCCAACCTGCGGCATCTTGAGCTTTTAAAGAGCCGGGGCGACTGCGGGTTTATGGATGCGGTTGACTTCACCGCCTCGCGCCAGCCGCATGCGGAGCCGTTTAGCGTGGTCAAAAACTACATGGCACACCACCAGGGCATGTCGCTGGTCGCGCTGTGCAATGTGCTGTGCGCCCGGGCACCGCAACGCTGGTTTTCAAGTACGCCTTTGGTGCGCGCCTACGAGACGCTGCTGCATGAACGCTGCCCACGGCAAATCATCAGCAGCGCCAACCCTAGAGCGCTACCTGAGTTGGCTGAAGAGGTACCGGCCAGCGCGTTTCAGACACGCAAGGTAGACCCTTTCAGCACCCAGTGGCAACCAACCCACCTGCTGTCGAACGGGCACTACAGCGTTGCACTGCGGGCGAATGGCGCGGGCTTGAGCCGCTGGAAAAATCGGGGTGCCACGTACAACATCAGTCGCTGGCGCGATGACCTGCTGCGCGACCAGTACGGCACGTTCATTTATGTGCGTCCTGAAGGCGCCAAGACGCTGCATTCGCTGACAGCCCACCCGGCCCCGAACCTGCGCTGGCGCTACTCGGCATGCTTCATGGCAGACCGAGTGCAATTTGACACCGTCTCCAGCCAGCTTGAGACCACCACCACCGTACTGGTCAGTCCTGAAGACGACACTGAAATTCGCACTGTGGTGCTGAACAACCTGACGGACGCAGCTCTTACCTACGAGGTGATGTCGTGCTTTGAGGTGGTGCTGGCCGATGCCCGGGCGGACGAGGCGCACCCCGCGTTTTCAAACCTGTTTATTGACACCTCCTGGCACCCCGAATGGCGTGCACTGATGGTGTCGCGCCGTCCACGCCTGCAAGGTGACAGTGCACTGGCCGCCGCCCATTTTCTGGCGGAGGCAGAGGCCGACATTGTGTCGGTTCAATGTATAACTGATCGCCGTACCTTTCTCGGCCGCAACCGCCTGCGCGCCCATCCCGCGCTGGATATCCAGAGGTGCCTGGATAACGGCAGCCCAGTCAATGGTCTTGACCCGGTGGCATGCCTTCGCGTCACCGTGCGCATCGCCGCTGGTGGCGTGGCACGCCTGAGCTTTGCAAGCACCGCCGCGCTTGACAAATCAGAGCTGGCAAGCCGCATCGACAAATACCTGCAGCCCATGCACGTTGAGCGGGCCACCCGCATGGCCGCCACGCTGGCGCAGGTGAGGCTGCGTGACCTCGACATTGACGCCGATGACAACGCTGCGCTGCAAGACCTCACCACAGCGCTGATGTACACCTGCGCGCACGCCGCATCACAAGCGGGTGCCATCGACCAGCGACAGCTCTGGCGCTTTGGCATTTCAGGCGACAAGCCCATTTTGCTGGTGCGCATTCACGCGAGCGAGGGTTTGGGACTGGTCCAGTCGCTGCTGCGTGCGCAACCGTGGTGGAGCTTTGGCGGACTGGCGACCGACGTGGTGGTGATCAATAGTGAGGTCAACTTGTACCTGTCACCGCTCCAGCGGGAGATATTGGCGCAGCGCGACCGCCTGAATCAAAAAGCGCAGCACAGCTTTCCTCCAAGTGAGGCGGCAGGCTTTTTTCTGCTGCGGGAGCATGAAATCTCTGGCTCCGAGAAAGCCGCTTTGGCCGGGCTTGCGCGTGTGGTTTTCACGGCCGATGGCCGGCCGCTTGAAACCCAGGTCGCTGCGCTGCGAGGCAGCTGGAGCCAGCAACGCAGTGGAATACAAAAGCCGCAACCACCGTTTGAAAGATTGCCAATTGCAGCCACGCACACGCCCGCCAGCCTGACAACGCCTGTTGGTCAATTTGACGCAGGCACCGGAGAGTTCAGGTTTGAAGTCGATCCGGCCCACCGCCCACCCCGGCCATGGGTCAACGTCATTTCCAACGCGTCGTTTGGTTTTCAAATATCGGAAGCTGGCAGCGGCTACACCTGGGCTACCAACAGCCGGATGCACCAACTGACCCCCTGGAGCAATGACCCGGTGCAAGACCCGGCGCATGAGCACTATCTGCTGCAAGACGTTGAGTCTGGCAAGCTGCTTCCGCTTTTACCATTGCAATCCGCCAGCAGTGACCGCATTGGCGCAGTTCACCGCGTCCGCCATGGCCAGGGCTACAGCGTGTTTGAAAGCACGCATGAGCAGGTGAGCATGCAAACCACTTTTTTTGTAGACCGTGACGACGCCGTCAAGCTGGTGCATGTGCAGTTGCGCAATGGCGGTACGCGCCCGCGGCAATTGCGCGCACTCGCCATGGCCGAGTGGCAACTCGGCTCAGCCAATACCGAACGCCGCACGCTTTTTGCATCGCATGCACTTGGCGGGAGCGCCGTCATGGTGCAGCAGCGTGAAAGCCGCGCGGGCTTTGGCGGCACAACCGCATTTTTGGCGCTGAAAGGCCTGCCCGGTCTGGTGCAGTGGACCTGTGATCGCAGCGAATTCTTTGATGCGGCCGGTCAGCTCAGCCTGCCCAACACACTGGGCCAGCGCAGCGGCAGCGGGCTGGACCCGTGCGGCGCAGTTGCCAGCAACTTCAGCCTTCCCGCGGGTGAGCTGCTGGCCTTCACCTTTGTGCTGGGCCATGCAGGCGATGCAGCAGGTGCCGTGCAGCTTGCCGAGACCTGGCTGCACCAGGATGTACCGAAGGCGCTTGAGGGCGTCAAAACATTCTGGCGCAGTCTGCTTGGCCAGATACAGGTCAGCACACCAGACCCTTTGTTCGATGCACTGGTAAACCACTGGTTGCTGTACCAGACCCAGACATCACGCCTGTGGTCCAAGGCCGGCTTTTACCAGGCGGGCGGTGCATTTGGGTTCAGGGATCAGTTGCAGGACAGCATGGCCTTTGCGGTGGTTGCGCCGAAAAAGCTACGCAGCCAGATTTTGCTCAATGCCTCACGCCAGTTTATTGAAGGCGATGTGCAGCACTGGTGGCATGCGCCCGGCGGCGAAGGCGTGCGGACGCACTTCAGCGACGACTTGTTGTGGCTGCCTTTTGCCTGCGCCCACTATGTCGATGCGACGGGGGATATCGGGGTGCTGGACGAGCATATGGCCTTCATCAGCGGCGCAGCCATACCTGAAGGCGCGGAAGACGCCTATTACGCCCCGGAGACCAGCGACGAGACTGCAACGCTTTATGAACACTGCGCTCGCACCATAGACCATAGCATGCGAACCGGGGCGCACGGTTTGCCATTGATGGGCACCGGAGACTGGAATGACGGCATGAACCGCGTTGGCCACGAAGGCCGTGGTGAATCGGTCTGGCTGGCATGGTTTTTATGCAGCGTGGTCCAGAACTTCGCGCCTTTGGCCAAAGCCAGAGGCGACGGTACGCGCGCAGACCAGTGGCTCAGTGCCAGGCAGGGCTGGGTGGAAGCGCTGCACAGCCACGGCTGGGATGGCAAGTGGTTTCGCCGGGCGTTTTTTGACAACGGCGCCTCCCTGGGCTCCTCAGCCAACGCCGAGTGCAGCATTGATTTGATCGCCCAAGCCTGGGCCGTTCTGTCGGACGCATCGAGTGATGAATTTATCCAGTCAGCCATCCAGTCCATGAACCAGCAACTGGTGGACGACGAGGCCG
>JANXTM010000095.1 GCA_025352405.1 Polaromonas sp.
AACCAAACTCCTTGGCCAGCTCACTGGGTCTGCGCCCAGACGCTACCAGCTCTATCATTTGCTGGCGAAATTGCGCCGGATACGCCGGCTTAGGGTTGTACTTTCTTGGCATCTTCGACTCCTTCTTGACTTAACGATAAGATGTCCGTCAAATCGGGTCAACTCCAACTCCAACTCCAACTCCAACTCCAAGTCCAACTCCAACTCCAACTCCAACTCCAAGTCCAAAGTTATTGTCCGCACCCCTTATCTGGTTTGCATCCGTTTTAGCTGGTTCGAAAAGTCGTGATTAACATCGCGGTGACCGGCTTCGTCGTCGCGTATGACCAAAATCACATCCCGAAGCCGGGCATCGGGCGAGAGCTTCCAATAGTCGATGGCAATTTGCGGTGCGGCTATGTTTTCGTATTTGCCGCTGTCAATACCAGCAAGGTACTCGGTGTAACTGTAGACAGCTTCTTCCTCGAAATAACCGACCAGCCGATGCGCGGTACGAGCCGACACCAGATACAGCAAAAAAAACAGGTTGTAAAAAACGCCCTGTGTGAGCATGACCATCCACCGCTCCAGGCGGCTGGGCTGGACGATCTGGATGAAAGTCATCAGGTGCATGCGTTCGTTTTCGGCTTCATCCAGCAGCGTATGAATCCAGCCGTCGTCACCCTTCATGCTGCGCAGGGATTTGAGGTGGACGAGTGCGCCGCCCACCATGCCGGGTACGGCGGCAACGGTTTCGAGTACCACCGCGCGGTTGCCATAGCGATCGGCAAAAAAAGTGTCGGCCAGAAATCGCAAAAACCGGGTCACGCGCCAAGCGAACCAATCCGAAAAATCTGACGGGCCATGATGGCCATCTATGGAAGGTGATGGCGCGTGAGGAGCAGTATTTGTCGTCATGAAAATGCCCAATGGTTAGCCTTCATTGAACCATCTGCAAGGTGTAGGACGGTGCCGCAAAAATTTCTGCAGCTATTTCCTAAAATACCGAATCACTTTCTACGGCAGAAAATACAGGTGTATGTCGCTACTAAAAAAGAAGCATTTTGCTGGTCGCCGACAACCCGAGCCAACTGCTGGCTGCTGCATGTAACGTATCTGACTGTCCCGTTGTGAATAAACTGACAAGACCAGTGCTGGCTGGGTCCGGGCAGGGACGCAGCGCATCGGCGCTTTCAAGCTGCCGCACAGTCTGGCGCGTCACTGCTTCGCCAGTGTCTACCAGCTGCACATCGGGCCCCACCAGCGGGCGCAGGTGTGCTGCTGCAAACGGGTAGTGCGTACAACCAAGCACCAAAGTGTCCATTTGCCCTTTTTGAGTACCAAAACTTCCCATACGGCAGGTAATGCGTGCACAGGCTGCTATCAGTTCTGCACTATCTCTGCTTTTTGCGCTGCGTTCGATGGCGTCCGCCAACCCGTCGCACGGTTCAAGCGTGAAGCTTGCAAAACCCGTTTGAGACGCCATCAAGGCCCGAAATTTGGCGCTGGCGAGCGTGCTGCGAGTCGCCATGATGCCGACGTTTCCGGTTTTACTTAAAAGCGCTGCCGGTTTAAGAGCGGGTTCAGCCCCGATGATCGGCAAGCCGGGGTGCTCGGCCCGAAGCACATGGATAGCCGCTGCTGTTGCGGTGTTGCAGGCTATGACCAGCGCCTTGACATTGCGGCTGACCAAATACTGGGAGATGGCGCGGGCACGTGCCACCACATAGTCATCGTCGCGTTGGCCGTAAGGCGCATGGGCGCTATCGGCGATGTAAATGAAGTCTTCGTGCGGCAACCGTTCCCGCAGCGCCTTGAGGACGCTCAGACCACCTATACCGCTGTCAAAAACTCCGATCATGGCCCCCACAGTCGCTCACTTCGTGTAGCTCCCTGCCCCCTGAGGGGGCCGCTGCGTCTGCGGCCCGGCGAGGCCGTTTCCATGGCCCCTGCTTGGGCAGCGTGACCCAGTATTTGCTGTTTGCTTAGACGCTCGTGACTGGAATTGACTTGAATTCCCCCGTAGCAATTCGCTTTTGCCACTCAGCTGGCCCGGTGATGTGCGCGCTGGTACCGCCTGAATCAACCGCAACGGTTACCGGCATATCGACCACGTCAAACTCGTAAATCGCTTCCATGCCCATGTCGGCAAACCCAACCACTTCGGCGTGTTTGATGGCTTTTGACACCAGGTAGGCGGCGCCGCCCACGGCCATGAGGTAGGCGCTCTTGTGCTTTTTGATGGCTTCGATGGCGACGGGGCCGCGTTCGGCCTTGCCAATCATGGAGATCAAACCGGTCTGCGCCAGCATCATTTCAGTGAAGCCGTCCATGCGCGTCGAGGTGGTCGGGCCTGCGGGGCCGACGGCTTCGCCCTTGACCGGGTCCACCGGGCCGACGTAATAAATCACGCGGTTGGTGAAGTCAACCGGCAGCTTTTCTCCCTTGAGCAGCAGGTCGGCGATGCGCTTGTGCGCGGCGTCGCGGCCGGTCAGCATTTTGCCGTTAAGCAGCAGCGTCTGGCCGGGTTTCCAGCTGGCGACTTCTTCCTTTGTCAGCGTGTTGAGGTCAACTTTTTTGCTTTGAACGTAGTCAGGCGTCCAGTTGACGTTAGGCCACAGGTCGAGTGATGGCGGGTCAAGGTAAACCGGACCGTCACCAATCATGACAAAGTGCGCGTGGCGTGTGGCGGCGCAGTTGGGGATCATGGCCACCGGTTTGCTAGCGGCGTGGGTTGGATACATCTTGATCTTGATGTCGAGCACCGTGGTCAGGCCGCCCAGGCCTTGCGCGCCAATGCCGAGGGCGTTGACTTTTTCCATCAGTTCGATGCGCAGGGCCTCGACCTTGGTCAGCTCGGCACCGGAGGCTTTTTTGGCCTGCAGTTCGTACATGTCGAGGTCGTCCATCAGGCTTTCCTTGGCCATCAGCACGGCTTTTTCTGCGGTGCCGCCAATGCCAATGCCCAGCATGCCGGGCGGGCACCAGCCAGCGCCCATGGTAGGTACGGTTTTCAGCACCCAGTCAACAATCGAGTCGCCGGGGTTCAGCATGACCATCTTGCTTTTGTTCTCGCTGCCGCCGCCTTTGGCGGCCACTGTCACCTCCACCGTGTTGCCGGGTACCAGCTCTGTGAAGATCACGGCGGGTGTGTTGTCTTTGGTGTTTTTACGGTCGAAATGCGGGTCAGCAACGACCGAGGCGCGAAGGGTGTTGTCGGGGTGGTTGTAACCGCGCCGAACACCTTCATTCACCGCGTCGTCGATGGAGCCAGTAAAGCCTTCCCAACGCACATCCATGCCGACTTTTAGAAACACATTGACGATACCGGTGTCCTGGCAGATCGGGCGCTGGCCGGTGGCGCTCATCTTGCTGTTGGTCAGAATTTGCGCAATCGCGTCCTTGGCGGCTGGGCTTTTTTCAGCCTCGTAAGCGCGCGCCAGGTGGGCGATGTAATCGGTCGGGTGGTAATAGCTGATGTACTGCAGGGCAGCGGCTACGGATTCAATCAGGTCGGCTTGTTTGATGATTGTCATTGTTAAGTTCTGGTGTGGGGTGGCTTGTGGTACGGTAACGGTAAGCCACTATTTTGACAGGTCACCACACGCCATGAAAACCCGCACCGAACGAGATACTTTTGGCCCAATTGAAGTGCCAGCCGACAAACTCTGGGGCGCGCAAACCCAGCGTTCTTTGCAGAACTTTGATATTTCAGGCGAGCAGCAGCCGCGTGAAATTATCCGCGCGCTGGCGCAGATCAAACGCTCGTCGGCCAAAGTCAACCATGCGCTCGGTTTGCAGGACGCGCCCAAAACTGACGCGATTGTTTCAGCGGCTGAAGAGGTGATTGCCGGCAAACACCCTGATGAGTTTCCGCTGGTGGTCTGGCAAACCGGGTCGGGCACCCAGACCAACATGAATGTCAATGAGGTATTGGCCAACCGCGCCAGCGAACTGCTGGGCGGTGAAAGAGGTGAGGGCAGGCGCGTTCACCCGAACGATGACGTGAACCGTAGCCAGTCGTCCAACGATGTTTTTCCCACTGCCATGCATGTGTCTGCGGTAGTGGCGCTTTCTGAAAAGCTGCTGCCCGCGATTGAAAAACTGCGCGCCACGCTGGCGCAAAAATCAAAAGATTTTGATGACATCGTCAAAATCGGTCGTACCCATCTGCAGGACGCCACACCGCTGACCTTGGGCCAGGAGTTTTCTGGCTATGTTGCGCAGCTGGACCACGGTGCAAAACACGTCAAAGCTGCTTTGCCGCATCTGTATGAACTGGCTTTGGGCGGCACGGCGGTGGGCACGGGTTTGAATGCGCCAAAAGGGTATGCCGGGCAGGTGGCAGCCGAGCTGGCCGCGCTGACCGGCCACCCTTTTGTGACGGCACCCAACAAGTTTGAAGCGCTGGCCTCAGCAGACGGCCTGGTACACGCCCACGGTGCGCTGAAAACCTTGGCCGTCAGCATGATGAAAATTGCCAACGATGTGCGCTGGCTGGCCAGCGGCCCTCGCAGCGGCATTGGCGAGTTGAGCATTCCCGAGAACGAACCGGGCTCATCCATCATGCCGGGCAAGGTCAACCCGACCCAGAGCGAAGCCGTCACCATGCTGGCCGCGCAGGTGTTTGGCAACGATGTGGCTATCAACTTTGGCGGCGCATCGGGCAATTTTGAGCTGAACGTCTTCAGGCCCATGATTGCCCACAATTTTTTGCAAAGCGTGCGGCTGCTGGCTGACGGCATGGTCAGCTTTAACGACCATTGCGCTGTTGGCATTGAGCCGAATCGGGCACGGATTGCCGAGCTGGTCGGCTCATCGCTGATGCTGGTAACGGCGCTGAACACCCACATCGGCTATGACAAGGCCGCCTACATCGCCAAGAAAGCGCATAAGGAAGGCACCAGTTTGCGTGATGCCGCGCTGGCTTCCGGTCATGTAACTGGTGAGCAGTTCGATGCCTGGGTTGTTCCTGGCGATATGGTGGGCAAATAAGTCACCCCTCTCCAAAAACACAAACCCCATGCTTAAAACTGCACGCCGCAAATTCAATCAATTTATTCATTCTCAATCTTTGGGCGGTCTGGTTCTGGCCCTGGCTGCCGGGCTGGCACTGGTGGTGAGCAACTCCCCGCTCAGTACCTACTACAACCAGTTTTTGGAGTTGCCCGGCGAGCTGCGTCTGGGTGGCGACTGGCTGATGCTGTCCAAGTCGTTGCTGCACTGGGTCAATGACTTGTGGATGGCGGTGTTTTTCTTTCTGGTCGGGCTGGAAATCAAGCGTGAAATGCTCGAGGGCGAGCTGGCTTCAGCTAGCCAGGCCATGCTGCCAGCCGGTGCTGCGCTGGGCGGCGTGGTAGTGCCCGCATTGATCTACACGGCCATCAACTGGGGCAGCCCGGTTGCACTGCGCGGCTGGGCCATACCCGCAGCAACCGACATCGCTTTCGCGCTGGGCATTTTGGTGTTGCTCGGTAGCCGGGTGCCCGCTTCACTGAAGGTGTTTTTAACGGCGGTAGCCATCATTGATGATTTGGGTGCGATTTTGATCATCGCATTTTTCTACACCGACCAGTTGTCTCTTGCTGCGTTGGCGGGCGCCGGTTTGGGCATCCTGATCCTTGTGGCGTTTAACCGTGCCCGGGTCATGTCTATTGCACCTTATGTAGTGGTGGGGCTGGTGGTGTGGCTATTTGTTTATAAATCCGGCATTCACGCTACCTTGGCTGGTGTGGCAACGGCGTTGACGATTCCGCTGTCTGATGCCAGAGGTGGCTCCCCACTCAAAAAGGCCGAACACGCCCTGCATCCCTGGGTGGCTTTTGCCATACTGCCGATGTTTGCCTTTGCCAATGCGGGTGTGTCGTTGCAAGGCGTGAGTCCGGCGACTTTGTTGCAGACCGTGCCGCTGGGCATTACGGCGGGCTTACTGCTGGGCAAGGCGGTGGGTGTATTTGGAGCGTCCTGGCTGCTGATCCGTTTTGCTGGCGCACGCTTGCCCGCAGAATCAAGCAAGATGCAGTTTTTTGGTGTCTGCCTGCTTTGCGGCGTGGGCTTCACCATGAGCCTGTTTATCGGCTCGCTGGCGTTTGACGGCCAGGGCGCTGACTACGACACCCAGGTCAAGCTGGGCGTTTTGTGCGGCTCGATTTTGTCGGGCGTGGCTGGCACCTTGGTCCTGCTGAAAGCGGTACGACGCTCATAGGGCTCTAATTTAAGTCAGGGCTGCGGGTCCGGTCTCAACCAGCAGGGGCCGCGGAACCGGCTTTGCCGGGCCGCAGGCGCAGCGGCCCCCTCGGGGGGCAGCGTTTACATGCAGTGAAAAAGCGTGGGGGCCACGTTGAGGCTAATGCTCCTGTGCCGCGTTACCTGACATGATTTTGTCGGTGTAAGCAATCGCCAGGGCGGACAGCAAAAACGCGATGTGAATCACGGTTTGAGCGATCAATACCCGGTCGGTGTAGTTGTCAGCGTTGATAAAGGTCTTGAGCAGATGAATTGAGCTGATGCCGATGATGGCAGTCGCGAGCTTGACTTTGAGCACCGACGCATTGACATGGCTTAGCCATTCGGGTTGATCGCGGTGGCCTTCGAGGTTCATGCGACTTACAAAGGTCTCATAACCGCCCACAATCACCATGATGAGCAGATTGGAGATCATCACGACGTCAATCAGTGCCAACACCACCAGCATGATGACGGTTTCGTTCAGGGTAACGATGGGTACGGTGGTTTTATAGCCTATGCTGGTGATGAGGGCCTGCAGATCTGGCTGGCTACCCAAAGCGGCCGAGATCAAGTGTTTCAGCTCCATCATAAAGTGAACCACATATACAGCTTGTGCTGCAATCAGCCCCAAATACAACGGTAATTGCAGCCATCGGCTGGCAAAAATAAGGTTAGGCAAGGGGCGGAGGGGGGGCGGTTCTTTTTTGATGGGTTCTGACATATCGACGCTTCGTCTTGATGATTGCGAGTTGTAAGGCTCAAGCCAGTCAGTGGCTTGTAAGTGCGAAGCATGACAGTACCACGCAGTAACATCGCTTTTTATGAAAATCAGGAGACAAAGTAATGAGTACACCCACGTTGAACCCGTCCACTTCCAATATCGAATCCCTGCTGGTTGAAAACCGCGTGTTTCCGCCAACACCGGTTACTGTCAAAGCCGCCCGTATTTCGGGCATGGATGCGTACACGGCTATGTGCCTGGAGGCTGAAACGGATTTTGAGGGTTTTTGGGCTAAGCTAGCCAGGAGCAACCTGAGTTGGGAAAAGCCATTCACCGAAGTGCTGGATGAGTCCAATCCTCCGTTCTACAAATGGTTTGCCGATGGCGAACTGAATGCCTCTTACAACTGCCTTGACCGCCATTTGGGTACACCGACGGAGCACAAAAACGCCATCATTTTTGAGGGTGACGACGGCAAGGTAACCCATGTAACCTACAAGCAACTGCACGCTAAAGTCAGCCAGTTCGCAAGCGCGCTCAAGGCCATGGGCATCAAAAAAGGCGACCGCGTGGTTATCTACATGCCAATGACCGTTGAAGGCGTCGTGGCTATGCAGGCCTGCGCCCGTCTTGGTGCCACGCATTCGGTAGTATTTGGTGGTTTCTCGGCAAAGAGCTTGCAAGAGCGCATCCAGGACGCGGGTGCCGTGGCCGTAATTACCGCCAACTATCAGCTGCGCGGCGGCAAAGAATTACCCCTCAAAGCGATTGTGGATGAAGGCCTTGCGTTGGGCGGCTGTGAGTGCATTAAAGACGTGATCGTATACCAGCGGACACCCACAGCATGCAACATGGTGGCCGGGCGCGACAGCCTGATGCACGAAGTGATAGCCCGGGCAGAACCCGTCTGCGAGCCTGAATTTGTGGGCGCTGAACACCCTCTGTTCATTCTCTACACGTCAGGCTCAACTGGCAAACCCAAGGGCGTGCAGCACAGCACGGGCGGTTATCTGCTCTGGGCCAAGCTGACGATGGACTGGACGTTTGATCTGCAACCCGCTGATGTGTTTTGGTGCACTGCCGATATAGGCTGGATTACAGGCCATACCTATGTGGCTTACGGCCCGTTGGCTGCCGGCGCAACCCAGGTCATTTTTGAAGGCATTCCGACGTTCCCAAATGCCGGCCGCTTCTGGCAGATGATTGAGCGCCACAAGGTGTCTATTTTTTACACTGCGCCGACAGCGATCCGCTCACTAATCAAGGCCGCCGAAGCTGATGAAAAAGTGCATCCGGATCGCTCTGATCTAAGCAGCCTGCGTATTCTGGGCTCAGTGGGTGAACCGATCAACCCGGAAGCCTGGATGTGGTACTACAAAAACATCGGCGGTGAGCGCTGCCCGGTAGTGGACACCTTTTGGCAAACCGAGTCTGGTGGGCACATGATCACGCCATTGCCCGGCGCTACACCGTTGGTGCCCGGCAGTTGTACGCTGGCATTGCCCGGCATTATGGCGGCTATCGTTGACGAGACAGGCAAGGATTTGCCCAATGGTTCGGGTGGCTTGCTGGTGGTCAAACGCCCCTGGCCGTCCATGATCCGCAATATCTGGAATGACCCGGAACGTTTCAAAAAGAGCTATTTCCCCGAAGAGATGGGGGGCACCATCTACCTGGCGGGCGATGGCGCCGTGCGCAATGTCGACAATGGCTATTTCCGCATCACGGGACGTATTGACGACGTGCTGAATGTGTCTGGTCACCGGATGGGAACGATGGAGATTGAATCAGCTTTGGTGGCACATTCAACTCTGGTAGCCGAGGCAGCCGTGGTCGGCCGGCCTGATGATTTGACGGGCGAAGCAATTGTTGCTTTTGTGGTGCTCAAGCGTTCGCGCCCAACGGGTGATGAAGCCAAAGCCATTGCCAAAGAGCTGCGCGACTGGGTGGGCAAGCAGATCGGACCGATAGCAAAACCGAAAGACATTCGTTTTGGCGATAATTTGCCCAAAACTCGTAGTGGCAAGATCATGCGTCGCCTGCTGCGTGGCATTGCCAAGGGCGAACCGATTACGCAGGACACTTCAACGCTAGAGAATCCGGCGATTCTTGATCAATTGTCTGAGAATCTCTAATCGATCAGCTCACAAAAAAGCCCGTCATTTGACGGGCTTTTTTATTTGCGAGGCCTGCTGTTATGTTTTGATTATTTCTGGGAAAGAATCCATGCGACCAGTTTTTTGGCTTCGTCTGCGTTCACTTGGGCATTGGCAGGCATAGGTACGGGGCCCCAGACGCCAGAGCCGCCTTTCATGACTTTTACGGCTAGTTTATCGACTGCGTCTTTTTGACCATCGTATTTGGCTGCCACGTCTTTGTAAGAGGGCCCTACCAATTTTTTATCTACTGCATGGCAGGCCATGCAGTTTTTAGCGGTAGCCAGTTGCATGTCAGCGAGTGCCGGGGTGGCTACGGCAATACCTGCGACCAGGGCGGCGATTGCGACAAGAATGCGTTTCATGGTGAGTCCTCGTGAAGGCGTCGTTAGATGGAGTACAGTCATTAAACGCGATTGTAATGGCGTTGGTTGACCCCTGGTCAACAAGGCCGGGCACCTCGCAGGGCGTACTTCAGTCCGTCAACTACGCCATCCCGTAAACAGGAGTTACCCATGTATTTTTTACTAATCGGGATTGTCACGCTGCTCATGAAATACCTGGAGTTGAATCCCGTTGCCGCCTGGAGTTGGTGGGTGGTTTTATTACCATTTTTTTTGGCGGTGGCTTGGTGGGCCTGGGCCGACAGGTCCGGTTACACCAAGCGGATAGAAATGAAAAAGATGGAAAAACGCAAAACGGACCGTGTTGAAAAACAACGCGAGGCCATGGGCATGTTGCCCAAAAAGAGAAAGTAAAAAGCCCGTGAAGTTTGTGTAACACGGGCTTATCTGTTTACAGGCCGATCAGCGTCGGCTTGCTCTTAACTGGCATAGATTTTGCCGTCTACATGTGACAGCTAATTAATAGTCATCCAGCACCGCGCCCTTGCTGGCGCTTGACGCGTTAAAGGCGAACTTGGCCTGCACACCGCGCGTGTAACGCGGCAAAGGTGCTATCCAGCCGAGCTTGCGTTGGGCCAGTTCGGCGTCGTCGATGTTGAGCTGCAACAGCAACTGCTTCGCGTCAATAGTGATGGAATCGCCTTCGTGGATAAACGCGATATTGCCGCCAGCGGCCGCTTCCGGTGCCACATGCCCGACGACCATACCCCAGGTGCCGCCGGAAAAACGGCCATCGGTGATCAGGCCGACCGTTTCGCCCAAACCCGCGCCAACCAGCGCGCCAGTGGGGGCCAGCATTTCGGGCATGCCGGGGCCACCTTTGGGGCCGAGGTAGCGCAGCACCATCACGTCGCCAGCCTTGATTCTGCCGGCCAGGATTGCCGCCAGCGCCGATTGCTCGTCGTCGAACACTCGGGCCGGGCCGGTCATCACCGGGTTCTTCAAGCCGGTGATTTTGGCGACGCTGCCTTCCGGCGACAGATTGCCTTTGAGAATGGCCAGATGGCCTTGTTGGTACATCGGCTTGCCGATCGGGCGGATCACGTCCTGGTCCGCGCGCGGCACATCGGGAATGTCCTTGAGCACTTCTGCAATGGTCTGGCCGGTAATCGTCACGCAGTCGCCATGCAGCAGGCCGGCAACCAGCAATATTTTCATGATCTGCGGAATGCCGCCGGCTTTGTGCAGGTCCACCGCGAGGTATTTGCCGCTGGGTTTGAGGTCGCACAACACCGGAATTTTCTGCCGGATGCGTTCAAAGTCATCAATCGTCCAGTGAACTTCGGCCGCATGCGCGATGGCCAGGAAATGCAGCACCGCGTTGGTCGAGCCGCCGGTGGCCATGACCACCGCCACCGCGTTTTCGATGGCGTTTTTCGTCACGATATCGCGCGGCTTGATATTCTTTCTGATCGCTTCGACCAGCACCTTGGCCGATTCCTTGGCCGAGTGGGTTTTCTCGTCGTGCGGATTGGCCATCGTGGACGAATAGGGCAGCGAAATACCCAGCGCCTCGAATGCGCTCGACATCGTGTTGGCCGTGTACATGCCGCCGCAACTGCCGGTGCCGGGGATGGCGCGGCGCTCGATTTGCAGCAGGTCTTCGTCGCTCAATCGGCCGGCCGCGTGTTCGCCCACCGCTTCGAACACGCTGACAATGTTCAGGTCTTGGCCTTTGTAACGGCCGGGCAAATTGGTGCCACCGTAGACATAGATGGCCGGCACGTTGGCGCGCAACATGCCCATCATACCGCCGGGCATGTTTTTGTCGCAGCCGCCGATCACCACCACGCCGTCCATCCACTGGCCCTGCACGCAGGTCTCGATGCAATCGGCAATGACCTCGCGGCTGACCAGCGAGTATTTCATCCCTTCGGTGCCCATCGCCATGCCGTCGGAAATGGTCGGGGTGCCGAATACCTGCGCTTTGCCACCGGCCTCTTCGATGCCCGCAATCGCGGCATCGGCCAGCTTTTGCAGGCCGCTGTTGCAGGGGGTGATGGTGCTGTGCCCGTTGGCCACCCCCACCATGGGTTTGCTGAAGTCGCTGGCGGTATAGCCCATCGCATAGTACATGGAGCGGTTCGGTGCGCGCGCGACACCTTCGGTGATGTTTCTGCTGCGGCGATTGATGGCGTCGCCGGGCTCGTCCTTGTTTTGCGTCATGGGGTGTCTCGCTGTGGGTTGGGAGTATGGCAATGCCAGAGTAGATGCGACCCGCACAAGTGCTGGCGTAACCGCCCCTGGGCCATCGCACAGGTAAATTTCGCACCCGAACCGCGGGCCGGATCGTGCGCGGATAAGCAGGAAGCCAAGCGGATAAAAGGTTTTTGGTTCTTTTTTTCAAAAAAGAACAAAAAAAGCGCTTCTTTTTGAAAAAAAAGCGAAAACTTTTTATCTGTAAGCCGGCTTGCGGACGCTTAAATTTACGGCGCGCTGCGGCTGCCCCCTGGCGTTGCCGCCGCCGTGCCGTCAGACTGGACGGAACAAGCGTTGAGGAAATCCACTGATATGCGGGCCTATGTGATCCGCCGGCTGCTCGCCTTGATCCCCACCCTGTTCTTCGCCAGCGTCATCGTCTTCGTGACCGTGCGGATGATTCCGGGCGACATCATCGACATGATGATCGCGCAGAACGACATCAGCGCCAACGCCGCCTCGCGCACCCAGCTCGAAGCAGCCCTCGGCCTCGACCAGCCCATGCACATCCAATACGTGCGCTGGATCGGCAAGATCTTGTTCCAGGGCGATTTCGGCAGCTCACTTTGGCAGGAGCAGTCAGTGATCGAGGAGATCCTGTCGCGCCTGCCAACCACCTTCCAATTGGGCTTCATGGCGCTGTGCGTGGCCCTCGTCGTGGCCGTGCCGGTCGGCGTCTGGTCGGCGATCCGCCAGGACACCTGGGGCGACTATGTCGGCCGCTCCTTCTCCATCCTCATGCTGGCGGTGCCCAGCTTCTGGCTCGGCACCATCGTCATGGTGTTCCCCGCCATCTGGTGGGGCTGGTCGCCGGAGGTGAGGTTCATCTCGTTCTGGCAGGACCCGGTCGGGAACATGCTCCAACTGGCCATTCCCGCGGTGATCCTGGGAACCTCGCTGTCGGCAATCACCATGCGGATGACGCGCACGATGATGCTCGAGGTCCTGCGCCAGGATTATGTCCGCACCGCCTGGGCCAAGGGCATGAACGAGCGC
>JANXTM010000117.1 GCA_025352405.1 Polaromonas sp.
TCATGGACGGTATCGCCAGCGACCTGGCCAGCAATGAAGACGTCAAGGAGTTTTATCTTGGCGTGGGGGGCGGTGAGCGCAAAAGCTTCAAGGACGTGAAAAGCTACAAGCGGCGCAAGCGGTGGCTTGCATGACCCCCACTGTCGTTCACTGCATGTACCACGCTGCACCTTGCAGGCCGCCGCTCGCCAGAAACTTCGCTTCTGTTGCCTGTCCAGACCTGCTCAAGCAGGTCTGGAGCCGCAGGTTCCGGCCCCTGCTTGAGTCTGACAGCGGGCGTCCTGTGGACCTAATGGACTTTTGTATCTGAAAAGACTGAGATGACAACAACGCATTACGACACGCTCGAATCCCGGCATTCTGACCAACGCGAAGTCGGGCTGATGGCAGCGTTACCCGGCCTGGTGGCCAATGCGCAGAAGAATTCACTTGCTTTTGCAGCTATTCTTGCTGGCGTCGATGCCGGGGCCATCACCTCGCGTACAGCCCTTGCACAACTGCCGGTAACTCGCAAGCATGAGCTGCTGGAACGCCAGCAGGCGGTGCGCCAGGCCGGTGGTGACCCGTTTGGCGGGTATAGCGCGCTCAGCTACGGTGCCCACATGCCCCATGTGTTTGCCAGCCCCGGAACCATCTACGAACCGGAAGGTACACGCAAAGATTACTGGCGCATGGCCAGGGCCATATATGCAGCTGGTTTTCGCCCGGGCCAACTCATTCACAACAGCTTCAGTTATCACTTTGTACCAGCTGGCTCCATGATGGAAACTGGCGCACATGCCCTGGGTTGCACCGTGTTCCCGGGGGGCACCGGACAAACCGAGCAACAGGTGCAGGCCATGGCCGAGCTACGGCCGGCTGGCTATATCGGTACGCCCAGCTTCTTAAAACTCATTGTTGAAAAAGCAATTGAGATGAAAGTGGCGCTACCCACGCTTACCCGTGCGTTGGTGTCTGGTGAGGCGTTCCCACCCAGTCTATGCGACTGGCTGGGAAAGCACGGCATTGCAGGCTACCAGTGCTATGCCACGGCAGATCTGGGCTTGATTGCCTACGAGACGCAAGCGCGTGAAGGCTTAGTTCTGGATGAAGGGGTTATTGTTGAAATTGTCCGGCCCGGCACGGGTGACCCGGTGGCTGAAGGTGAGGTCGGCGAACTGGTGGTCACCACGCTTAATCCAGACTACCCCTTGATCCGTTTCGGTACTGGCGACTTGTCAGCCGTTTTGCCTGGCGCCTGCCCCACAGGGCGAACCAATACACGCATCAAGGGATGGATGGGCCGGGCGGACCAGACCGTCAAGATCAGGGGCATGTTTGTGCATCCGGGGCAAGTGGCCACGATTGCCCGACGCTTTCCGGAGGTGCTTAAAGCAAGGCTTGTCGTCAGTGGCGAGATGGCCAGTGACAGCATGACCCTTCGGGTTGAAGCCAGTCAGCCCCCTGCAGGCCTGGAGCAGCGCATTGGTGAGGCCATACGCGACATCACAAAACTGCGCGGCACCGTTGAATTGCTGGCACCCGGCGGCCTGCCCAATGATGGCAAGGTGATTGAAGACGCCCGCAGCTACAAATAAGTCAACCGCAGTTCGGCGAAATCGCGCCGACTGCCCTTACCTACTTGTCGCGACGCTGTAGCGGCGCGGGCAAATTACAATCACGGTGTTTTTTTCATAGGAGATGATTAATGAAACACCTACTCGTTCTTGCTTTGGCTGCAACCGCAGTTTTTGCACACGCACAGACCTTTCCGGGCTCGAGGCCTATTTCAATTGTGGTTCCGTTTGCCGCGGGTGGCCCAACTGACCGCGTTGCACGCGATCTGGCCGAAGCCATGCGCAAGTCAATGGGCGGCACGGCCAACTTTGTTGTCGAAAACGTCAACGGGGCTGGCGGCACGATCGGCGCATCCAAGGTTTCAAAAGCTACACCAGACGGTCACACACTGCTTTTGCACCATATCGGTATGGCTGCAGCGTCTGGGCTGTACCGCAAGTTGCCCTACAAACCTCTTGAAGATTTCGAATACCTGGGCATGATCAATGAAGTGCCCATGACCATCATTGGCAAGCCGCAGTTACCGGCCAACAACTACCGCGATTTTGAAAACTACATCCGCCTCAACTCAGGAAAATTGAACATCGCCCACGCCGGTCTTGGGTCAGCGTCCCATTTGTGCGGCCTGATGTGGCAAGCAGCCATCAATGCCAAAGAAGCCATGACAACCATTCCCTTCAGCGGCACAGCGCCAGCCATGAATGCGCTGGTTGGCGGCCAGGTTGACGTGATGTGCGACCAGACCACCAACACATCGGGCCAGATTGAAGCTGGTCGGGTCAAGGCCTTTGCAGTGACCACTGCCAAACCATTGTCTGGCAATAAATTGCTGAAGGACTACCCAACTTTGCAGGAAATGGGACTCAAAGGGTTTGATCTGTCGATCTGGCACGGGCTGTATGCGCCCAAAGGCACCCCACCTGCAGTGTTAGCCCAGCTCAATACTGCGCTCAAGCTGGCTCTAAAAGATCCTGATTTTCTGAAAAAACAAGACTCATTGGGCGCCGTAGTCATCACTGACAAGCGGGTTGACCCTGCCGCTCACAAAGCGTTTGTTGCCAGCGAAATCAATAAGCTGAAGCCTGTGATTGATGCCGCAGGCAAATACGCAGACTAATTCGGCCAGCTTTATGTTCGGCCACCCTGGCATAACAATCAGGGTGGCTTTTTTTTGATCTCTGTTAATTTGTGATTCGGGTTATCCCACTTACATTACACCGACGCTTGACTGTACAAATACGCCATGACCCATCTGAATTCAACACCGCATCGCCGACAACTTTTAAAGATCGGCATTCTTGGACTTGCCGGGCTTGCTGGCATGGCTTGCATCGAGGCCACCGCGCAAACGGCGTGGCCCACCAAGCCGGTCAGAATCATCGTGCCTTTTGCACCTGGCGGCACCACCGACATTCTGGCGCGGGCGATGGCACAAGAGTTATCCAAAGCGTTTGGTCAGGCGTTCATCGTTGAAAACCGTGCTGGTGCAGGCGGTAATATTGGGGCTGACGTGGTGGCCAAGTCGCCGGCTGATGGCTACACGCTGCTGATGGGCACCGTCGGCACCCACGGCATCAACAAGGCGCTGTACAGCAAGATGCCGTTTGACTCACAAAAAGATTTTGCACCCATCACGCTGGTAGCCGGTGTTCCCAACGTCATGGTGATGAATACAGAGAAGGCCAAAGCGCTGGGCATCAACAGTGTTCCAGACTTCATCAAATATGCCAAAGCACATCCCGGCAAGTTCAGCATGGCCTCAAGTGGCAGCGGCACATCCATCCACCTGGCAGGTGAGCTGTTCAAGTCCCGGACAGGCATTTTCATGACACATATTCCCTACCGTGGCTCTGGGCCGGCGCTGCTGGACTTGATCGGTGGCAATGTTGACGTTATGTTTGATAACCTGCCTTCGGCATTGCCACAAATCAAGAGTGGCAAGCTCAAGGCCTTTGCTGTCACCAACGCCCAGCGTTCTGCAGCGTTGCCAGACGTACCGACAATTGAAGAGGCCGCCCAACTCAAGGGCTTTGACGCTAGTTCGTGGTTTGGCCTGCTGGCACCAGCTGGCACCCCACCCGATATCGTGAACCGCATACAACAGGAGGCCG
>JANXTM010000118.1 GCA_025352405.1 Polaromonas sp.
CGGCCCGGGCCAGCATAGCCCCATAGTAGCAACCCACGGCGCCTGCGCCCATAACGGCGACTTTGAAAATCAGAGGTTTGGTCATGCAACCATTCTAAATTCTGGCACACCAAACTTCGCGGGCAGAATGCCCGTACAACCAATAATCCGTCAGCCGATACACTCCCCGCATGTTTGCACCTTCACACTTTAGGCCCGCTTGCAACCCCATGCGCGTGCCCCTCAAGCCTTTGTTCAAGCCGCTACTAATGGCGCTTCTGGTTTCAGGGGGCTTGGCGGTCCATGCCGCACCTTACACCCCCGAAAACGACAACGTCGTGGTCGAACGCCTGCCCGGCCGAGCCAGCGACCCGGCCACCCGCCGCGTAGAGTCGCTGCGCAAACAGCTCGCCGCTCGGCCTGACGATGCTGTACTGCGCATTGAAATTGCCCGCCGCTACTTCGACATGGCCATGGCTCAGGGCGACCCGCGCTATGTCGGCTATGCTTCTGCCACGCTGGCGCCCCTGGCCAAAACCGCTGCCAGCAATGCCGACTACGACATGGCCCTCGGGCTAATCCAGCAATTCAGCCATGCGTTTGAGCCGGCGCTGGCCAGTCTGGCCAAAGCCGCAGCACTGAACCCCACTTCGCCCGAGCCCCTGCTGTGGCGCACAGCGATTTTTATGGTGCAGGCCAGGTACGCCGAAGCCGCCGCTGAATGCGTCCGTGTGGTGCCGCTGGCCGAGCCCTTGCTGGGCACGGGTTGTAGTGCCTATGTAGAGGCCACCACCGGGCAGCTCGAGCCGGCTTTTCAAAAATTGGCGGGGGCCGTCAAAGCCAACCCGCAAGCGTCAGCTGAGCTGCTGCTGTGGGAAAACACCCGCCTGGCTGAAATGGCCTGGCGGCTACAGCGCTTTGACGTCGCTGAAGGCTATTTCAAAAGCGCCCTCCAGCAGGGCGTGACGGACCAGTTTTTGTTGGGTGCCTACGCAGACTTTTTACTGGCACGCCAGCGCCCGGCAGAGGTCTTGACGCTGCTGGGCGACTGGGAGCGCTCGGATATTTTGCTGCTACGGCTGGCGCTGGCCGGTCAAGCGGTGAGCGACAAACGCAGCGCCGGCTGGGCAGCGCAGCTGCGCGACCGCTTTCAGGCGGCCGCCCAGCGCGGTGACCGGTTGCACGAGCAGGAAGCCGCACGCTTCGAGCTGGACATTGAAAGCAACCCCGCCAAAGCCACGGGGCTTGCCAGCCGCAACTACGAGGTGCAGAAAGAGCCCCGCGATGCAGATATTTTGATGCGCGCCGCGCTGGCCGCCAACCAGGCCAAATTGGCGCAACCCGCACTTGACTGGCTACGAACCAGCCGCTACGAAGACCCCGTGATGGCCCAGCTGGCGAGCCAGCTGGCCAGCAAGGGAGCCCGCCCATGAAGCGCCTTCTCCTGCTGGTCATCACACTGGTCTTGTGCATTCCAGCGTGGGCCCACAAACCCAGTGACAGCTATCTGACAGTGCGCGCTACCAGCACCAGTGCCAACCTCAGTATCCGCTGGGACATCGCACTGCGTGACCTGGACTACGTGCTGCAGCTGAACAGTGCAGGCAATGGCGAACTCACCTGGGGAGAGGTGCGGCGACGCGAGGGCGAGATCTACAAGCTTGCCCTGGCCCGCCTGTCCTTCACCGCTGCCGGCACCGATTGCCCGATCGTGGCGGCTAGCCCCATGATGCTCGACAAACACAGTGACGGCACCTATGCGGTCCTGAGCCTGAGCGCGCAGTGCACCAGCCTAGATGCACCGCTAAAGGCGCGTTATTCGATGCTGTTTGATGTTGACCCATCGCACCGCGGCCTCGTGCAGTGGGTGGCTCCGGGCGTTGACACCGCGCAGGCGCTGGTCTTTGGCACCGAATCAGCCGAACAGGTGCTGGCGCTGCAGCCTGGCGGCGTTTGGAAAACCCTGAACCAGTACCTGAAAGACGGCATTTTTCACATTTGGGCCGGTTACGACCACATTTTGTTTTTGCTGGCCCTGCTGCTGCCCGCCGTGCTGATCAGGCAGAACAGAAAGTGGCAGCCCGCGCCGCGCCTTGGCGGCGCCTTCAAGGAAGTGGTGAAAGTAGTGACCGCCTTCACGCTGGCGCATTCCATCACGCTGAGCCTGGCGTCACTGCAGATCATCAGTCTGCCGTCGCGTTGGGTAGAGTCGCTGATTGCCGCCTCGGTGATTTTTGCAGCACTGAATAACCTTCGCGCAACGGTCGAAGGCCGGCGTTGGGTCATGGCGTTTGTGTTCGGCTTGATCCACGGCTTTGGTTTTGCGTCGGTCTTGACTGACCTGGGCCTGCCCCAAGGCGCGCTGGTGCTGGCATTGGTAGGCTTCAACGCGGGCGTTGAAGTGGGTCAGCTCACTATCGTGGCGGTGTTTTTACCGCTGGCCTTCTGGCTGCGGGCAACCCGTTTTTACCGTGTGGGTGTGCTGATAGGGGGCTCGCTGTTGGTGGCGCTGCTGGCCAGCTGGTGGTTGGTGCAGCGGATTTTTAATTTGTAAGATTGCATCCTTATTTGCTATTGAATGTATAGCTAATTGCTCCCGTATTTATTGGCTTAAAAGTCTTTTTTATTTACAGATTTATGTGTAATTCATTTCTGAGTCCGCGCTGCCGGGCACGCTGGTGATGCCCCGCTTCCTGACCGCTGCGCTTTACAAGTTCGTTGAGCTGCCTGACTTTGCAGCGCTGCAGCCACCATTGCTGGCCTGTTGCGAAGCACATCACGTCAAGGGAACGCTGTTGCTGGCGCCTGAAGGCATCAACGGCACGATTGCCGGGCCCGAGGCTGGGGTGCGCGCCGTACTCGCCTACCTGCGCGCCGACCCGCGCCTCGCCATGCTGGAGCACAAAGAGGCTTGGTCAGAGGAGATACCGTTTTACCGCATGAAGGTGCGCCTGAAGCGCGAAATCGTCACCATGGGCGTGCCGGACGTGCATCCAGCCTTGACTGCTGGCGAATACGTCAAGCCGCAAGGCTGGAACGCTTTGTTGAGAGACCCCAGCGTGGTGCTGGTGGATACGCGCAATAGCTACGAGGTGTCGATAGGCACGTTTGAAGGCGCCATCAATCCTGAAACTGCGAGCTTTTCAGAGCTGCCAGGCTGGGTCGAGCGCGAGATGCTGGCGGGTGGCAAGCTTGCACCGGTGGACGGCAAAAACCCACGCGTGGCGATGTTTTGCACCGGCGGCATACGCTGCGAAAAATCCACCGCTCTGATGCGCTCAAAGGGCTTTGACGAGGTCTACCACCTCCAAGGCGGCATCCTCAAATATCTGGAAACCGTGCCTGAGGAGCAAAGCCGCTGGCAAGGCGAATGTTTTGTATTCGACGAACGCGTGTCGGTCGGCCATGGCCTTGAGCCGGGCAAGTTCACACTTTGCCGCTCCTGCCGCGATCCGCTGGGCGACGCCGACCGCGCTTCACCCCAGTACGAGCTGGGCGTGAGCTGCGCGCATTGTTTTGACCAAACCACAGACGAACAAAAAGCCGGCTACCGCGAACGGCAAAAACAAGTCGGGCTGGCGAGCGCTCGGCGGCAAGCGCACATCGGCGTGCCCGTGGGCATAAAAAAATCGGATGTTTAAGGGGCCCGTAGCCATGAGCCAAAACGCCGTAGCGCTGCCCATCCTTTACACCTTCCGCCGCTGCCCCTACGCCATGCGCGCAAGATTAGCGATTGCCGTCAGCGGCCTGCAGCTTGAGCAGCGGGAAGTCGTGCTGCGTCACAAACCGGCGGAGATACTGGCCGCCTCACCTAAAGGCACGGTGCCCGTGCTGCTGTTGCCGGACGGCGAAGTGATTGAACAGAGCCTGGACATCATGCTCTGGGCCTTGCGCCTGAACGACCCCCAGCAATGGCTGACGCCAAAAGGCGCAGCGCTGGAAGACATGCTCGCGCTGGTCACCGGCAACGACGGCGCTTTCAAGCAAAGCCTGGACCGCTACAAATATCCGAATCGCTATGCAGATGAATCGGCAGAGAAATCAGCGGAGGAATCCGCCAGTGATGCGAAAGCCTTTGCAGTGGCGCACCGCACGCAATGTGCGAACTGGCTGGAAGGCCTGGAGGCGCAACTGGCTGGCGGCTGGCTGTGCGGCCCCAACGCCAGCCTGGCCGACATGGCCCTGCTGCCGTTTGTGCGGCAATTCGCGCACACCGATGCCAGCTGGTTCGCATCGCAACCCTGGCCCCGACTGCAGGCCTGGCTGGCCGCTTTCGAGA
>JANXTM010000049.1 GCA_025352405.1 Polaromonas sp.
CCATACACGCCGCGCCAGTTGCCAATCACCACGTTCACGCCTTGCTCTTTCAGGGTAGGCACATTGACCCCCTTCAGACGCACCTCGGAGGTCACCGCCAGCGCTTTCATCTTGCCGGTATTGATGTACTCGGCGAACTCGCTGTAGCCGCTGCCGCCCAGCGTCACGTTACCGCCCAAAATGGCCGCTGTAGCTTCACCGCCGCCCCGGAACGCGACGTAGTTGATTTTTGACGGGTCCACGCCGACTTCACGGGCAATCATGGCCGCTGCGATGTGCTCTGTGGAGCCGCGCGAGCCGCCGCCCCACTTCACACTTCCGGGGTCTTTTTTAAGCTGTGCAATCACCTCGGCCATCGACTTGTAAGGCGAGTTGGCGGGCAGCACAAACACGTTGTACTCGCTGGTCAAACGCGCAATCGGTGTGGCCTGGTTCAAGCTTACCGGTGGCTTGCCGGTGATGATGCCGCCCAGCATGACTGCGCCCATCACCATCAGCGCATTGCCGTCGCCCTTGCTGCCATTGACAAATTGGGCCAGACCCAACGCACCGGCGGCGCCGCCCTTGTTGTCATAGGTCACAGTCGAAGCCGCACCAGAGTCCTGCATGGCTTTACCCAGCGCCCGGCCGGTGGTGTCCCAGCCGCCGCCAGGGTTGGCCGGAATCATCATTTTCAGGTTGGCAGCGGCCCGCGCCGACAGTGGCAAGACGCCTGCAGCAGCCAAAACGGCCAGATATTTCAAAAAAGCAGTGCGACGCATGGGTGTCTCCCGGATAAATACTCAACAAAATTGAGGGCAAAACTTGACTGGTCAATGATGCCTCTGGTTTCTGTCAGTCGGCTGTCCGCAGGCATTGGGGAAAGTGCTAATGTCCAGCCTCTGGGTTGCGCCCCATTCTCACCACACACACCTGACCTGGTCCCGGACACTTGATGAAATTGCTGCTGATTGAAGACGATGCGTCCATGCAAACCACCCTGCAACGCGCTTTAAGCCGCCGGGGCATGGAGGTATTGGCCTGCACCGACGGTGGACTGGCGGTGGCCCACTGGACCGCAACCAAACCCGATGTTGTGGTGCTGGACCTGAGCCTGCCCAACCTGGACGGACTGCAGGTGCTGGCGTTGGCGCGCAAGCAGGGCCTGGTGACACCTGTGCTGATTTTGACCGCGCGCGGCACGGTCGGCGACCGCATCATGGGCCTGAACCTGGGCGCTGACGACTACCTGCCCAAGCCGTTTGACCTGGATGAACTCGAAGCCCGACTGCGCGCCCTGAGCCGTCGGCGCGGCGGTGTCAGTTCACGAGCCGAATCAGGCCCTGCGGCAACAATTGTGGGCGCCTTGCGCTATGAAAAAGAGAGCGGCGCGATTTACCACGAGGGCCTGGTGCTCGAACTCACGCCGCGCGAACTCGCTCTGCTGCAAGCCCTGATGGTCAAGCCTAGCCATGCCGTGTCGAAAGAAAAACTGTTTGAACTGGTGTTTCCGGGTGAGGTGGATGTGCAGTATGAAGCGATTGAGGTTGTGGTGTACCGACTGCGCAAAAAACTGCTGCATACCGGCGTGACGCTGATGACCCTGCGCGGCTTGGGCTACCTGCTGAAGGTTGAGGCGTGAAGTCACCGGCCAGCGCTGGGGCAAGCGAAGGCCGTGACGGGCCGCCCCTGGCAAGTTCAGCCCCCTCGGGAGGCAGCGCTGTACACGCCGTGTCAAGCGCGGGGGCTGTCTCTTTAAGAAGATACCTATTGCTGGGCATCCTGATTCCAGTCTGTGTGCTGGTTGTCGTCAACACGTTCAGCCTCTACAACCAGACCTTCAGCGCCCTCAACACCGCCTACGACCGCACGCTGCTGGCATCCGCCAAATCAATTGGCGAGCAACTCGATGTGACGGGCTTTGACGAACAATCCGAGCTGCGCGTCACCGTGCCTTATGCCGCGCTGGAAGCTTTTGAAGCTGACAACCAGAGCCGCCTTTTTTACCGCGTGTCGAGCTTGAACGGTCAGCTGATTTCTGGCTTTGCGCAGCTGCCTTTCTGGCGTGGCCAGATCCCGGACAAACCACCCTATGCAGCGCTGGTCGATTTTTATGACGATGTTTTTCGCGGCGATGCGGTGCGGGTGGCGGTTCTGCTGCAGCCAGTAGCCAGCTCGCAGGGGCGAGGCATGGCCGTTATCCAGGTCGCTGAAACGTTGGAGCTGCGGCACACGCTGGCGCGCGAAATCCTGATTGACACACTGTGGCGGCAGGCGCTGCTGGTGCTGGTGATAGCTCTGGTCACGGTCGTCGTGGTGCAGCGCGCCACGCGGCCAGTGCGCAGCTTGAGCGCCCAGCTCCAGTCGCGTCCGCAAGGCGATTTGAGCCCGATTGCTGCGCCAGGCGCACCACGTGAATTGCTGCCGCTGGTGGACGCCACCAACGCTGTGATGGTTCGCCTGCAGGGTCTGCTGGACAACCAGACGCGCTTTGTGCGCGATGCGGCCCATCAGCTGCGCACACCACTGGCCGTGTTGAAAGTGCAGGTGCAGTCCGCCCTGCGCGGCGACACCGATGCGCAAAATGCCCTGCACGAAATCAACCAGACGGTTGACCGCGCCACCCTGCTCGCCAACCAGATGCTGGCCCTTGCCAAGATCGAGCAGTTGCGCCAGCAAGCCGACCCGCACACCATGGACCTGGCCCAAGTGGTGCGGCAGGTAGCGCTGGACCTGTCGCCTTTAATCGCTGAAAAAAATATCGACTTTGACATCGAAACCGTGCCGGCCCTGATCGCCTCACACGAGTGGATGCTGGGTGAACTGACGCGTAACCTGCTGCACAACGCCATAAAGCACAGTCCCCAGGGCGCTGCCCTGTCGGTGCGCGTGGTGTGCGACGCCCGGGTGGCGGCATTGACCATCCGTGACTGTGGGCCGGGTATTTCATCTGAACTGGCAGCCCGACTCTACCAGCCGTTTTCTGCCGGTAATGTGCGGCATGGCTCTGGCCTGGGTCTGGCCATTTGCCGTGAAATCACTCAGGCGCTTGACGGCAGCCTGTCGCTTGACAATCGGGTGCGGCATGACAGGGTGATTGGGCTGGACGCCATCGCACGTTTGCGATTGGTTCAAAATAAGCCCCAGGAGTAAAACAGGCCAATGGAAAAATTACGCATCGACAAATGGCTGTGGGCGGCTCGCTTCTATAAAACCCGTTCGCTGGCAGTTGAAGAAATCGACAAGGGTCGCGTTCGCGTGAATGACGTTGAGGCCAAACCCGCCAGGGAAATCAAGGTGGGCGACACCGTCATGCTCCGGCAAGGCCCGGTGATCCGCACGCTTGTGGTACGCGGCATCAGCAACCAGCGCGGCGCAGCGCCAGTGGCGCAGCTGCTATACGAAGAAACCGCCGACAGCCTGGCGCTGAAGGCCCTGGCGGTCGAACAACGCCGCCTTGGTCTGGAGCCCGCCAGCAGCCTGGAACACGGCCGCCCCACCAAACGTGACAGGCGCGACATCGACAAAGCCTGGGGTGATCGGTGGAGCGCATCCACCGATTAAGACGCTACATTTTAAATAGCACGTAGTCCTCGTGTTTATTGCGTTAAATCCAGTTTTTACGCAAAATATTGGTTGCTTTTATCAACCACTCGATACACACGGCAATATACTCCGCAAAAGGCGTTTTTTGAATGCCTCTCATTTAATGATCTCAAAGTTTTCCCGACGTTTGTTTTTTGTGGCCCATCTGACGGCATTGGTTGCTTGCAGCGGTAGCGGCTACCTGACGCGCCCAGCAGAAACCCTGACTGCGGTGGTAGATGCCGGCAGCAGTGGCTCCCGAATTTATCTTTACAAAACCACGCCTGATGATTCGTTCATCCAGATCACGACGCTGTTTACCAGTAAAGACGTGCCGCACGAGCTCTCTTGGTACGACGGCACCAAAGGTGCCGACAGCGCCCCGGGCAATGCAGGTGCGGCGGGCATTCAGCCGCTGTTGTTGAGAATGAACGCTTACATGAGTAACCACGGCATCCGCAAAGATCAGGTTGCTGTGAGCGTATTGGCAACAGCCGGCATGCGAATGGTCGACGCCAACACTGCAAGCACGATTTACCAAAGCGTTAAAAGTACCGTCACCGGCAACGGGTTCACCTTCCACCAGGTAGGCACTCTGACCGGACAAAATGAAGGGCTTTACGCTTGGGCTGACGTGAATTTCCTGGCGGGAAACTTCAAGCGTGGCGCCGTTACGCAAGGGATTGTTGAGGTCGGAGGTGCGTCGTCCCAGGTAGCGTTTGTCACGTCGAGCAGCCAAGATCCAAATGTGGTCACCCCGCTGGTGAACGGCGTGCGTTACCCGGTGTTCAGCGTGTCATACCTCGGGCTGGGTCAGAGTCAGGCCCGACTGGCCATGATCAAGGACAGCGCGTCTGGCGGCGTCAACGCCAGTGTCTGCTACCCCAACAACGGTACCGGTTCGCCCGCCGCCTACGATGCAGACGCAGGCAAACTGCACGTCAGCAGCACTGGCAGCAGCTACAGCGCAGCGTGTTTTGGCGTGTATGAAAAAGTGATTACCAACGTGACCGCCAGCGCGGGCAACAACTACCCGATCGCAACTATTTCGTCGCTGAAAGGCTTTAACACCACGCAATTTGTGGGAGTGTCCTCAGTCTATAAGGTGCTCAAGGACTGGGGCGCACTCAATGCCGCCAATCCGCAGCAATCGCTTCAAGACGCTGTCATCAGCAAATGCAGTGGTAGCAATGCCTGGCCTGGTGTGCTGGCTCAATATAAAAATGTGAATGGCGTATTTTCACAGAACGCTTGTGCCAACGCCACCTATCTGAACGCCTACGTCTACGGCCACCAATCTTTGGGCATCGACCCCTCCAGACTGGTCGGCACGGGCACCATCAACGGCAGCGATCTGACCTGGACGCGGGGTTTTCTTGTCGTGGACACAGCGCCGTGATCCTGGCAGCGCCTGCCAAGTGGCCAGGTAGTGCTGGATATAAAAACTATCATTTCGATAGCTATCCGTCCCCGCACTTACTGCCTCAAGGACTGCATTTGCTTCAGAAAATACGATCTTCCGCCCCATAGGCCCGCTGCGCTAATGCCCTCGCCAGCATGACGGCTGGGTCCAACAGCGTCAGTGCATCCAGTCCGGGCACAGACTCGATTGCCAGCGGGATTTCAGTACACCCCAACACCAGCGTTGACAGATCATGCCTGCGTGCAAGGGCACCTGCCACCTGTGTGAAGATTGTGTGAGCCAGCGCCATATTGCCGACCTTGACGCCGTGGTAAATGCCATGCATCAAGGCATCCTGTTCGTCGGGCTGCGGAATATGGCACTGCACCCCGGCTGCGCGCAGGGCCAAGTCATAGAGGCCTGCGCGGTAGGTGCCCGCGGTTGCCAGCAGGCCGACCTCGCGTACGCCGCGGGCGGCTAGGCTGACGGCGACCTCACGGGCCACGTGCAGCAACTCCAGTTGCGGAAAGCGCTCTTGCAGCGCGCCATGCCAGGCGTGGGCGGTATTGCACGCCACGGCGACCGTGGTGGCCCCCAGCGCGGCCAGCTTGCTGAGGGCCTGCAGCATGGGTTCGAGTGGCTGGTGCACACCAAAGCCTGGCGAGTCAAGCGCTGCGCTACGGTCTGGCACAGGCACCTGCGCCAGCCAGTGCTCTGGAAAGCCCTGGTCAGACACGATCTGCCCCCGGGCCCGCATGTGGTCGGCGCAGGCGCGTACAAACAGGCGCGCAAAGTCTGCCCCGGCAGCCGGCCCCATACCGCCCAAAATACCCACGATTTGCGGTTTGTTCATGCTGTTTGAAAGGTGCATCACAGTTACTCCAAAGCGGCCATGGCGCGGCGCTGTCCAAATTTTTCAATGCCCACGCCCATGCTTGCGCCACGGCCGCATAAGCAGCCAGTCAAGCGTGTCTGGAATTGGTTTAACGGGGGCTGCTCGGCTTTTGGTCGGGCCAGTGCAGCTAAACGGTAGCGAATCGGTGACGCGTGGATAGCGCGCGTGGCGTATCACGCCACGGGCTACCCAAGCCGCGTTTTTGCAGCGACTGTTTACAGCGCTGGTTTGTCGCTCAGTGCTTTAAGGTTTGCCTTGAGCTCAGCCGACATCGGCAGGGCCAGATTCACGCCCTTGGGCACGATGGCTGACTCAAACCACTTGGTGTAAAGCTTTGAGAATTCGCCAGACTTCATCAGGCGGGTGATGGTGCCGTCGACCAGTTTTTTGAATTCAGGGTCGTCTTTGCGCACCATGCACGCATAGGGCTCCACTTGCAGTGAGTCACCCACGACTTCAAGTGATTGGGGGTTCTTGGAATTGGCTCTCAAACCGAACAGCAAAATGTCGTCCATCGCGAAACCCACGGCGCGGTCGCTTTCGACCAGCAGCAGGGAGTCGTCATGGTCCTTACCCAAAATAAGCTGCATGTCGAGCTTTTTGTCGGTGTTGTACTTACGAATCACCTGGGCGTTGGTGGTGCCGGTGGTGCTGGCTACCGTCTTTTTGGCCAGGTCGGCATAGTTTTTAACGCCGGAAGTCTTTTTAACAAGCAAGCGTGTGCCGGTGTAGAACATGTTGGTGGAAAAGCTGACGTCTTTTGCGCGGGTGGAGTTGTTGGTGGTTGAGCCGCACTCGAGGTCATAGGTGCCGTTCACCAGCAAGGGAATGCGGTTTTGCGACGTCACCGCCATGTACGCCACTTCAAGCGCTGGCTTTTTGAGCTTCTTGCGCACGTCGTCAATGATGGCTTCGCTGAGTTCGACTGAAAAACCAACCGCTTTGCTGGAGCCAATCAAATAGCTGAAAGGCACCGAAGCCTCACGGTAGGACACGGTGATCTTGTTGCTGTCGGCCACTTTTTTCAGTGTTTGTGCAGTGGCGGTGGTGGCCAGGCCCGCAGTCAGCAGTGCGGCGGTCATCAGGGTTGAGAGTTTCATTTCGTTTCCTTTCGGGGAACAGGGAAGTGACAGATTGAACAGTGGGCGGTGAAGATTTGCTTGCATGGCCAGTGTAGGAAAACCTGACCATCACGGGCATTCATTTTCGTGACAAACCCATGACCAAAACTCATGGATTATCCAGGATGTTATACGCCCCGGCGAACACCCACCGCCAAGGCATAACTTCACGTCATGGCCGATGGGTGATTCAGCATTGTTCAATAGCGTCTGCGCTACTTAAGCTTGATTTTTATCAGTGTTTGAAAAGCAGATGAGGGAGTTGTCATGCGTATGTGTGTTTTAGGGGCGGGGATTGTGGGTCTGGCAAGTGCCTATGTCCTGAGCGGTGCGGGCCATGAGGTCACGGTGATTGACCGGGCGCACCCAGGTAGCGGTGCCAGCGGTGGCAATGGCTCGCAGCTGAGCTACGCTTATGTACAGCCACTGGCCGACCCGGGCATCTGGGCGCAACTGCCCAAATTACTGCTGTCGACCACGTCTCCCCTGAAGATCCGGCCACAGCTTGACCCGCACCAGTGGCTGTGGGGCCTGCGCTTTCTGGCGGCCTGCAATGCGGCGACCTCGCGCGCAACCACCATCGAGTTGCTGCAATTGGCACTGGAGAGCCGCCACGCGTTTGACGCCATGATGGCGCGGGAACAACTGGACTGCGATTTCTCAAGTAACGGCAAACTGGTGCTGTCCTCAACCCCGGCCTCATTCGCTGCGGCACGCCAGCAAATGCTGCTGCAGCGTGCGCTGGGCAGCACGCAAGATGCCGTCAGCGCTGACCGCTGTGTAGAGCTTGAACCTGCCCTGCAACACCAGCATCAGCATATTGCAGGGGCCATTTATACGCCTGGCGAGTGTGCTGCTGATTGCCAGAAAACCTGCGATGGCCTGCTGGCAGTGCTGCGAGCACGTGGGGTGAAGTTTTTATTGAACACCGCCATTGACCACTTGGTGGTGCGCCGCGGTTCAGTGTTTGCGGCCAGCACCTCTGAAGGGCTCATCGAAGCTGACCACTACGTGATGGCGCTGGGCGCTGCTTCGGCCCCCATGGCGCGGACGCTGGGCGTGTATTTACCGATTTATCCGCTCAAGGGCTATAGCATCACGGTCGAGGTAGACGGGCAACCAAAAGCGGCACCCAGCGTGAGCGTGACCGACAACGCCCGCAAGGTGGTTTTTGCGCGCATCGGCTCGCGCCTGCGGGTGGCGGGCATGGCCGAGCTGTCGGGTTATGGCACGGGTATTGACCCAGCGCAAATCGCGTCACTCAAGGCTTCGACGCAAGCCGTTTTCCCTGGTTGCAGTGCGTTTGCAGAACTCAAGCCCTGGGCGGGCCTGCGCCCGGCTACGCCGACGGCGCGGCCCATCATCGGGCGACATGCAAAAGGGCCCAACAACCTGCTGTTTAACGTAGGACACGGCGCGCTGGGGTTCACGCTGGCGTTTGGGTCTGCAGAGCGGATTAACCGTTTACTGATGCCGTCGTGAGTCGTGCGTATCGCCCTCCGGTGGTCGGTGGTCAGGGTATTTTTGGCGTCGCCTTGGCAGCATAGGCCACGGCCTGTTCAAAACAACGCATAAATGCTCTGACGGCGACCGAGCCGGGCTTGCCCGCAGGCAGCAAGGCCTTGATCGGAACCGGAATCAGGGGCTCCAGGGCCAGCACATCGACCCGGCTGGAGTCGGCAGAAGCGGCTGTACAGGTGTCAATCAGTGCAACACCCAGACCGTGGTGCGCCAGTGCTAGCGCAGAGTGGTAAGTTTGTACGGTAATGTCAAACTGCAAGCCCACGCCGGCCTCCCGGCAGGCCTGGTTGAGGCTACGGCCCACCGGGTCAAGCACATCCAGACCAATCACCGGTACTTTGGCCAAATCAGTTAGTGTGACCGTGCCACGCTTCAACAAGCGTGCTGTCAGCATGCCTTTAGGGGCCACGCACACCATGCGGCCATCGGCCAAGTGCTCCTGGGCCAACGCCGAGTGCGCCACAGGACTCAACAAAAACCCTACGTCAGCCTCTTGCAGGGCCAGCGCCGACACGATTTGGGGAGAATGCAGGGCTTTGACCGTGATGGGAACATTGGGGTGCTTGACGCGAAACAGCTTGATCGCGTGCGGCAGGATTTCGTAGCTCAAGGCCAGCACTGTCAGTATGCGCAGCTCTTTGATACCACCGCCCGTCTTGAGGTTGGCGGCCAGGCGCTGCACTTCATCGAGCTGGGCAAACAGGCGTTCAATATGCGGGTAGAGGGTCAACGCTTCGGGTGTCGGTACAAGCCGCCCCTTGCCGCGCTGAAACAATGAAAAACCAAGCTGTAATTCCGCATGCTGCAAGGTGCGGCTGACGGCCGGCTGGGTGACGCTGATCAGCCGCGCAGCGCCACTCACACTGCCGGTTAGCATGACGGCGTTGAAGACTTCAATGTGGCGAAGGCGCATGGCGTGAGGTAAAAGGCGACGGGCGAACGCTGAGGATCATGGGTAGCGAATGACGTACTCAAAATCCCCGGTATCCAGCCTGTCAAACACCAGTGCCGAACGGAAAGCGTCCACCAGTTTGACACGAACCCTGGCTGCGCTGCCGCTGCGAGCCTGTACCACCGGGGTGACGCCACTTTTTGGGTTCATCGCAAACACGGTCAAACCCTCCACATGACCTGGCGCTGTCACAGACATCCGAAGCACGATATCTTTACTTGGCTCTGGTTTTTCCGAATTTTCCGCCTGCTTTGCCGAATTGACCGCGGCAACCTGCGTGACAGTAACCAGCGCGCGCTTGCGCCACCACGCCGCAATCTGGTCTGCACGCGGTATCCAGATACGGTCTTTGTAAGTAGCGACGTACTTCATGTAGTCGGGCATCACTTTTGGCAGCATGCCTTCGTCAACATAGTTTTGTGTGTGTACAGACAGCAACCCAAACGCCCCGCCCTGCACCACCAGATCAAGGTCATATTTCAGGCTGCTCAGCACCTCCTTAGCGGTAAAATCCAGTGCCGTGTAACTGACGTCGTCATACTGGGTTCGCGGCAAGACCACCAGCGCCTGGTCAGGCCCCAGTTTTGGCTCGACCTTTGAAAAGAAGGGTAGTCGGTCTTCTGTTGAGCTGGGGTCTGCCGCATGGTGCAACATGCCATATCTGCGCAGCATGATTTCAGTGACGGCATCATAGGACTCGGTGGGCGCCCTGAAGCCGGTGGCCAGGCGCGGTGTGTCGGGCCCGACAAGCGTAGTCATCTCGGCCACCATGTTTTTAATGCGCTCGTCCTGTTTGGCTGGCCTGACACCCTCAAACCCGAGGTGCACATCGGCGTGGTAGGCCATTTCATGGCCCCGTGCGATCAAATCCTTGACCACATCCGGATATTTGGCTGCCTCTGACGTGACGCTGTAAAACGTGCCGCGCACGCCTATGGATTCAAGCTCTTTGGCAAAGTTGGAAGCCGAAAAAAACTTATCTTCGGTGTCCATCTCCATCAGGTGGGCAGCCATGTTCGCATTGGGCCAGGCCGACTTGACAAGTCTGGGTTCGCGCTGCAGCCAAGAAATCGTACCATTAAGAATTGCGAGCAACTCGGATGGCTTGGCGAAATTCCATGCTGACTCCGGGAATCCGAAAAATACGCCGCGGTATTTGTCTGTCTCATTGAACGCAATGACACCGTTGGGGCCTACCTCGTCTTTCTCACGGTCCCAATTCATGACAACAGCCGCAAGGTTGGTGGACTCGACCCGCAGCATGTTTTGCGCTGCATCACCCATGTACATGCGCCGCTGTGCAGGCATGGCCCAAGTCAGGGGGCCATCGCCGAAAGGCATCATGAACCAGTCCTCATTGTTGGCGCGCGTAAACTCACCTTTCACGCGAATTTTGAACAGGGCATTGACAAAATCATGGCCTTTGAGCTCACCCCTAGCACCCCGCGTACCCGTCAGCCCAGTGGCCAGCAAACTGCCACCCGATGCAGCGAAACCCTGTATGGCCTTGCGCTCTTCGTCGTCAAGCACTTCTGAAGAAGCCAGAATCAACAGCCCTGGCTTGAGCTTTCCAAGAAGTTCTGCACGGGTAATTTCCTCAAAACACCGACAGGCTTTTCGCAGGTACTTGCGCCACATCGTGAGCGCGGTGTTGTTGGAGGTTCCATTGGCCTTGAAGTACTCGACCGTCAGGGGACTGCCATACAAATAAATTGGCTTATCGGTTGGGGCGTTTGCAAACGCTGGAGCTGATAAAAAAAGTAACCCGAGACAGACAGACACCAAGTAGCGAAGAACGCTTGACAAACTGTGCCGATAAACATGGTGCGCGGTGCTGGTCATCAATCAGTGCCCGGTACGGGGTGGTCAAAGTACAGATCCCATTGGTAGTCACCCGCCGCCATACCGTCCAGCACAACGGCAGCACGCCACGCGTCCAGGCGGGCGATGCGGGGGGCCTTTTCATAACTGCCACGTGCTACGAGGCGCAGCGTGCTGCCCATCTCGGGTAGATTGACAGCCACCACAGACGCTTGTCGCAACGCAGCTCCGGCGAGAATTGACACGACCAGTCTTGAGCTTGTTTCTCCAGACTCAAGACGAGCGCTCACCCGCTCACGCTCGCGCCACCAATCGGCCACCTGCCCCGCCGTTGCCGGCCATGTACGTTCGCGTCGGGCATTCAGGTGGCCGAAAATCTCGGCTGACTGTGCGTCAGTCAATTCGCTCTTGCCCGAGACCGATACCACTGACAACCCGGCCATTTTTTCAGAAAGGTCAAGTTCATTCAAAAACGGTTTGAGCCCGACCTCAGGCTGGCAGTTGTCTACGGAATCTTCTGGGCCGCTCTGGGTGCGTGGCAGCACAACCAGTGCTTTGCCACCTCTTGTCGGCCCAAGGCCCCCCTGTCCGGACGAGAAAAAAGGCAGCCGTGCCTCTGATGCATCGGAAGCAGCCAACAGGTGCCCAAAACTTCCTATTTCCAGAAGTTTTTCAGTAGTCTTGTCATAAGAATCCATAGGGGCATGAAAGCCTGCATCCGCTGCGATCTCGACGCCAGAGTCTTTCACCATCTTGCGCATGCTGTCGAGTCGGCGTGTCTGCACAGCTTCGGGATGCCCACGAAAATCGGTATAACTGTCACCAAGGTAGGCGACCTCATGTCCCGCAGTTATGAGTCGGTTCAGTTTGTTTGCATAGCTGCCAACGTTCTCACCCAGCACGTAGAAGGTGCCGTGGCCGCCCGCCGCCTCCAAAAGCTTGGCGTAAGCCAGATCGGCATCGCTAACAGCTCCCGCCAGATCAACCGCCATGACAAATGCGCTGCTATACGGATAGGGCCAGGCGGCGGTGTAAGCGTCGGGCTGGCGGAGCAGCCACATCACGGCGTTATGGGCAATCGCTTCAAGTTGTCTTGGATCTGCGCTCGCCCATAGTTGCTCGGGGTAGCCAAGTACAACTGAGCGCGAAGCCCGACCTGATGGCTGAATGTGCTCATCAAAAACAATCGTCGAGGTGGCTTTTCCAAAAACAGGCGTACGAGACCAATCCATGATCTGGGCAGCGGTTTGGCGACCCTCAAGGCGCAGCGGGTACGAACCCTTGAGGCGTTCCAGCCAAATACGCGTACCAGCTGGCAGGTGGTGTGTCACCGGGCTGTCGCCATGCGGCAGCATGAAATTGTCTTTTACTTCAGCTTCAGTTGTACCCATGACCTTGACGTCCAGCGCTTTTTCCATGAATTCATAGCCAACCTCAACACCACTTTCGCTGCGAACACCAGTTAGCCAAGATGCCAACACACTTCCACCCTTCGCGCGAAAGCTCACAACAGCCCGCCTTTCCCGCTCGGAAAGAGCCACCGAAGAGGGCAAGATAAGGACCACTGCAGAAGTCGCCTCCAACTTTTCAATATCGGCAATAACTTGAAATGGAATCTGGTATTTACGAAGAAACACAGACCACGCTTGCACGTTGACGCTGCCATCAACAGAAGTTTTGGAGAAATAAGCCTTTGTCGCTGGCGAGGCATAGACGACCACTTTTGGTGCAGGAGAACCTGAAGCAGTAGCCGCAGTAAACACAGGCACATTGAGCGGGGCGATCGCAGCTTGTGCCTCGGGCCGATTGCCGACTGTGACGAGTGCCGGAAAAAGTGGGGGCTTTGGAGGCACGATCGCTTTGCTTGTAGTCACAACGGGCGCCAGAGAAATTGCCGGCGAATTGGCTGACACAGACATAGCAGGAACTGGTAAAGCGCTTGCCGGAGTTGGCGTTCTGTCGATTGTTTTTACCTCACTGACCGGATTATCAAAAGTCCCCAAAGGCACAAAAAGTCCGGGCGGTTGATCTGATGTAGCTCCTACCAACCGGGTTGAGGGCGGAGGACGGATACCCGCACACCCTTCAAAGTACGGGAAGATTAGGCACAGATAGCTAGCCGACTCTGGCGCACTATCTGTCACAGGTGCTTTTGTTTGAGGCGGAACAGTTGCGCTGGCCAACTGGGTGGAAGCCGCCTCCGGGACGGGTTGAAGGACGACTAATGGTACGGGTACGGGAAGCCTTAACGCAGGTTTGGAGGCAAGCGATGAGAAGACAGCTGGCGTGACAGAAGGGACCATAACCGGCGGAGCTTCTGGAGCTCCTGAAACGCTTCTGGGCACACCAGGCGCCGGTTTGAGTTCACTACCCGGTTTACTAAAAGTACTTAAAGGTAAAAAAAAACCTGGGGGCGGCCCAGCAGATATTCCCGTCGGACGAGATGCGGTAACCGGCGGGGCGCTCCCGCAACCCGGCAATAAGCAAAGCGCCGCAAACAGGTAGCTCGAAGTAGTCGTAAGCCGCGGCGTCAACAACTTGAAAAACGCCGCGCATAGTCGTTTACAAAAAAACATCATCGGTTTCTGGCTCAATCAACCAAATAGGCCTCTCGCGATCTAACCACCGGTTAGAGCATGTTGGAAAGGTAGCCGATTGTTCAGTAAAAACCCTTTGAAATATGTTTCAAGTAAACACCACAACTCTGAAATGTTAATTTTTTCTCGTTTTCAGTTATTTTCCGCGCAAACTGGGGCTCAACATTTGAGCGATTTTGACTAGTTACAGCATCTGACGTCGTTTGGATTCGCTGCCGATATGAGCATTCATGACCTGGGCACAAAAGCACAACGTCCAGCACATCTTGATTGAGCCGGGAAGTTCGACGCCGAACGCTTACAACGAGAGCTTTAACGGTACGTTTCGGGATGAATGTCTGGACGAAAACTGGTTTGAGTCTTTGGAGCAAGCTCGCCTGGCCATTGCCACGTGGAGAGTCGATTACAACGAGATCAGACCGCACAGCAGCTGTGGGCGTGTACCACCTGCAACCTTCGCCGCATTGAATCGCCAGTTAACTGGCGATTCAATGCAACACAGCAAGATTGACAAAGGAATCCGTTAATCTTGCAAACTACAAACTTCTGGAATTTAGATTGGTACGGGGATTGGGGGCAGGTCATTCATGGCATACCACTTTTTTCAGAAAGTGAAAATAATGCCGAATTTTTCTACTTTTGATCGGCACAAATTTCTGGGCTACGGCCACTTTAACTAAACATTTAATTAAAATCGAAAATACAGGAAAGGACTTTCATAAAAATTTACCTGCAATAAAGCATAAATAATTCCTATAAAAAATAAAATCGATACATAGATCAGCAGGTCTTTACGTAAAAAATACTCTGTGAGCTTTGAAGAGATGCTAATCGTGTTTGGTGCAAAGAGGACGATCAGAAAAGCAGAAAGAATTGTTAAAAGTGTAATTTTCAACTCTAAGATCCACGTTTGGAGATTGGCCATGTATCCTAAAGAGTAACCATTCAACCCTAACATGCCTTTGTAAATGATAATAGCGGTAGAAATATTGTCAGCACGAAACATTACAAATGAAATATTAATAGCCAGAAATGTTAACATCCACGCAGCTACTAGTTTTAAAATTTTGTGACTCTGGTACTTTTTATTTTTCTTACTTGGGAGTGGAAATATCTTTCGCCATAGATGATTGAGCACAATATATGACCCATGCATTCCTCCAAAGATAACAAATGTCCAGTTGGAGCCGTGCCAAAAACCCAAGATTAAAAAAATTAAAAGTGTTGGAATAACCAGAGAAAAAACTGTTTCAAGGACAACTGGCATGTTTTGTCCCAGCCGCATGAATTTCAAAGTGATTGGAGTGTATAGGTAATCTCCAACATATCTGGTGAGAGAAATATGCCAACGTTGCCAAAAATCGATGATGCTCGTGGATTTATAAGGTGAATTAAAGTTAAATGGCAACCAAATACCAAACAATAAAGCAGCACCCACCGCCATGTCGGAATAACCAGAGAAATCAAAATAGAGTTGAAAGGTGTAAGTCAGGGACGCTACCCAAGATGCCAAAAAGTTGGGTTTTGATCCTTGCGCCAGAGAACTATAAAAACCAGAAAGATAGCTATTCAAAGTGTCTGCAATCAACACTTTTTTGGCTAGTCCAATAGCAAAAATTGTCAGCCCAATAGCAATTTTATCTTTTTGTATTACAAAATTCTCCGCCATAGAGAACTGAGGCATCATTTGTTTGTGGTGAATTAGCGGGCCAGCCAGAAGATGCGGGAAAAAAGACACAAAGAGAGCGTACTGAATGAAATTACGCTCCTTCACCTTATCTTGATAGCTATCAATTAAAAAAGCAATTTGAGTGAAGGTATAAAAGGACATTGCAATAGGCAAGGCGATACTTATTGGATTTAAAGGATCAATATCCATAAATTCACGAATATCGTTAATGTTATCGATAAAAAAATTGACGTACTTGTAGTAACCCAACGCTACAAGATTGACTGTAATTGCCAAAATTAACATTGCTCGTCGATACTTCATATTCGACTTCGAGAGTCGGGTTCCAAACCAGTAGTTAATACTGATGGATATTACCAATATAGGCAGCGCGACAATGCTCCAATAAGCGTAAAAGAAAATTGAGGCAATTGCAAGCCAGACAATCGATCCTTGATGACTTTTTTTAGCTATCAGAAAAAATCCAGCCAACACTAGCGGCATGAAAATAAAAACAAATATTGTCGTATTAAAAAGCATATTTAAATCCTGAATCCGTTAGTCAATGTTTCAAATATACTAAATTGAAGTATTCTTCAGTGACGCTTTTCTATTGCACACCGCAAGCATTGACCGCCCCAGATGCGAACGGAAGTCACTTAGAGAAGCGACGACCAGTTAAAACGGCTATGTAGATGCAGAAGTAGAATTACAACTCGGCGCGAATAATCAGATGTATCACGCAATATCCAAAATTCAGATCGATACGGTAGGACGAAAATGGAGACTCACGTACTCAGATAAATACCATTGGCAACTCTGGGGGAAGATATTGCGTTAAATCGAGCTCCCATGTTTCGACATCGTGTTCACCGGAGGTTTTAATAAATCCGAGCTTATGATAGTGACTCTTAACAATGATATTTCTTATGGTCGGAGAATAAATTCCAATAAGCTTGGTTGCCCCCGATTCTTTGGCATGTTTGGCAACGTCTAGTAGAGTGGCCTCTTCAACACGCCTGCCCAGTACACGGCAACTCATAAGCCAAGTGTCAATTTCCCAAACCATCTCATACTTTTTACAGATGATTACACCAATCATGCCATTATCCCCAAGCACATCCTTTAAGCGAATCTGGCGGGTAAAATGGTCAGTCGCCTCTTGAAATCTTCCAACGTCCACTTCACTGTAGCGCTTGGAAGTTAAATTAAATTGATTGGATTTACTGATAAGCTGCGCGATACGAGCCCGGCCAGTAGCATCAAAATTTGTGAATGTTATTTCCATTCCCAACGATTTAAGATAAGTTTCCATGTCAGAGGAATGCATGAGGATTTGAGCTCGTTCTGCATTACCCTGATAGAAAGAGGCTCGTTTCCGGTCCTCTTCAGAAAATGCAATTGCTTCAAAATAGCCCGCAGCAATTAGCGTTCTTGCAAACAGAGCTGGGTCGTTAGGAAGTTCAGGAATAGCGACTTCGGGCAATTCCTTGCGAACCTGCATCCGCTCAGCAGGGTTATCATCTAAAAAAACCATACTCTCAAGACCAAGTGACAGCATCTCCGCGATGGCCTTGATATTTGAAGCTTTATCAGACCAATTTGCCTGAAATACTGAGATGTGATTTTCCCTGAGCAACATATCAGGATGCTCTTTAAATGGGAGTCGCGCTGTGGCATCCTCATTTTTGGATGAAATGGCAAGAACAACACCGCGGTCCCGAAGCGCGAGTGCTGTACTCTGAACAGCTAAATGTGCTTCTGCTGTAGGATCACCGTTTCCAATGAGAATACCCTCAAGGCCATCATCACCAATGACACCGCCCCATAATGTGTTGTCTAAATCTAAAATTAAACATCGACGACTTTTGCCAAGTCGAGCAGCCAAAATACGACAGGCGTAATCGGCATAGATGGGCGTGTAGCATTGCGCGAATGGCAGTTTACCAATGTTCCATAGCGTTGGATCATGCCAGTTGCCTAATCCAACGTTTGCTGCAATACCAGCAACATCGAGAATAAAAGTATTATCAGAAACAAGACTATCAAGTTCGATATTAAGGCGTGCAATTAACCAGGAAAGTGTGCCCGGTAAACGCCCTTCGTAGCTGCCGGAAAGCACCTCTACAGGAGGAGCAATATTTTGCAAAATAATTTGTGCACCAGTTTTAGTGCGCAAAGATTCAATGACAGATTTGATATAAGAAAGACAATCTTTAATATTTACATCTGCTGCAAGATGATCACCCGGGGTAGGCAACAGCGGAAACCCTCGATAATCTATCGCAACCAATACAACAGAAAGAGCATGCCCAGTAAATGATGATTCAGCAGAAAATGCCTCCTGAGCGACCTGGTTGTATTCCGCTTGCTCAATGGTCAAGGAAATTCCAAAACGCAAAGCAGAACCAACTAGCGCTGAAGCCGTCAGCTTAGTAGTGGCGTTGCTAATTAGGCCAATACTGACTGGGGTTAGTGGTGACAGGCTTACTTTTTCAGATTGCAAGTAAGAGAGACGTTTAGAAAGCTTTCTTAGTTGATTATCATCTAAGGCAAACTTTGCCAACTCTTTGAGTTCAAAACCGGTGGTGGCAGCAGCTACACTTTGTGGAAAATCGATTGCAGGTTGAGGTAACCAAGATAGATTTTCATGGATGTTGTTTGCCATACTCAGGAAGTAGCTTGTTTTCTTAAAATTAATTCAGCCATCGCGCCGACGTCTTTAAAATTCGAAATTTCAGCGGCAGTAAATCGAATTTTAAAGCTTTTTTCTATCGACAGCATAAGTCGAATATGAGCCAAGCTATCCCAACCTTCCACGTCTTGTGCAGTGGTGATTTCGTTAATAACTAATTCTTCATCATCAAATACGTCACAAAAAACTGGCGTTAATTTTTCAAGAATGGATTGAATGGTATTGGGCATAGTTTTCTCGGGAATTTTGATTTGTGATTTTTCAGTCAGCATTTCTAGTTTTCATTTTTGTAATCAAAAACATAAACAGGAAGTTGTGCTAACCCTGGACGTGAACCCTTTGTGACCGGCTTTATTTAGCAACTGCTTATCCTGCGAGCGACATCCCACATCGGCTTGGCACTCCTCGGACAATACTTCTGACAGCTGAGCATCAAGCACCGCATCGATCGCAAGTTTACCCTTTCTGTTAAATGTATTGCAAACCGTAATACCCTCAAAAACTGCCTCGGTTTGCTGGTATGAGTCTGCTACGAGCTTGTAGCAATTGATGTCTGCTGCGTAATACTTTCTTCTCGCACTACTTGAGTATTGGTACGGCCCCTTCCAACCCTGCCCTGCGCCAGCACGCCAGCAGATTCCCATTCTTTTCTATTTACTGCACGACGGTATACAAGTCTTTCAACAGCACATGGCGGACAGCAATTAGAGTTTTAGCCTCAATCATGAGGGCCGCATTGAGCCAGGAAAGCAGAAATATATTCGATCATGACGCCCGCGTCGCGGTTGTCTGCGTCCAGCACACTGACGGTCTGATCGGTTGCTAGGCGCGGCAAGCGAGGTGTGAAAATAGTTAGCTGTGGCCGATTTTGAGTCATCCATTGGCAGTACGCTTCGGCTGCTGCCTTGGCCACTATATATTCCCCCATCGCAGCCGGCATCTCATCAATAGCTACGGTCGACGGATAGAAAAAATTTCTCGTTCCTGCGGCTATCAAAGGTTGGAGTAGCTTGTTGAAAGCTTCGATATAACAGCCAGAGAAGCCCTGAAACTTGACGTATGAGAAATTGTCCTTATGGCCACTGAAAATATAAGGAGTGGCAAAGAAATAAACATGGGTGGGCTTGAACGCCACGAAGGCCGACAACGCCTCATCCATTGGGCCCGAAACATCGCACCGTAAAGCGCGCGCCTTGCCGCCGCAACTGACCACATCGTCCACAATGGCTTGGGCGTCGTCCAATCCCGTGCAGTAAGTGAGAAGGACGTCTGCACCTCCAGCCGCCAGGGACTTGACGGTGACCTCCCCGAGGCCTCGCGAGCCGCCAATTACCAAGGCTCGTTGCGAGTTCACATTGAGCTGCCCGGCTTTCAAGAGAATATCGGCGTAAGCCGCTTGTTTGACCGAACTCGGTGACAGAAAGGCTTTTAGCCTGGATTCGAAGCTGGGGGAGCGGCACGCGATTGTGGCTAAATTAAAGCGCGTGTCAAAATCCAGCACCTTATAGAGTATTGCATCCACATCAGGGTTGAGTGACCGTTTGAGCTTGATCTCGGTGAAGAGTGAGTGCAGGCCAGGCACGTGCATACCCACCAAGCGAGTCAGCACGATGATCTCTGCAATCTGGCTTTGGCCGAAAATATCAAGCAGACGAGGGCCATACATGGAATTTGTTTCAGAGACATCCAAGAATAGTGCCAAAGATCCAGACAGGGCCGCCAAGGACTCTGCAGTCACTTCAACTGGACTGTATCGGCGCTCACTGGTAGCAACCGCTGGCCAGGGTACAGGTAAGCACCCGCTCAGCGCAGATTCGTCATCTCTAAACTCGATGGTAAACCGTGCAATTGCATTACCGAACTGAAATATCTCCAACTTGGCCTTGTGGGGTCCGGTCAGATCAACGAGCGCCGCAGTATCGGCTTCCAAAACAATGGGCTTGATGAAAGCGCAGTTGAGACAATCAATCAGCGTCGGCCGTGTCAGCTGTTTGGCCAGCGTCGCCAGTGACCATAGCAGCGCGTTAACACCATAAACCACAGGCTGACCGTAGATCCTTCGACGGGCGATGATCGGATCAATGTGAATCGGATTGTGATCCTGCGAGAGATTGGCAAACGCCAGTTGGTCATGAAGAGTAAAACGCTTAGTCACCATTGCGCTTTCTTTCGATCTTAATTGCGTGAATAAAAGGCATGAAAATCCAATTTATCTAGTTAGATCAAACCGTTAGCCCACAGATAAAACCGGCTTTGAACGTGATCCCCATGCGTAAGACCTGATCTTGTAATTGTCCAGAAACTGCTCGGAGTGGGTTTCCATTTGAGGCGGCACCAACGCCACCGCCCAAGTAATGCTAATTACTAATTCATGTCCTCATGCAGCTGAGTCTCCCAATCAGGCCAAAAGCAACTTGCGCGTCCCCGCCCAGTAACGCAAAAAACTTGAATCGCGCAGATAACAAGGCAGTTTTTACAATGACCCAGCTTTCCGCTCTCTTAGTTCCAACGGGCAGAGTGGCAGATATACAAAAAATTTGTACGCTTGGTCAACAGGTTTTACCAATCCTTTGACATGCAATAACTCATGAAAATCACATGTGCGTCACTGCGTGAAAAGTCGAACATAAACTGCAAATAACTCCGGCAGATCAGACATTCTTGGTCTCCTGGAGTGAGATCGAAAAATAAGGTCTGCGTCGTGATGTCATCTTTGGATGCACTCGCAAGCGCCTCGATTTACTTGAGTAGATCGTCAGGCTGGCGGCAAACTTTCAGCCCCTGAACAGCAAAGCTGGTGCTTTTCCCAGGATAGATTCGCACTTTGGTAAATCCGCTGCCATTTGACGGTAACGGTGTTTTGAGAGCATGCGACGCATCGTCGCCAGCAAGCTCCACCGTGAATCGGCGAGTTGCCACCCCTGGACCCGAACCTTCCAAAACCACGCTTTTCGAACCAACCGCCGTGGCACGTGCGGCCAGGTAATCCATCCTTTCGATTGGCTTGTCAAAACTAATCTCGATGAACTCGTTATCGTTAGTCGGCCCCGTAGCGACATCCCCTCCCTTCAAGTTGGCAGCATTTGCGGCCAGACCGATCGGCATCACCCTTGCGGTTACGGCGGATGGTTTGCAAGTGGCCTGCACCAAAGCTGAGGTTCGCAACAGCCATTCCGTATTGTTGCTCGCATAACGTGGATCGTTGTGGGTATCCGGTGGCACCCGCAGGACAAACTCAGACATCTCCCATATAAGCATTTTGGGAGCTTTGTCCTGAAAAGCATCGCTACGTAGATAGCTTTCCATACCGAACCAAAACCCTTTATCCCCAGTCACGGAAGCATTCACAATGTCGCGCTGCAACGTAAAACGCAACCCGTCAACAAAGCCGGTCCAGTCCATCGAATAGCTGCTGCCCACCACCGCTATCCCTGCTGATGCACGCTTATCATCGATTGGCGCCTGCGCTCGGGTCACACTTACGAGAGGCAAGTATTCGGGGGCAAACGGCCCTGATTTAGGCGGTACAGCATCAACCAAATTGGTTCCCTTAGAAAGCAGTTTGCGCTTGCCAACACTCATTTTGTACTCTACTAAGGGGCTCACCTCGAGCGCCTTTTTGAGTGCAGCGTTGGCGTCCACACCCGCCTTGATAGTTTCGGCCGCCAGCATGGCTCCCGTCGGGTTCCAGTGGGAGTCAAGCCGAAAGAACAATGGTGTGTCCGAGTTGCGCTTGGGACTGCTCAAAAATGGCTGATTAAGATCGATCGCCATTACACCCATCGACTGTAGCGACTTGTTAATACGCTCGTAATTACCCACCATATAGTCGTTGAGTTTGACATTATCCGGAAGTTGTTCCGAGTAAATACGCATCTTCAGTGGTACTACCGTAATCGCCATACTGATTCCATTGGCCGCCAGCACTTTGTTGAGGCGACCAATGAGGGCTATTGACTCTGAAGTCTTGGCTGCTTCAGTCGGATTTAACAGTTCGAGTTGGTAAAAGAGCCAGTCATTCTTGCCTACAATACCCGTCACTTCTGCGCTGTGCACAGACGCCGCGCCAAGGGCACCGGTCAAAAGGATGCCACTCAGCAATTTAATTGCATTCTGTTTTTTCATGTATCAACTGCCTTTTAAAGCGATAGATGTTAAGCAAATCTGAATGCTACCGAAAAATAAGAACTTGAGTTTATGACCTGCCGTAGCATTACGAATACACGGGTTTGAACTGCACTAATATGATCATAAATACAGGTTGGTTCTTAAAAAAGGTAAAAGCGGAAAAAGGCCAGAAAATTATATTTAATTATTACTAGCTTTTTAATCAAATCACCATTATATAAGCCACATTATTTATTTTAACAAATCAGTAATGCGCAAAAGCCACGCATTGTTGTCGATAACATAACGTGCATCCCGAAATTTGTAATTAGGTGGTGAACGCATCTCGCGTTCAGGTATTTCCCAAATAATCATTTTAGGTTTTTTGGTTTTAAATGCTTCATCCTTCAAATAGGCCTCCATTCCGACCCACGGCCCTTGATCTACAGGAATGGAAATATCAAGTAAGTCCCGCTGCAACGTAAACCGAAGGCCATCCGGATACCCAGTATTTTTGTTTGAGTAACTACTGCCAATAACAGTGATGGCAACATTGTCACCAACGCTCAGCAAGCCAGCTTGCGACTCCTTTACTCTAGCCGCTTTGAATTGCAGGGTTTGCTCTGGTGGAAAATTTTGTGCATCGGCGGGCATTAACTTGACCAGATCCCGTGCACGCTGGTTGACCTTTTGCTTGGTCCAGCTGAGCGTGTACCTTTCTTCTGGGGTCGCTGCCAGCGCTGCCTTCAAGGCAGGGGTACGGTCAATTTCCGCCTTGACAGTTTCCGCAGCAAGCAATGCACCGCTTGGAGTCCAGTGCGTATCAAGTCGCAAGAAAAATGGTGCGTCACTTGTTCTCTGGGGAGAGGTCAAAAAAGGCTGATTCAAGTTTACGACGTTAACACCACCGGCACGCAATGCTTTAGCCACATTTTCATACTTGTCCGAAGTGTAGGCATCCAGCCTTTTACTGTCTGGCAATTGATCAGAGTAAATACGTATTTTTGAGGGTACGATTACCAAGGCAAGAGCAATACCGCTGCGTTCAAATAATTTATTTACTTTTTGCAATAACTGCAACGTGGCTTC
>JANXTM010000220.1 GCA_025352405.1 Polaromonas sp.
CGACGTGGCCAAAGTGATGCGGCTTGAGACCACCGACTGGATTAAAAACGTGACCAACCCGTTAGTGGCACCCGTGAACAAGGCGCTGTTTGGTGGCTGGGAAGGCAACTGGATGGCCTACAACACCGCGCACGACATTGCACTGCCCAAGTCAAAAGGAGAAGTGCTGGGTTTTTTCATGTACCCGATTGGTGAAAACGCCGCAGGGCGCTTTGACTCGTATGCGCCTGATGATTTTAAATATCAGATTTCCGCCAAAGAAATAAAAGCGTAAGACGCAGCTAAATACCTTCAACGCGGAGGTGTCTTCGCGTCGAGTACCCACTCAGTTTTACAGCGCCAGTAACTGTAAACAACTCTCAAACCGCCTTGACGTCCCGGTCACAGGGTCGATAAACGCAATCGACTTGGCCAGCAGCTGCAGCGGTAAATTGAAGTCATCGCCGGGTGTATCGGCTCTTGGCGGGTACATGCGGTCGTTCAGGATCGGCAGGCCCAGGGCATGCATGTGCACGCGCAGCTGGTGTTTTTTCCCGGTCACCGGGCTAAGTGCATAACGTGCTGTGGTGCCCCGTACTTCAAGCACGTCAACGTGGGTTTCGCTGTTGGCGTCGCCCGGTACTTCTCGTTGCCTGAAAAAAAGGTCGTCCTCCACAATCCGGCTTTTGCGCGTGAGAGGCAACTTCAAATTGTCACGCCAAGGCGCAATGGCTTCGTAATGTTTGGCGATGGAATGCGTGCGAAACAGGCCCTGGTAGGCGTTGCGGTCTGCAACCTGCGTTGAAAAAAGCACCAAGCCAGCGGTTTCCCGGTCAATGCGGTGAATCGGGGCCAAGGTGTCCATGCCCAGCCGGTTTTTAAGCCGCACCAGCAGCGTCTCTTGCAGGTAGTGGCCTGAAGGCGTAACAGGTAAAAAATGCGGCTTGTCGGCCACCACCAGGTGATCGTCCTGGTACAGCACGATTTCCTCAAAAGGGATGCGCGCCTCATGTTCCAGTGCGCGGTAGTAGTAGATCCGCATGTGGCTGGGGTAGGGGCGTAGCGCTGTGACGCGCTCGCCGAACTCATCGACCACCAGCTTCTGGGCCATGCGATCCAGCCAGACCTCGCGCGTGATCGCTGGAAAGCGCTCGACCAGAAAATCAGTGATGGTGGGCCAGTTGCCGGCAGGCAGGCCAACGCAGCTGGGGCCAACGCCGTTGCGCGTCGGCAGCCCGTGGTTTTGCCCTCTACCCATTGCGTTTAAACACTACGTCCCACACCCCGTGGCCCAGCTTGATGCCGCGGTTTTCAAACTTGGTCAGCGGCCGGTAGTCAGGCTTGGGCGCGTAGCCGGTGCCAGCGGTGTTGTGCAGCAGGGGTTCTGCGTTCAACACCTCGAGAATCTGTTCGGCGTAGGGTTGCCAGTCGGTCGCGCAGTGCAGGTAGCCACCGGGTTTGAGGCGGGCGGCGAGCTTGGCGACCAGCGGGGCTTGAATCAGCCGGCGCTTGTTGTGCTTTTTCTTGTGCCACGGGTCAGGGAAAAAAATATGCACACCGTCCAGGCTGGCCAGCGCACCGGCCGGCAGCATGTGGTCAATTACCTCAACCGCGTCGTGCTGCAGGATGCGGATGTTGCTCAGCGCCTGCGCGTCGATACGTTTGAGCAATGCGCCTACGCCCGGCGTGTGCACCTCGCAGCATAGAAAGTTTTTCTCTGGCATGACGCTGGCAATGTGCGCCGTGGCCTCGCCCATGCCAAAGCCGATTTCCAGAACAGTCGGCGCGACCCGGCTGAAGACCGCTGCAAAGTCCACCAGCGTGGGTGCGTAGGCCAGCAAAAACTGCGGCCCGACATCGGTGAATGCTCTGGCCTGGCCGGCCGTGGTGCGGCCCGTTCGGAGCACAAAGCTGCGGATGGTGCGGTGGTGGCTGGCATCGCCCGATGTGGATGGGCTGGCGTTTGCAGGCTGTATGGGCTCAGGGGGGGTAGGTGTTTCAATCACGGTCTGATTTTAAGGTGCTGCTCTGCCCACAGCGGCACCGCTTGCCGCAACCATTCGGCGGGCGTGTCGGCATTCGGGTTTCTGGCCAGGCCGAGTACCTTGCCTGCCTGCGCCAGCGCTGCCACCGGGTGCGTCATGTCCATCGCTGATGCGCCGTTTTGTTTCGAGAGCTTTTCGCCTTGGGCGCCCAGCACCAGCGGGGTGTGCAAATACTGCGGCCGCGCCAGGCCAAGCGCCTGCTGCAGCATGATTTGCCGGGCGGTGTTGTCCAGCAGGTCTTCACCGCGAACCACATGGGTGATGCCCTGGGCCGCGTCGTCGACCACCACGGCCAGCTGGTAAGCCCACAGGCCATCCGCGCGCTTGAGGACAAAGTCGCCGACGGCCTGGTTGACGTTCT
>JANXTM010000255.1 GCA_025352405.1 Polaromonas sp.
TGCAGGACGAAGCGCACGCCGCCAGCATTAAGCTGCAGCTTAAAAAGAATACAGAAGACGCGATTGCGAAAGGTGTTTTTGGTGTGCCTTCGTTTGCCGTAGACGACAAACTTTTCTGGGGTCTGGATGCTTTGCCCATGCTGCGCGATTACCTGCAGGGTGACGTCTGGTTTGAAGGCGGTGGTTGGGAAAGTGCGCGTCAGATTTTTGTGGGTGTCAGCCGCAGTCCTTCATAGAACTTGGCGTTTTCCCTTATGTGGTTCGCATCCTGAAAAGTTTTCAAAGGGTTTCCCCTTGACTTGTCAGCCCCGTATAAGTTTGGCGCAAGCTCTTGTTATTTTCACGTCAGAGTTAGGTCAGCGACTACCAAAATAATAGAGATAGCTTTCAAATGGGAGGCCTTATTATTTTGGAGACAAAACACATGTCAACTGCCATCGACAACAGACCGATGTCATCTGAGCAAAAGAAGGTGATCTTCGCCTCGTCGCTCGGCACCGTATTTGAGTGGTACGACTTCTACCTTTACGGCTCACTCGCCGCTATTATTGCCAAGCAGTTCTTCAGCGGACTGGATGCAGGTTCTGCGTTCATTTTTGCGTTGCTTGCCTTTGCCGCTGGTTTCATCGTGCGCCCGTTCGGCGCATTGGTGTTTGGGCGGCTGGGTGACATGATTGGACGCAAATACACCTTCCTGATCACCATTGTGATCATGGGCTTGTCGACCTTTATCGTCGGCTTGCTTCCCAGCTACGCGTCGATTGGTGTGGCCGCGCCCGTGATTTTGATCGCACTGCGCATGTTGCAAGGCCTTGCCCTTGGTGGTGAATATGGCGGTGCGGCCGTGTATGTGGCTGAACACGCTCCCCACCACAAGCGGGGTGAGTACACCTCATGGATTCAAACCACTGCAACGCTGGGTTTGTTCCTGTCGTTGATGGTGATTCTCGGAACCCGCACCGCTATAGGTGAGGCTGCTTTTGCCGACTGGGGCTGGCGCGTACCGTTCATTGTTTCTATTTTGTTGCTAGCGACTTCTGTCTACATTCGCCTGTCTATGCACGAGTCCCCTGCTTTCCAGAAAATGAAGGCTGAAGGCAAGACCTCCAAGGCGCCGCTTTCAGAATCTTTCGGTGAATGGAAAAATCTGAAGATCGTTATTCTGGCGTTGGTTGGTTTGACGGCCGGTCAGGCAGTGGTCTGGTATTCGGGCCAGTTTTATGCCTTGTTTTTCCTGACCCAGGCTCTGAAGGTTGACGGTCCTACCGCCAACATTCTGGTGGCATATTCGCTGATTCTCGGCACACCATTTTTTGTGGTGTTTGGCATGTTGTCCGACAAAATCGGGCGCAAACCCATCATCATGGCCGGTTGCCTTCTGGCCGTCCTGACCTATTTCCCGGTGTTCACCGCTTTGACGAAAGCCGCAAACCCCGACTTGTACGCGGCGCAGCAGAAAAACAAGGTGGTCATTACGGCTGATGCCTCCGAGTGCTCTTTCCAGTTCAACCCGACCGGTACCGTCAAATTCACCAGTTCGTGCGACATTGCAAAGCAGGTATTGGCCAGCTCCTCAGTAAGTTACGATAATGTCGCTGCGCCTGCCGGCACTGTGGCGTCGATCAAGATTGGTGAGACCGCAATCCAAGGTTACAGCTCCAAAGGCTTGTCAGTTGACGAAGCCAAGAAGAAAGATGCCGAGTTCAAGAAACTCGTGGCTGATGACTTGAAGGCCGCCGGTTATCCCAGCAAGGCTGACCCTGCCAAAATCGATAAGGTCATGGTGACCCTGATCCTGTTCTATCTGGTACTGCTCGTGACCATGGTCTATGGACCGATTGCCGCCATGCTCGTAGAGATGTTCCCGACGCGCATCCGCTACACGTCCATGAGCCTGCCGTACCACATTGGTAATGGTTGGTTTGGGGGCTTGCTGCCGACCACGGCTTTCGCTATCGTTGCGCAAACCGGTAACATGTATAACGGTCTGTGGTACCCGATCATCATTGCCGGTGTGACATTTGTCATTGGCACTTTGTTCGTCCGTGAAACCAAGGACGTCGATATTTACGCCAACGACTAGGCGATGTTGGCACTGTATTGATCCGTTGATCTTGCGCCGCCACTGGCTGGCGCTTGACAACAAAGCTCATTAAACCGTCTCAGGCCCCCGTCACACGACTGGGGCCTTTTTGTTGAAAGAAATTTGATATGTGGAAAATTGTTGTCGGTTTTATTTTGTTTGCAGCCCTTGCGCTTTTTATACTCAACAGAGGCGGGGATATTGACATGGGCGGTGAAAAGCATGGCGGACTGGCTCCGGTTTTCCTGGACTTGCGGCTTGTTGAGGAAGAGCGTCTTCAAGTTTTCGCTGCTTGATCTGACCCCCGCACCACCACCCGGCCCTAATGCAATGCTCCGGCTCTCAAACTGCACATGTCCCACGCATAAACTGATGCGTAACCCGTAATAATGGTTTAGATTGTGGCCGGAGGCTTAAAAAGTCATGGCGGCCTCACTCTGCAACAAATCACCGCACGTTGCAGGCCTCTCGGTGACACCCTCATGGAGCAAAGCAGATGATTTTTATGAAAACCGAGCTGGGTCAATCTGCATTGCAAAACCGTTCATTGGCTTTGACTCCCCGGCAGCGCTCAGCGTTCATCATGTTTGACGGCAGGCGCTCGGTCATTGAGGTGATGAAGGTCACAGCTGGCTTGGGCGTTACCCCAGAGGACGTCGACCATCTTGTGTCGTTGGGGTTGTTGGTAGCTTCTGCATCTTCACAAGCTCCCGAGCCTGTTGCACCTATCCCCGTTACCGCTGTTGCCGCATCTGCACCGCTGTCGCAGTCAGCAACGCTGGCATTCGATGCCAATGGGCTGCCAACCCAGAACGCGCAGGCGCGCTATTCAAAGGTGTATCCGATCGCAACACGCCTGACTGCCGCCTTGGGCTTGCGCGGCTTTCGGCTCAATTTGGCGGTAGAAGCGTCCGGCGATCTGGACAAGCTTAAATTACTTGCACCCAAAATCAGGGAAGCAGTAGGCCCTGAAAAGTTCCTCGAACTTGAAAACGCGCTGTATTACTGAGTCACTGGTTTTTTGGCCTCAGGGTCTTGCAGCGGCGCGGCGCAAGCCTTCAACCCACACCCTGGCTGGCGCAAAATTTTCCGTGTGGTTGAAGAAATCTCGCTTTAGCCTTTTGCTGGTGATTTCTTGGGTTTTTTTCACCTGTGGGTAGGTGATTGACCGCTCCAAGGGAAAAATCGTGACGATCACTCCGGGCCACTGGTCACCCAGACTTTTTACAAAGCCGATGCGCCCTGACCCTTGATTGGTTTTTGTGCATTTTCAGCTGCCATCTGGGGATTGAACTTGTCATCCAGCGAGATAAATGTGATCTTTTGCTTCAGACCTCGCGCAAAAAAGAGGCCCAAATTGCCTTTAACCCCACCCCCAGCTTTCGTTCCGGGTCTGTCTAGAATATTTAACCGTTTAAGGAAAGCACAGACCGATGTCTCAGGGAATCATACGCATTCGCGGCGCACGCCAGCACAATCTCAAAAACCTTGATTTGGACATTCGTACGAATGAAATGACGGTGGTCACCGGGCCCAGTGGCTCCGGCAAGTCATCGCTGGTGTTTGACACCTTGTTTGCTGAAGGCCAGCGACGCTATGTCGAGACTTTTTCGGCTTATGCCCGGCAATTTCTGGACCGGATGGACAAGCCGGCGGTGGACAAGGTTGAGGGCGTGCCCCCGGCAATCGCAATAGACCAGACCAACCCGGTGCGCAGTTCGCGCTCTACCGTCGGCACCATGACGGAGCTGAATGACCATTTGAAGTTGCTTTACGCCCGCTCCGCGCAGCTGTTTGACAAACAAACGGCACAAGCCGTTCGGCACGACACGCCGGAGTCGATTTATGCCGAGCTGATGGTACGCACGGCTGATGCGGATGCTCGGGTGGTGATGACTTTTCCTGTGGAACTTCCCGGCAACACCAGCGCCGAGCAGTTGGCGCAGTGGCTGTCAGCCAGCGGCTTTACCCGTGTGCATGCTGAGCGTGAAGTCGCCACGCCCGCCGGGCCGCACAAGTTGCTCGACGTGGTGGCGGACAGGTTTCGCATTCAAACCATCGAAAAAGCGCGCGCTGTCGAGGCCATTGAAGTGGCCATCAAGCGCGGCGGCGGCAAACTCAATGTATACGTGCAGTCTGGTGACAACGCCAACGAGGAAATGTGGCGGTTTTCAACCGGCCTGCATTGCCCTGACAGCGACACCCGCTACACCGATCCGACGCCCTCGCTCTTTTCTTTCAACTCCGCCATGGGTGCCTGCACCACCTGCAAGGGTTTTGGTCGTGTCATTGGCGTTGACTACGGCTTGGTGATTCCCAACGACAAGCTCACCCTGCGCGCAGGAGCCGTCAAGGTAATGCAAACCCCGGCCTGGAAGGAAGCGCAAGACGATTTGATGCGCCATGCAGAAGCAGCGGGCATTCCGCGTGACACGCCCTGGTACAAGCTCACGGCTGAGCAGCAGGGCTGGGTCATCAGCGGCTCGCCGAACTGGAATGGCAAATGGAGTCAGCACTGGTTTGGCATCAAGCGCTTTTTTGATTACCTTGAAAGCAAGTCCTACAAAATGCATATCCGCGTGTTGCTGTCCAAGTACCGCAGCTACACGCCGTGCGAGACCTGCGGCAGCGCGCGCCTGCAGCTTGAGTCGCTGCTTTGGCGTCTGGGCACCAAGGAAGCGGCCGATGCTGTGCTGCCAACCGCAGAGCGTTTTATGCCGGTGGGTGTGCAGTGGAGTCGTGCGCAGCTGGAAGCCATGCCCGGCCTCTGCCTGCATGACTTGATGCGTCTACCGATTGATAAATTACAAAAGTTTTCGAGTAGTCTGTCGCTGGCTGCTGCGGGCGATGACGCAGAACAAAAAGCCCTCAAATCTTTGTTCGAAGAAATCCAGACGCGACTGCGCTACCTGTGTGATGTGGGTATTGGCTACCTCACCCTGGACCGCCAAAGCCGCACACTCTCTGGCGGCGAGGTGCAGCGCATCAACCTGACCACCGCGCTGGGTACGTCGCTCGTCAACACCCTGTTTGTGCTGGACGAGCCGTCGATCGGCCTACACCCGCGCGACATGAATCGCATCACGCAAGCCATGCACCGGCTGCGCGATGCGGGCAACACACTGGTTGTGGTCGAGCACGACCCGGCCGTGATGTTTGCTGCCGACCGCATGATCGATATGGGCCCCGGCCCTGGTGAGAAGGGCGGACAGATCGTGTTCGACGGAACGCCTGAAGACCTGAAGCACGCCAATACCCTGACGGGCGATTACCTGGGCTCGCGCAAGCAGGTCGGCATGAGTTTCAAGCGGCCGGTAACCGACAGCACGCCGCGCCTGATTCTTGAAGGCGCGCGTGACCACAACCTGAAAAACCTGACGGTCAATTTTCCACTGCAGCGACTGGTCGTGGTGACGGGTGTCAGCGGCTCCGGCAAGTCCACGCTGATGCAGGACATTCTGGCCCCGGCGCTGCTGCGCCAGTTTGGCAAGGCCACGGAAACACCGGGCCTGCATGACCGGCTGATGGGCGCCGACCATTTGACGGATGTGGTGTTTGTAGACCAGTCGCCAATCGGTAAAACCGCGCGTTCCAACCCGGCCAGCTACGTGGGCGCGTGGGACGCCTTGCGCGAGTTGTTTGCGCAGGCGCCGTTGGCACAGCAGCGCGGTTACACCGCGACAAAGTTTAGTTTCAACAGCGGCGATGGTCGCTGCCCAACCTGCGGTGGCTCAGGGTTCGAGCACGTTGAAATGCAGTTCCTGAGCGACGTTTATTTGCGCTGCCCTGACTGTGATGGAAAACGCTACCGACCCGAAATTCTGGAAATCATGATTGAGCGCCAGGCGATTGGGCCGGGGACGCGGCGCGTGCTGAACGTGGCGGATGTGCTTGACCTGACCGTGAGCGAGGCGGTGCAACTGTTTGCGCAAGACCGCGATGTAGTGCGCGCCCTGCAACCAATCGTGGACGTGGGACTTGAGTACGTCAAACTCGGCCAGCCCGTTCCCACGCTGTCGGGCGGTGAGGCGCAGCGCCTCAAACTCGCCGGGTTTTTAGCGCAAGCAAGCAAATCATCGGGCAAAACCCAAAGCGCCAGCAAGCAGGCCCTGGCTTTGCGCAACCCGAACCGCGGCACCTTGTTTTTGTTTGACGAACCGACGACAGGCCTGCATTTTGACGACATCGCCAAGCTCATGCGCGCGTTGCGCAAGCTGCTTGACGCAGGCCACTCGCTGATCATCATTGAGCATAACCTTGATGTGATTCGTTCGGCTGACTGGCTGATTGACCTCGGCCCCGAAGGTGGCGAGGCGGGCGGTTTACTGGTCGCCGAAGGTACACCCGAGCAGGTACGCGAACATCCGACGTCGCACACGGCCAAGGCCTTGCGCGAGTACGAAGCGGTGATGGGCCAGGTTCAGGGCGTCGCCGAGCCCCTCGCCAAGGCATGGAAGGCGCGCCCCACTTTTTCGAATGACATCCAGATTGTCAACGCCAAAGAAAACAACCTCAAAAGCTTGTCGGTCAATATTCCGCGCGGCAAATTCAATGTGGTGACCGGCGTGTCGGGTTCAGGTAAATCGACGCTGGCGTTTGATATTTTGTTCAACGAAGGCCAGCGCCGTTACCTTGAATCGTTGAACGCCTATGCGCGCAGTATTGTGCAGCCGGCCGGCCGACCCGAGGTGGATGCGGTCTATGGCATTCCGCCTACAGTGGCTATTGAGCAGCGCCTGTCGCGCGGTGGCCGTAAATCCACTGTCGGCACCACCACCGAGGTTTGGCATTTTTTGCGCCTGCTGTATGTCAAGCTGGGCATTCAGCATTGCACCAACGACGACGCTGCTGTGATGCCGCAAAGCCCGGACAGCATTGCCGCACAGCTGCTCAAGAACTACCGTGGCCAGCACATTGGGCTGCTGGCCCCGCTGGTGATTGCACGCAAGGGCGTGTACACCGAACTGGCCGACTGGGCCAGACCACGCGGCTACACCCATTTGCGGATCGACGGGGAATTTTTGCCCACCACTGGGTTTCCGCGCATTGACCGCTTCAAGGAACACACGGTTGAACTGCCGGTTGCCAGCCTGCACATCACCCCTGACAACGAAGCAGCCTTGCGGCTGGCGCTGGCGGTTGCCCTGCAGCACGGCAAGGGACAGGTGCATGTGCTGGGCTCGATCGAGGGCCTTGCGGAGGCGATGCTGGCAGCCACCTCCACCCGCGCGATTGGCAAGCTGGAGGTGTTTTCAACCAAGCGCGCCTGTCCGGTGTGCAGCACGTCCTACCCCGAGCTGGACCCGCGCTTGTTCAGCTACAACAGCAAGCACGGTTGGTGCCCCGACTGCGTGGGTACCGGCGTCAAGCTCACCAAAGAGCAGCGCCAGGTGTTTGACGATTCGGTGCGGGATGACGACAGCAAAGGCCGCGAGCAGAGCTTTGCCGAGCCTGAAGTTGACGATGTGACAGACACCGTTTGCCCCGGCTGCACGGGCACGCGCTTGAACAAACAGGCCAGAGCCGTCCGGTTTGCCGGGGTCGGTATCGCTGATATCGCGCGCTTGTCGGTAACCGATGTGCGTGCCTGGGTCGAAACGCTGGCTTTGGTTGGGCGCGAGGCAGGCATTGGCCGGGATCTGATTCCCGAGATCAAATCACGCCTGGAGTTTCTTGCGGACGTGGGTCTTGGTTACCTCACGCTGGACCGCGGTGCGCCGACCTTGTCGGGCGGCGAGGCGCAGCGCATTCGGCTGGCTGCGCAACTGGGTTCCAACTTGCAAGGCGTTTGCTACGTGCTGGACGAGCCGACGATTGGCCTGCATCCGCGCGACAACAAAATTTTGCTCAATGCCCTGGGCAAGCTCAGCGAACGCGGCAACACGCTGGTCGTGGTGGAGCACGATGAAGACACCATTCGCCGCGCTGACAACATCATCGATATTGGCCCGGGGGCTGGCACACGCGGCGGCCAGCTGGTGGCCCAGGGCACGGCGGCGCAGTTGTCGGCGGTACCCGAATCGCTCACTGGCCGCTATCTGGCGAATCCGCTGATACACCCCCTGCAGATACGCCGTGAAACGCAAGTCGGGTTGGACCCGGATGCGCCCGCAGCGGCGCTGGGTGCAGGCGCTGGTCCAGCTGGCAAACCCCTAAGCAAGCAGAAACAAGCCGCACTCAAGGCTGCGGCGTTAAAGGCTGCAGCTGCCAGCGCCAGCACATTGCACAACGCCGCGCCTGCGGCAGCCTCACGTTTTACCTCGTGGCTTTCGGTGGTCGGCGCCGGCTTGCACAATCTCAAAAACGTTTTCATTGATGTGCCTTTGTACCGGCTGGTTGCCGTGACCGGCGTTTCGGGTTCTGGCAAGTCCACGCTGGCGCGCGATGTGCTGCTGACCAACGTGCACGCTGCCGTCATGCAGCGCTCAACCAAGGCCGGCCGCGATGCCGACGATGCAGGTCACCACCCGGCCTGGGTCGGCTGCCAGGCGATTACCGGCTACCGCGTGGTCGACCGCGTGCTGGAAGTTGACCAGACCCCGATTGGCAAAACGCCGCGTTCCTGCCCCGCCACCTACATCGGTTTCTGGGACACGATTCGCAAACTGTTTGCCGACACGCTGGAAGCGCGCGCGCGCGGTTATGCTGCCGGGCGCTTTAGTTTTAATACCGGCGAAGGGCGCTGCCCGACCTGCGAAGGCGCTGGCGTTCGAACCATCGGCATGAGTTTTTTACCCGACGTGAAGGTGCTCTGCGAAACCTGTCATGGGGCGCGCTTCAACCCGGAAACCTTGGCTGTGACGTGGCGTGGCAAAAGCATTGGCGATGTGCTGAAGATGGAGGTGGACGAGGCCGCGGCGTTCTTTGCTTCCATGCCCAGCATTGGCCATCCGCTGCAATTGCTCAGGGACGTGGGTCTGGGCTACCTCACCCTGGGTCAACCGTCGCCGACGCTGTCTGGCGGCGAAGCCCAGCGCATCAAGCTCGTCACTGAACTCAGCAAGGTGCGCGACGACATCACCCGGCGCGGTCAAAAAGCGCCGCACACGCTGTATGTGCTGGACGAGCCCACAGTCGGCCTGCACATGGCTGACGTGGAAAAGCTGATTCACGTATTGCACCGCCTTGTCAACGGCGGCCACAGCGTGGTGGTGATCGAGCATGATCTGGACGTGATTGCCGAGGCCGACTGGGTGATTGACCTGGGACCCGATGGTGGCAACGCCGGGGGCACGGTGGTGGCTTCTGCACCGCCAGAGGCAGTGGTCGCGCTGGGAACCCATACCGGCCAGGCGCTGCGCAGTGTGCTGGCACGGGTCTGAAAACTGATAGTGCTATTTAATACATAGCGTATAGCCTCCGTATTTACTGCCGTAGAGCCCTAAAACACCATCTAAAAAGCGCCAATTGAACACGCTCCAATCTGAAATCGCCGCCATTGCTGCTGCCATGGTGGTCGAAGAAGGCCTTGAATATGGCCCGGCCAAGCGTCGCGCGGTCAAGCAGCTGGCGCTGCCGGGACGCTTTGACTTACCAGACAACGACATGCTCGAAGATGCCGTGCGTGAATACATTGCTGTTTTTTGCGCCGAGACCCAACCCGCCGAACTGCTGGCCCTGCGCCAGTTGGCGCTGGTTTGGATGGAGCGCATGGCCGCCTTTAGACCCTACCTAGCCGGTGCGGTATGGCACGGCACGGCAACGCGGCTGTCTGACATTTATATCCAGCTGTTTTGCGATGACTCCAAATCCGCCGAAATCGCCCTGATTGAGCACAACGTTGACTACGAGCCGCGCACCGTCACTGGTTTTACCGGTGGCAGCGTGGAGGCCTTGAGCCTGAGCAGCCTGTGCCAGGCCCTCAATGAAATGATTGGCGTGCACCTGATGGTTTATGACCACGATGACCTGCGCGGCGCGTTGCGGCCAGACGCCCAAGGCCGCAAGCCGCGCGGCGACCTGGCAGCTGTACAAAGATTGCTGGATCTGCAAGACTCAGGCTATCAACTGCTGCACCCCCAGCAGAAAAATGTCACACAAGGACCCCCATGAGCGCCGCTGCCCGCGTCAAACCCGAACAATTCTTCAGCCCGGACGAGTGGCGGCTGCTGTCAGCGCGCTCAGCGTGGAAGGGCATCGCGCTGGTCGTGCACTGCTGGCTGGTCATCGCCGCTGCAATGGCCATGGGTGTCATCTGGCCGGTCACTATTCCCCTCGCCGTGGTGTTGATTGGCAACCGGCAGTTGGGCCTGTTCGTCCTGATGCACGATGCCGCGCACGGTTTGCTGCATGCCAACCGAAAAGTCAATGATCGGCTGGCCCTGTGGTTTTGTGGCGCTGAATTGGCTGTGTATCGGCCTTACCATTTGCAGCACCACCGCTTTGTGCAGCAAACCGAAGACCCTGATCTGGTGCTGTCGGCACCGTTTCCAGTGACGCCGCATTCTTTACGCCGCAAAATTTTGCGGGATCTGACCGGACAAACCTTTTTCAAGCAGCGTTTTGGTGCGCTGGCTGACCGCCTCAAGGCGAGCAGTACCGACGGCTCAGGCCAGGCCTGGTCTCTGGTGCTGGCGGAGGCTAAAAAGCAGCGCGTTTTTCTCATCTCCAATGCGCTGGGCCTGGCGGCCTTGAGCGCTGCTGGTTTCTGGTGGGCCTGGGTGGTGCTGTGGCTGCTTCCCATGGCGACCTGGCTGCCGCTGGTCAGCCGCCTGCGCAACATTGCCGAGCATGCATTGATTGTGCAAAATGGCACCGATCCGCTGCGTCACGCGCGCACCACACATGCCAATGTTCTGGAGCGTTTGTTCCTTGCGCCTTATTGGGTCAACTACCATGGGGAACACCACATGTTCACGCAAATCCCCTGCTGGAACTTGCCCCTGGCCCACCGCATTTTGGTGCGCGACGGTGTGACGCAGCGTATGGAAGTGCAGGGCGGTTACCGCGCAGTGTTGCGGCTGGCATCGGCCGCCAAAACTGTCTAGGCGTTTAGGGCGCGGCGCGGCTGGCTGCTTTGCGAATGGCGCTCAGCGTCACGCGGCCCAGCGGATCGCCATTGCTGTCAACTACCCCGGCCTCGTCGACGCCGGCGTCCAGCATTGCAGACAGCGCATCGCGCAACGCTGTGCCGGGCACCAGTCGCGGCGCGCTGGCGGGCGGCGAACCCGCTTCAACATAAGCAGACACCGTCAGTAAAGCCAGCCGCTTCAGTGAGCGGTCGCCGCCCACAAAAGCTTCAACAAAGGCGTCGGCAGGCTGCGCAAGAATGCGCTCGGGTGTGTCGTACTGCACCACTTTGCCGGCACGCAATATGGCGATGCGCGAGCCCATCCGGATGGCCTCATCGATGTCATGCGTGACAAACACAATGGTTTTACCGAGTTCGTGCAGGATGCGTAAAAACTCGTCTTGCAATGATGCACGGGTAATCGGGTCAATCGCCCCAAAAGGCTCATCCATCAACATCACTGGCGGGTCTGCGGCCAGTGCGCGGGCCACCCCGATGCGCTGCTTTTGTCCGCCCGACAACTCGCGCGGAAAGCGGTCGCGGTAAAGCTCTGGTTCCATGTGTACCAGCGCCAGCAAGTCGTCCACGCGTTTGGCAATGCGCGGGGCATCCCACCCCAGCAAGCGGGGAACCGTCGCAATATTTTCGCCAATCGTCATGTGCGGGAACAGGCCGACCTGTTGAATCACGTAGCCAATCGATCTGCGCAACTCGACCGCATCAATTTTAGTCACGTCGCGGCCACCAACTTCAATGCGGCCAGTGTCGGGCTCGACCATGCGGTTGATCATGCGCATGGTGGTGGTCTTGCCGCAGCCGGAAGGGCCAATCAGAACGCAGATTTCACCGGCTTTAACTGTCAACGACAGTTTGTCGACGGCGTACTGGTCGCCAGTACCGAATTTTTTGGTCAGTCGGTCCAGTGTGATCATGCGCGAAGCCCCTGCGGTGTCAAGCGGCGCTGCAACACGCCAAAAAGAAAATCGGTTCCCAGCGCCAGCAGGGCCACGGGTATGGCACCTACCAGCAACTGCGGCACCGCCATCATGGCGATGCCCGCCGTGATGAAGTCACCGAGTCCGCCGCCGCCAATGAATGCCGCCAGTACAGCGCCGGAGATCACCTGAACAACAGCGGTACGCAGACCCGCAAATATCATGGGCACCGCCATTGGCAGCTCAACCTTCCAGAGCAGGCCACTGCGCGTCATGCCCATGCCAATGGCTGCGTCTACGGCGTCGGCATCAACCCCGCGCATGCCCACAATGGTGTGCGTGACGATGGGCGGCAAAGCCAGCAGGGTGAGCGCAAAAAGCGCCGGCGCAAAACCCGTCCCCAGCAAGGGCATGACCAGCGCCAGCACTGCCAGCGACGGCAGCGTGCGTCCAATATTGGCGACGTTGACCACCGCCAGCGACACCCCACTGCGCCTGGCTACTGCGATGCCTGCCGGTATGCTGATGATGGCGGCAATGGCCAGTGCGGACGCGGACAGCATCACGTGCACCTGCAAGGCGCGCCAGAACTGCGTTGGGTGGGCCAAAATGTAATTCCAGGCGTCAATCAGCATGGGGCTTCAATCGTGGTCAGGCAGCGCGTTGGCGTCTGAGTTTTTTTTCGGTCAGCGCCAGCAGCACGTCAACGACGATGGCAAGTGCGCAAACCGTCAGGGCACCGGCCCATATTTTTGCCGTATGGTCGCTCGCAATGCCGTTAAAAATCAGCGTGCCCAGCCCGCCTGCATTGACGTAAGCGGCCACCACTGTCACGCTGATCAGGGTGACGGCTGACACGCGCAGGCCTGCCACGATCAAGGGCAGGGCCAGCGGCAGCTCGATGCGGCGCATGATCTGGCCGGGGTTCATGCCCATACCGCGCGCCGCGTCGATGACATCCGCAGGAACTTCACGAATGCCCGTGACCACACTGCGAATCAAAATCATCATCGAAAACGCGACCATGGTGATGATGGCGTTGGTGCGGCCAAGCCCGACGACCGGAATCAAAAACGCCAGAAAAGCCAGTGTCGGTATGGTGTACAAAATGCCGGAAATTGTCATCACGGCAGCGTAGAGTTTGTCACGTCGCGCACAGGCGATGCCAATCGCCAGCGCGAGCGCAAAGGCAATTGCAAGCGCCGTCATGGAGATCGCAATGTGTTCCCACAACCCATGGGCCACATCTGTCCAGTTGCGCAGAAACCAGGTCATGCGCAGTCCGCCTGCAATGGTGCCGCGGAGGCAGTCCAATCAAACAGGCCGGCCGCCACAGCACGTTGCACGCAGTCAATGTCGGGCCCCAACGGACGGTCTTCATCCAGCATGGGAATGATGGCGCGCAGCTGTCTGTACGCAGCGCGCGCACCTTCACCCAGTTCAGCTTCGTTCAGACCGCGCAGGTCAACCGCCTGCGCCGCAATCAATAATTCGATAGCAACCAGATAGCGCACCCGTTCCAGCAACTCACCGAGTTTTTCAACCACACCAAGTGCCATACAGGCGTGGTCTTCCAGGCCCTCGGACACCGGCATATAGTCCAGCGAACCGGGGTTGGCGCGCAGGCGGATCTCGGCCCACAGCGCGGTCAGGGTTTTTTGAACCGTGGCAAAACCCGAGTGGGCCGGGCCGTGACGCGTGAGTTGCAACGGCAAACCGGTCAGCGCTGGCGACATGAAGCGCTGGCAGCGCGCCACCGACAGGCTGGCAGCTTGCGCCAGCGCAATGGCGCAGGCGTCCAGCGTCAGCGCCAGTGCGGGAATGTGAAAGTTGCCGTTGGACAGCATCACACCGCCATTGGGCACGCCGTCGGCCGCTTCATCGACCAGCACAAGCGGACTGTCCGCTGCGCTGTTGAGTTCAATTTCGACCTGCGCGCGGGCGCTCTCCACCATGCCTTGCACCGCACCATGCACCTGGGCTACAACCCGCATGGAGACCGGGTCTTGTACGCGGCGGGCGGCACCAGGCTGCAGCAAAGCGCTACCTTTTAAAAGCTGGCGTAACTGGGCCGCCACTTCAACCTGGCCGGTAGCGGGACGCGCGGCCACCGCAGCTGGGTTAAGCGGCGACAGGCTGGCCCTGAAACCTTCATAGCCGAGTGCCACAGCGGCCAGCCATGCCTTAAGTGTCGTTGCCACGTCATGCAGCACCAGTGCGGCCCGGGCTGTGGTCGCTGCGTTGGAACTGATCAATGCCAGGCCGTCTTTTACACCCAGCTTGACGGGCTGGAGCCCGGCTTTTTCCAGCGCTGCGCCAGCATTCATCATTTCACCGCCAAACTCCGCCTTGCCCTCTCCAAAGAGCGGTAGAGCCAGATGAGACAACTGCGGCAAATCAGCCACGCCAATCGAGCCAAAACGTGGCACCAGGGGGTGAACGGCATGGTTCAGCAGCGCAATGCAGGCGTCCAGCACAGCCGGCGAAACGCCCGAGCCGCCGCGCGCCATACCCGCCACGCGGGCGAACTGCATGGCCCGCACAGACGCCGTGTCGTACGCTGGTCCAACCGCAACTGCCCGCGCCCGCACTGCACGGCGCTGGTAGCTTTCAAGGTCGTCACTGTCCAATGTGGCGCCGGTGTTGGCGCCCAGCGCAGAGTTCAACCCATAAATCGGCTGACCTGATGTCGCCAGGCGCATCACTAGCACGCGTGCGGCTGCGACGCGTTGGCGCGCCGCAGCCGACAGCGCCACCGCTTCGCCGCCGCGGGCGATACGCACCAGGTCGTCAATGCCAACCCAGTGGTCGCCAACTTCAATGGTCATGGCGTGGGCGCAGGTTTACTTGACCAGGCCTTTTGCTTTGAGAAAGTCGCGTGCCACGTCTTTGGGCTCCAACTTGTCGCCGTCGACCTGCAGGTTCATCTGGGCCATGCTGCTCTCATCCAGCAAGGCACTGACTTTGTTCAAAACCTCTCCGATTTTCGGGTTGGCATCCAGCGCTTCTTTGCGAATAACCGGCACCACGTAATACGGGGGCCACAGACTTTTGTCATCGCGCAGGCGTTTGAGCTTCAATGCACTGATCATGCCGTCGGTCGAATAGCCGTTCACCACCTGAATCTGGTCACTTTTAAGCGCCTGGTAACGCAGGCCAATAGCCATTTGCAGGTCTTCCCCAAACACCATGTCGTATTTGGCTTTCAGCCCTGGGAGACCGTCTTTGCGGTCCCGAAACTCAGGGCCAGCACCAATTTTGAGTTCTTTCGCGACCTTGGTTAGGTCCGACAGGGTTTCCAACTTGTATTTTTGGGCAGTTTCCGCGCGCACCACCATGACATAACCGTTGTTGAGGTTGGACTGGTTGAGCACCACCAAGCCCATTTTGGCGTACGCCTCTTTGACTTTGTCATACACCGCTTTGGGGTCGGTCATGGGATCCTGCTTGAGCACAGCCAGCAGCATGGTGCCGGTGTACTCGGGGTAAAAATCAATCTGCTTTTCTTCCATGGCCTTGTGCGCAATCAACGTACCACCAAGGTTGAGTTTTTTCTCGGTTTTGATGCCTGCAGCCTCTAGTGCCTGCGCGTAGATTTCAGCCAACACAAATTGCTCAGTGAAGTTTTTGGAACCTACCCGAACAGGTTGTTGGGCCTGGGACGCAAAAGGTATCAACGCGGCCAGTGCCAATGCAGAAAAAGCCCAAACTTTGCCAAATTTCATGTGATCTCCAGATAAAAGTTACCACTAGGGTGCGAAAAACAATGTGCTGAGGATTTTACGAAGTAAATCAGCAACGCACGTGTGCAGGACTTTAAATGCCCCGATTAACGCCCGAAGTTTGTCCAAACTGGCGCTGCACTGGTCACCAGTGGCGATACCGATAAGCCAGACTGCTTTTATCGCAGCGCTGGTACTGGGCGCTATTTTGGTCTTGCGGCTGGGGCTTTAGTTTTCAAGCAATGGCGACGTGCAAGCCCGCCGCTTTATAAACTTCAATGCGGATTTCTTCTGTCAGCATGGCTTTTAATTCGGTGAACACAGGCGTTGTTTTGATGGCGTAGCTGCGCGGATGCGCCAACGGTACCGGCACATCGCATTTAATCCGGCCAGGCCGCGCACTCATCACGACCACGCGGTTGCCCATAAAAATCGCTTCGTCAATGTCGTGGGTGACAAACAGCACGGTTTTCTGTTCAGCCTCCCAAATGCCTTGTAGCAACTCTTGCATCAGCTCACGGGTCTGGTGGTCGAGCGCACCAAAAGGCTCGTCCATCAGCAAAATGCGTGGGTTGTTGGCCAGAGCCCGGGCCAGCGCCGTACGCTGCTGCATGCCGCCTGAAAGCTGCTTGGGAAAGTGGTTTTCGAAACCTGTTAGCCCGACTTTTTTAATGAACAGGTGCGCCACCTCGTGCTG